>JBOGKX010000077.1:0-64964 GCA_050746125.1 Terriglobales bacterium | reverse complement strand
GGCGGCCGCGCCGGCGGGCATGGGCAGCGCGCGATAGCGCAAGCGAGGCCAGGCTTGGCGCTGGGGGGCGGCGCCGAAGCTAGCGATTAGGCGCGCGGGGCGGCGGGCGTGGCGCTGCCGCCGGCCGCCGCGCGGCGCCGTTCGGCCGCTTTCCACGAAGAGCGCAAGAATGCGGGCCTCGGCTCCCCCATCTCGGCGAGTGTGGCTGCTGGAGGCGGCGCTGGCGATCTGGATTCTGGTGATCCTGACGCGGCTGTTCTGCCTGCAAGTGGTGGACTATCACTGGCTGGAGCGCAAGGCGGACCGGCAGCAATCGCGCACCATCGAGGTCACGGCGCCGCGCGGCGTAATCTACGACCGCCATCTTCATCCCTTGGCGATGAGCCTCGAGGTGGACTCGGTTTTCGCCATGGGCTCGCAGTTGGCGGACCCGTCGCGAGCGGCGCGGCAGCTGGCGCGGGCGCTGCATCTGGACGCGCGCGACCTGGCAGGGCGGCTGGAGGCGACGCGCGGCTTCTGCTGGGTGGCGCGCAAGGTTACGGCCGAGCAAGCGCGGCGGGTTCGGGCGCTGCATCTGCGCGGCGTTTACTTCGAAAAAGAGGGCAATCGGTTCTATCCCAAGGGGCGTCTGGCGGCGCAGGTGCTGGGCTACGTGGGGATGGACGGGAGCGGCCTGGGCGGTCTGGAGCTAGAGTTCGACCGCGAGCTGCGCGGCCACGCGGGGCAGGAACTGGTCGAAGTGGACGCTCACGGGCGCGCCTATCACCAGGTCGAACTGGCGCCGGAACCGGGCGAGAGCCTGGTGCTCACGCTCGACCAAAACATCGAGTACATCGCCCAGCAGGAGTTGAACAGGGCGATGGCGGCCACCCATGCGCGGCGCGGCACGGTGATCGTCGAAAACCCGGCAAACGGGCAGATCCTGGCGATGGCCAACGCGCCCAGCTTCAATCCCAACGACTATCGCTCGACGCCGCAGGCGGACATGAGCGACGCGGCCATCACCGACGTTTACGAGCCAGGCTCGGTCTTCAAGCTGGTGACGCTGTCGGCGGCCCTCGATCAACATTTGGCGCGGCCGGACGAATTGGTGAACTGTCAAATGGGTTCGATCCTGGTGGGCGGGCGGATCATTCACGATCACGCGCGCTACGGGCTGCTGACGGTGAGCCAGATCCTAGTGGACTCGAGCGACGTTGGGGCGATCAAGCTGGGGCTGCGGCTGGGCGACCAGCGCTTCTACGACTACATTCGCGGCTTCGGTTTCGGGCAGGAAACCGGCATCGCGCTGCCGGGAGAATCGCGCGGCCTGGTGCGGCCGCCCAGCCACTGGACCAAGATGTCGATCGGGGCGCTCAGCATGGGGCAGGAGATCGCGGTGACGCCGTTGCAAGTGGCCGGGCTGGCGGCGACGATCGCCGACGGCGGGGTTTATCATTCGCCGCGCGTGATCCTGGACCGTTTTCGCGGCGACGCGCCCGCCAGCGTGCCGGCGGCGCCGGAATTGGCCGGCCAGCGGGTGGTGAGCGCGGAGACGGCCAACGAGATGAAGGCCATGATGGAGCAGGTCATCCTGGCGGGCACCGGCCGCGAGGCGCAGCTGGACGGTTACACGGCGGGGGGAAAAACGGGGACGGCGCAGAAGGTCGATCCGGGCACGCACGCCTACTCGAAGAACCACTACGTTGCCTCCTTCGCCGGCTTCGCGCCGCTGCACGATCCGGCGGTGGCCATTGTGGTGGTTTTGGACTCGCCGGTGGGCCAGCACGAGGGTGGCGAAGTGGCGGCGCCCGTGTTTCGCGCCGTGGCGCAGCGGGTGTTGCCCTATCTCGGGGTGCCGCACGACGTCCCGGTCACGCCCGGCCTGGAGCGCGCGCGGGCGCCGCTGCCCGCCAGCGAGCTGACGGACGACTCGGAAGAGATGGCCGACCTGCCGGCGGAAACGCCGGCGCCCGACGCCGAGTCCCAGGCCACGGCGGCGCCGGGTGGCACCGTGGTGGTGGACTATGACGGCGGGGTGGCGGTGCCCAATTTTAGCGGCCAGTCGCTGCGGCAAGTGGCGGCGCGGTGCGAGGCGCTGGGCATCGAGCTGCAAATCGAGGGCGACGGGACGGCGCGCGCCCAGCAGCCGAGCGCGGGGGTGAAGCTGCCGGCGGGGGGCAAAGTCACCGTCTGGTTCGGAACCTAACCGGGATGGAGCGGCAGCGGAGCGGAACCTATACTAGAGAGAACCGAATGCAACTCGACCGCTTATTGAGCGGGGTGGAACTGCGCGCGCCGCTGCGGAGGGAGCCGGCGGGGGCGCTGGCGGGTTTGCACTATGACTCGCGGCAAATTCAACCGGGACAGGCCTTCGTCGCCATTCGCGGCGAGGTGACCGACGGCAACCGCTACATCCCCCAGGCCCTGGCGCGGGGCGCGGCGGTGGTGGTGTCGGAAGCGGCGCCGGCGGCGGAGCTCGCGGCGACGCCCTGGGTGCAGGTGGCGGATGCGCGGCGCGCGCTGGCGACGATGGCGGCGAATTGGTTCGGGCGGCCGGCGGAGCGACTACGCTTGATCGGAATCACGGGAACCAACGGCAAGACCACCACGGCGTATCTCTGCGAAAGCATGCTGGCGGCGGCCGGCCTGCGCGCCGGGATGATCAGCACGATCGAGTACCGCGCCGGCGGCGAGGTTTGGCCGGCGCCGCACACCACGCCCGAATCCTACGATCTGCAGGCGATCTTCGCGCGCATGGCGGAAGCGGGCTGCCAGGCGGTGGTGATGGAAGTTTCGTCGCACGCGCTGGCCTTGGAGCGCACGTGGGGCTGCCGTTTCGAGGCCGCCGTCTTCACCAACCTGACCCAGGACCATCTCGATTTCCACGCCACGCTGGACGCCTACCGGACGGCCAAGAAACGCCTCTTCGACGGCACCGGGGCGGGGCAGCCGCGGCACGCGGTGATCAACGCCGATGACGCCAGCGGCGGGGCGATGGTGCGGGACTATGAGGGGCCGGTGCTGACTTACGGCTTGGAGGCGGCGGCGGGGCTGCGCGCCACGAACCTGGTCTGCGACGGGCAGGGGGTGCGGTTTCGCGTGCAAGGGCCGGAGGGATTGGAGTTCGAGACGCACAGCCGGCTGTTGGGCCGCGTGAACGTCTCGAATCTCTTGGCCGCGATCGGCGCCGGTCTGCGCATGGGCATCGACGCGGAAACGGTGCGGCGGGGCGTGGAGGCGGTGACGCGAGTTCCGGGGCGGTTCGAACGGGTCGAGGCCGGGCAGCCTTTCACGGTGGTGGTGGACTACGCGCATACGCCGGATGCGCTGGCGAACGTGTTGCGCCTGGCGCGGGAGCAGGCCGATGGCGGCCGGGTGATCGCGATGTTCGGTTGCGGCGGGGACCGCGACCGCGGCAAGCGTCCGCAGATGGGCGCCATCGCCGCCCGCCTGAGCGATCTCGCGGTGGTGACGTCGGACAACCCGCGCAGCGAGGACCCGCGCGCGATCCTCGAGGAAATCCTGGCAGGCATTCCGGCTGCGGGGCGGGCGGTGCAGGTAGAACCGGACCGGCGGGCGGCGATTGGCTTGGCCATCGCCGCGGCCCGGCCCGGGGACGTGGTGGTGCTGGCGGGCAAGGGCCACGAGAACTATCAGATCATCGGCGAACGACGGAACCATTTCGACGATGTCGAGGAGGCGCGCGCCGCCCTGCGCGCGATCGCGGCATGCAGCTGAGCTTGGCGGAGGTCGCCGGGACGCTAGGCTGCCCGCCGCCGGAGGTGGCGGGGCTGGCGGACGGCTATTCGATCGACTCGCGAACGGTGCGTCCGGGCGAGCTTTTTTTCGCCATTCGCGGCGAGCAGCGGGATGGGCACGACTTCGTGCTAGGGGCGCTGGGGGCGGGCGCGGTGGGAGCGGTGATCGCGCGCGACGCTTACGCGCGCTTTGCCGCGCCGTTTCGCGACCGGCTGCTGCCCGTGCCCGATCCGACGCTGGCGCTGCAGCAGTTGGCGCACGCGGTGCGGCGGCGCTGGGGCCGCAAGGTGGTGGCGATCACCGGCTCGGCGGGCAAGACCAGCACGAAAGAGATGGTGGCGCGCGTCCTAGAGACGCGCCTGCGGGTGTTGAAGACGGAGGGCAACCTCAACAATCACCTCGGCGTGCCGTTGTCGCTGTTGCGGCTGACGCCCGCCCACGACATCGCGGTGCTGGAGATGGGCATGAACCATCGCGGCGAAATCGCGCGCTTGGCGCAATTGGCGGAGCCGCAGGTGGGGATCTTCACCAACGTGGGCAGCGTGCACCTCGGGCACTTTGCCTCCCTGGACGAGATTGCGCTGGCCAAGCGGGAACTGGCCGAGGCGCTGCCGGCGAACGGAGTCATGGTACTGAACCGCGACGATGCGCGGGTGGCGCGCTTTGGCGACGGCTATGGCGGCACGGTGGCCTGGTTCGGCCTGGGAACGCCGGAGGGGAGCGCGCGCGGGCCGGGGGTGTGGGCGGACGACGTGCGGCTGCTGGGAGAAGACGGCAGCGAATTCACGGTGGTGAGCCGCGACGAGTCGGGCCGCCAGGAGCAGGCGCGCGTGCGGCTGCAACTGCTGGCACGGCACAACGTGGCCAACGCCGCCGCGGCGTTGGCGGCGGGGTTGGTCTTTGGATTGCGGCTGAGAGCGGCGGCGGAGGCGCTGGCGGCGATGGCGCCGGCGAAGGGGCGGGGGCGGATCTTGCACCGCGGTGGCGCGACGATCATCGACGACAGCTACAACTCGAATCCGCCGGCGCTCGAAAGCATGATCAACCTCGTGGCCGGCATGCCGGCCACGAGGAGGATCCTGGTCGCGGGCGAGATGCTGGAACTGGGTCCCGCGGCGGCGGCGTTGCACCGGCGCGTCGGGGACCTGGTGGCGCAGCGGCGCATCGACGTGCTTTTCGCGGTGCAGGGCGAGGCGCGCCACATCTTGGAAGCGGCGCGGGCGGCGGGCTTCGCCGGCCAGGGAGAATTTTTCGAAGATGCGGAAAGCTGCGGCCAGCGCTTGGCGGGAATGTTGCGCCCAGGCGACGTGGTGTTGGCCAAGGCGTCGCGCGGGGTGCGGTTGGAAAAAGCGCTCGCCGCCATCATGGGTCCGGAGGCCTTGGCCGCCCATTAGCTAACGCTTTACGCACCGGCTCGCCATGCTCTACTGGCTCTTTTATTTGAAGCTGCACACCGACTTCCGCCCGCTGCGGCTGTTTCGGTACTTGACCTTCCGCACCGCCTTCGCCAGCTTGACGGCGATGGCGATCGCGATTCTGGTGGGCCCCTGGCTGATTCGCCAATTGCAGCAGTTTCAGATCGGGCAGTACATCCGCGAGGAGGGACCGAAGTCGCACCAGAAGAAGGCCGGCACGCCGACCATGGGCGGGGTGCTGATCAATATCGCCATTCTGGTACCGACGCTGCTGTGGGCGGACCTGCGCAATCCGTTCATTTGGATCGCAATCTTCGCGGAGTTGGCGTTCGCCATCATCGGCTTCGTCGACGACTTCGCCAAACTGCGGCACCGCCGCAATCTGGGCCTGACCTCGGGGGAGAAGTTTGGGCTGCAGGTGCTGGTGGGCGTGGTGGTGGCGGTGGTGCTGGTGCTGATGAACTCCAGCGGGCGCTACTCGACGCGGTTGGTGGTGCCGTTTTTCAAGGATTTCCGGCCGGATCTGGCGATTCCGTTCCTGCTGCACCACCACCTGACTTACCTGGTGGCCTTCGCGCCCTTTATCGCCTTCGTGGCATTGATCATCGTGGGCTCGAGCAACGCGGTCAACCTGACGGACGGGCTGGACGGGCTGGCGATCGGCTGCACCATCATCGCGGCGGGAGCGCTGACGGTGCTGACCTACGTCTCTGGCAACGCGGTCTTAGCCGGCTACCTGGACATCGACAAGCTGCCGCTGGTCGGCGAACTCTCCATCTATTGCGGGGCGACGGTGGGGGCGAGCATCGGCTTTCTTTGGTACAACGCGCATCCGGCGCAGATCTTCATGGGCGACGTGGGCTCGCTGGCGCTGGGCGGGGCGATCGGCACGGTGGCGGTGATCATCAAGCAGGAGCTGTTGTTGCCCTTCATCGGCGGCATTTTCGTCATCGAAGCGCTGTCGGTGATTTTGCAGGTGGGCAGCTTCAAGCTGCGGGGCAAGCGAATCTTCAAGATGGCGCCGCTGCACCATCACTTCGAGCAATTGGGCTGGAGCGAGTCGAAGATCATCGCGCGGTTCTGGATTTTATCGGGCGTGTTCGCGCTGTTCGCGCTGACCACGCTGAAACTGCGATAACGGCAAGCAGGGGGCAGGCAATGGAGGAACTCAAAGGAAAGCAGGTGCTGGTGGTGGGGATGGCCAAGAGCGGCATCGCCACGGCGCTGTTTCTACGCGGGCGCGGGGCGCGGGTGGTCGTCTCGGAGCTGCGGGCGGCGGCGCAGCTGCGGGCGGAGATTCCGCGGCTGATGGAGGCCGGAATCGCCATCGAGACGGGCGGGCACCAAGAGCGCAGTTTTCTCAACGCCGATTGGATCGTGGTCAGCCCGGGGGTGCCGACCGACCTTCCGGTGCTGGAGCGGGCGCGTTCGGAGCAAATTCCGATCCTGGGCGAAATAGAACTGGCGGCGCGCCACCTGCGGGGGCGGGTCGTCGCCATCACCGGTTCGAACGGCAAGACGACGACCACGGCGCTGACCGGGCACCTGCTGCGCGGCCTGGGCCATCGCGTGCAGGTGGGCGGCAACATCGGCACGCCGCTGATCTCGCTGGTGGAAAGCTCGGACGACGAGACGATCAACGTCGTCGAGGTGTCGAGCTTTCAATTGGAGACGGTGGAATCGTTTCATGCCCACGTGGCGATGGTGCTCAATCTCAGCCAAGATCACCTCGACCGGCATGGCGACATGGCCCGGTACGCGGCGGCGAAGGGACGGATCTTTCGCAATCAGACGGCGGCGGATTATGCGATTTTGAACGCCGCGGACGAATGGTGCCGCAAGTACGCGGAAGGGGCGCCGAGCCAGGTGCGCTGGTTCGGGCGGCAGGAGCGGCTGCCGGGCGAGGGCGCGTTCGTGGCTGCGGAGGATCTGGTTTGGCGCGAAGGCGGGCGGACGACGAAGCTTATGCCGGCAGCGGCGATTCCGCTGCGCGGCGCCCATAACACCGAAAATGCGCTGGCGGCGCTGGCGGCGGCCTGCCTGATCGAGCGAGTGGGGACCGGCGGCGAGAAGGAGACCAGCGCGGCTCTTGAAGCGGGAGTGCGCAGCTTCAAGGCGGTGGAGCACCGGCTGGAGTTCGTGGCGCGGGTCGGCGAGGTGGATTACTTCAACGACTCGAAAGCCACCAACGTGGATGCAACGATCAAGGCGCTGGAAGCCTTTCCCGGCGGCCTATGGGTGGTGCTGGGCGGCAAGGACAAGAACAGCGACTATGCGCCGCTGGCGCCGCTGCTGCGGGCGCGGGCGCGCCGGGTGCTCTTGATCGGAGCGGCGAGCGAGAAAATCGCCCGGCAGCTGGAGCCGCTGGGAGTGGCCATGACCCGGGCGGGAACCCTGGAGCGGGCGGTGGAGATCGCCGCCGGCGAAGCGCGCAAAGGGGAGACGGTGCTGCTGGCGCCGGCCTGCGCGAGCTTCGATCAGTTCGAAAATTACGAGCATCGCGGCCGGGTATTCAAGCAAGCGGTGGCGCAGTTGGTGGGGCGAGCCGCGGCCGCGAATCCGCGCCGGGATGGCTAAGCGCCTCGCCTACGATCGCGTTCTGTTCGTGGTCACCCTGTCGCTGGTGGGGCTGGGGCTGGTGATGGTCTTTTCCGCCTCGGCGATCGTGGCGCTGGAGCGATCGCAGTCGCCCTACCACTTCGTATTGCGGCAGATGATCGGGGCGGGGTTGGGGCTGGCGCTGATGTGGGCGTTCATGCGGATGGAATACCGGCGGCTGAAGTCGCCGGCGGTGGTCTACCCGGCGCTTTTCGCCACCATCGTTTTGCTGCTGGTGGTTTTCTTTCTCGACCGGGCGCACAACACGCACCGCTGGATCCGCCTGGGGGCGCTGTCGCTTCAGCCCTCGGAGCTAGCGAAGCCGACGCTGATTCTGTTTCTGGCGTTTTATTTGGAGAGCCGCTGGCGGCAGATCCAGGAGTGGGCGGTCCTGCGGCCGATATTGGCCTATTTGGCCCTGCTGACGGCGCTGGTGCTTTTCGAGCCGGATCTCGGCACCTCGGTCGCGCTGGTCTTGATCGCCGCCGCCATTTGCTACGCGGCGGGACTGGGCTGGCGCTATTTCGGCATCGCCGCGCTGGCGGCGACACCCGTGCTTTACTGGGCGGTGTTTCACGTGGCGTACCGGCGGGAGCGGATTTTGGCGTTTCTCCACCCCTGGTCGGACCCGAAGGGGGCGTCGTTTCAAATCGTGCAATCGCTCATCGCCATTGGCAGCGGCGGCGTGACGGGGCGTGGGCTGATGGATGGGAGGCAGAAGTTGTTTTTTCTGCCGGAGCCGCACACCGATTTCATTTTCGCCGTGACCAGCGAGGAGCTCGGCCTGCTGGGGGCGGGGCTGGTGGTAGTGCTCTTCGCGGTGTTCTTGATTCGCGGGCTGCGAGTGGCGCGGCGGGTTCCGGACGCCTTCGGGCGCTTCTTGGCGGTCGGCATCACGGCGATGGTGGTGGTGCAGGCGCTGATCAATTTCAGCGTAGTGACCGGGCTGATGCCGACCAAGGGCATACCGCTGCCCTTCATCAGCTACGGCAGCTCGTCGCTGGTTTTCACGCTGGCGGCGGTCGGCGTGCTGCTGAACGTGAGCCAGCACGCCAATTAGCTCCGGGCGGCGGACAAAATGGCAACCGGGAAAGCGTAGCGAAGGTCGCCCCGCGGACCCAACTGAAGGGCCATGTCGAGAGGATCTCCCGACAGCGAGGCGCGATAAAGGGCGCGAAGGCGCTCGCCATCGCCCGGGAGGGGAAAGGATCGGCCGAGCAGGTCTTCGATCACGCCGGGCATGCGATATTCCGCGACGCGCGGCGCGGGCAAGGCGGCGGCGGCGAACCACGCGACCAGCTCGGCCAGCGAAAAGGCGCGCTCGTGCGAGGGGTCGCGCAACTTCTCGGCGGCATTGTAGGCGGCTACTTTTGCCGGCGCGGGAGCAGCTTCGGTGACCACGACGCGACCGCCTGGGCGGCAGACGCGCCGCATTTCGAGCAGCATGGGCAGGGGCTGGGGGCAGTGGTGCAGAGCGAAGCGGGAGTTGACGATCGAGAAGCAAGCTTCGGGGAAGGGCAGGCGGAGCATGTCGCCTTGTACCCATTGGACGTTGGTCAGCGATCGTTGCCGCTGCCGCAGCCGCGCTTGGTCCACCATGGCGGGGGTGAGGTCGATGCCCGTGACGCGGCGAGCCACCCGGGCGTAGGCCGCGACGACGATGCCCGGGCCGCAGCCGACATCGAGGACGACGTCGGCGGAGGTGGCGCCGGCCAGAGCCACAATGCGGTCCAGCGACTCGGGATCGCTGATGCCGGAAGTGCCGGCGAAGGCTTCGGCCTGGCGCGTGAACTGATCGAGTATGTTGGCCGCGTTGGTCGCCATTCCTCCAGGTTACACGGCGGCTGGCGCATGCGCGCCGCGGCAACCCGCCGGGCGGCGGCGCCATCGCAACCATTGGCGGACAATAGGCGCTTATTGGAACCAGTCGTTCGGCGAAAGCCAAACGAAAAGACTCCAATAAGCGTCGGATTGTCCGCCGTTTTGTTTTTGCGCTTGGACGGCGCATTCGACTAGTCTCATGGCATGCCGGCGCGGGAAGAGACAGCCACTCAGAAAACACTGCAAGCGAATTTAGAGGCGCAGCGGTATCGCATTCGAGATCACGGGATGATCTCGGACGGATGCACCTGCGCGCTGGTGCATCGGAGCGGAAGCATTACTTGGATGTGCCTGCCGCGATTCGACAGCCCTTCGATCTTCGGCGGGCTGCTGGACGCCGAGCGCGGCGGGACGTGCTGTATAAGTCCGGTCCTGGCCGCGCCCGGGCGGCAGCGCTATCTAGCGCGAACCAACATCTTGATCACGGAGTTCGTCTGGCGCGGCGGGCGGGTGCGGATCACCGACTGGATGCCGGTGCGCGGCCTGCACTCGTTGTTCCGGGAAGGCGCGGTCTGCCGGCTGGTGGAAAGCTTGGGCGGGACGGCCGAGCTCGAGGTGCGCTGCGCTCCCCGGCTCAACTACGGGACGCGCGCGCCGGCCTGGGTCGGCAACGACGGCGCCGGCGAGCGGGGGCGCTGGTGGTCGGTGCCGGGCAATTTGCAGCTGCACGTGACCGCCAGTTGCGATCTGGCGGCGCGCCACGGCGAACTGGCGGGACGGGTCACGGTCCAGCCGGGCCAGCCGGCGTGGCTGGTGCTGTCTTGGGGAGAGCCGGCGCCGGCTTTCCTCGAAGAGGGGCTGCGCAATTCGCTGGCGCAGACTCGGCGCGCCTGGGAGAACTGGGCGGCGCGCAGCCAGTACACCGGTCCCTATCGCGAGCTCGTTTTGCGCAGCGCCTTGGCGCTCAAGGCGCTGATCTACGAGCCGACCGGGGCGCCGGTGGCGGCGCCGACGACCAGCTTGCCGGAAGGCATCGGCGGCAGCCGGAACTGGGACTACCGCTATTGCTGGCCGCGGGACTCGAGCTTCGCCCTCTATGGGCTTT
This sequence comes from Terriglobales bacterium, assembly GCA_050746125.1. Lineage (GTDB taxonomy): Bacteria > Acidobacteriota > Terriglobia > Terriglobales > SCQP01 > JAJPKR01. The sequence continues at coordinate 54,284 of JBOGKX010000077.1, read as the reverse complement.
CGCTGCTCGGCTATCACGAAGAAGCGAGCCGCTTTCTGCACTTCATTGCCGACGTGGCGGAGCGGCAGCCGCTGCCGCTGCAAGTCTGCTACCGGGTGGACGGGTCGGCGCGCCTGCCGGAACGCGAGTTGCGACAGTGGCGCGGCTACGCCAACTCGCGCCCGGTACGCATCGGCAATGGCGCCGTCGACCAATATCAACTCGACATTTATGGCGAGGTTCTCGATGCCGGTTACACCTATGCCAAGTGGCGGGGCGGGCTGGAGCGGGACATTTGGCAGGTGCTGGTGAAGTTGGCGAATTATGCCACCGATCACTGGCAGCGACCCGACAACGGCATCTGGGAGGTGCGGGGCGGCATGCGCCATTTCGTGTATTCGAAGGTGATGTGCTGGGTGGCGGTGGACCGGGCGATCAAGCTGGCACGGCGGTACGGCCTGCGCGGGCCGGTGGACGAATGGAAAGCGGCGTGGAAAGCGATCCGCGCCGATGTCCTGCGCCGCGGCTATGACGCCCGGCAGCACGCCTTCGTGCAGAGCTACGGCAGCACCAGCGTCGACGCCAGCACCTTGTTGCTGCCGCTGGTCCGCTTCGTGAAGCCGCGGGAGCCGCGCATGCTAGGCACCATCGAGGCGGTTCGCAAGCAGCTTTCGCGCGGGCCGTTCCTGCGCCGCTATGTCAACACTCAAGAAGATGGCATCGGCGAGCCGGAGGGAGCGTTCCTGATCTGCAGCTTCTGGATGGTCGATTGCCTGACGCTGACCGGCCAAACGCGCGAGGCGCGGCGGCTTTTCGAGGCGATTACCGGGCACGGCAGCGCATTGGGGTTGTTTTCCGAAGAGATGGATTGGACGCTAGGCAACCTGCCCTTTCTACTGGGCAATTACCCGCAGGCTTTTACGCACATGGCGCTGATCAACGCCGCCCACAACCTCGAGCTCTATCCGCGCGGCGTGCAAGGTTAGCATGTGCGGCGTTACGAGGCCGCCACGGTCAGCACGGCGGCGCCGGCGAACGCATCATGCTTGAGCGCGCTCAAGGCGTCGTTGGCGGCGGCAAGCGGAAAAGCCGTCACGCGAGTGCGTATGGGGATGGCGGCGGCTTCGGCGAGAAAAGCGCGGCCGTCTTCACGGGTGTTGTTGGCGACGGAGCGGATCACCCGCTCGCGGTAGAGGAGATCGTAATCGAGGGCGGGGATGGGGCTCATGTGGATGCCGCCCAGCACCAATACGCCGGCGGCATCGAGCGCCCGGAGCGCGACCGGCACGAGCTCGCCGGCGGGCGCGAACATTATGGCGGCGTCCAGCGGCACGGGCGGCAGAGCGGCGGCGCCGCCCACCCAGACGGCGCCCAGGTCCGCGGCGAGGCGCTGGTGGCGTTCGTCGCGAGTGGCGACGTAGACCTCGGCGCCGCGCGCCCGCGCCAGCTGGATCACGACGTGACCGGCGGCGCCGAATCCGTAGATGCCGAGGCGGGCGCCGGGGCAATGGGAGCCGAGGCCGGTCGTTTGCAACGAGCGATAGCCGATGATGCCGGCACAGAGCAGGGGAGCGGCGTCCAGATCGGAGAAAGCGGCGGGCAGGGGATAGACGAAGCCGGCGTCGGCAAGGCACAGCTCGGCATAGCCGCCGGGCTGCGTCCAGCCGGTGAACTCGGCGGCCGGGCAGAGGTTTTCCCGCCCCGAACGGCAGAAACGGCAGGTGCCGTCGGTGCGATGCAGCCAGGCGAGACCCACGCGATCGCCGATCGCGCACGGGCGGGACGATGCGCGGCCTATATCGGGGCCGAGGGCCGCGACGGTGGCGACGACTTGGTGGCCGGGGGTGATGCGCGGCCGGCGCACCGGCAACTCGCCTTCAACGACATGAAGATCGGTGCGGCACACGCCACAGCAACGGACGCGCAGCAGCAATTGCCCCGCCCCCGGCTCGGGATCGGGCAGCGAGACGAGCGACAGCGGCTGGCTGGCGACGGGCGCCGGGCGCTCCAGGACAAGGGCTTGCATGCCCCCAGCCTAACGCTAGGCAGTAGCACCGCGGGCGGGCAGAAGCTGGCCCTTCTCGAGATGAAGCGTAAGGCGCGCGTAGCCCGCGGCGTGGGGATCGTGGGTGACCATGATGATGGTCTTACCGTGTTCGCGATTGAGGCGTGTTAGGATCTCGAGCACTTCGGTGGCGGATTGGCTGTCGAGGTCGCCGGTGGGCTCGTCGGCCAAGATCATGGCCGGATCGCTGACGATGGCGCGGGCGATGGCCACCCGTTGCTCCTGACCGCCGGAGAGCTGCTTGGGCAGGTGATCGACGCGATCGGCGAGACCCACGAGGCGGAGCGCGGTCATGACGTGATCGCGGCGGTCGCGCTTCGAAAGGCCGGTGAGCAGCAACGGCAACTCGACGTTTTCCGCGGCGGTGAGGACGGGAATTAGGTTGAAGGTTTGGAAGACATAGCCGATTTTTTCGTTGCGCCAGCGCGCGGCCTGGCGGTCGCTGAGATCGAGCACGCGCTCGCCCATCACCGTCAATTCACCGGCGGAGGGGCGATCGATGGCGGCGATCATATTGAGCAGCGTGGTTTTGCCTGAACCGGAAGGGCCCATGAGGGCCAGGAACTCGCCGCTTGCGATGTCGAGGGAGACGTCCCGAAGCGCCTCGACCTCGAAGTTGTCGCGGCGGAAGGTTTTGGTGACGTGGCTGGCGGCAACGATAGGCGGCGGGGATGAAGGCATGGCAAGGGGCTCCCGGAACGAAGTCTATGGCGTAGGCTGGATGCGGATCGGGCCGCCATCCTGAAGCGAGGGCGGCGCGGCGACGATCACGTTTTCCCCGCCGTTGAGGCCGGTGACGAGTACGCCGCTGGCGGCCTGGCCCACGACCCGCACGGGGCGGCGCAGCGCTTTTCCATTGAAGGCCAAGAGGACGAAGCGCTGGGCGCCGGCGCCGCGCAGGGCGGCGGCGGGAATGAGCACGCCCGCGGGACTGGCGGAGTTGGCGCCGGGCCGGGCCAGAAAGCGGACGGTGGCGTTCATCTCCGGCCGCAAGTACGAATCGGGTTTCGCGATCTGGACCTTGACCTGCACGGTGGCCTTCTCGCGATTGGCTTCGGGCGAGATCTCGGCCAGAATGCCGTCGTATTTGCGATCGGGATAGGCGTCGGTGGTGACGACGGCAGTTTGATGCGGCGTCAGTTTGGCGAAATCGTCTTGCGCGATGTCGAGCTCGACTTGCAAATCCTGCAAGTTGGCGAGGGTCACGACCGAACCGACCGGACCGCCGGTGGCGGAACTGGCAAATTGGGCGGTGACCAACTCGCCCACCTCCGCGGTGCGGTCCAGGATGGTGCCGTTAACCGGAGCGCGGATGCGGGTGGCGGAGAGGTTGGATTCGGCGTAGGCGAGCTGGCCCTCGGCCTGGAGCAGCGCGCCGCGGGCGCGCTCGATTTCCTCCGGGCGGGGGCCGAGGCGGGCGAGGGTATAGGCCTGCTGCAAGGAATCCACCAACTGCTGGTCGGCTTGAAATTTGGCTTGCGCGTCGTCGAACTGCTGGCGAGTGACCAATCCCTGCGCGGCCAGCTCCTGGGTGCGGGTGAAAGTCTGCCGATCGCCGGCCAGCGTGGCGCGCGCCTGCTGGAGGTTGTGCGACGCCTGGGCGATCTCTTGTGGGCGCGAGCCATGCTGGAGCTCTGCGTAATAGGCGCGGGCGCTGAGCACTTGGCCGCGCGCCTGCTCGACCTGAGCGCGAAACTCCTGGTCTTCGAGACGAACCAGGACTTGCCCTTGTTTGACGAGGTCGCCCTTCTCGACCCCAATCCAGGCGACTCGGCCGGTGACCTTGGAATTTACGTAGATGACGTGGTGGGGGACGATATAGCCGGTCGCGGAAAGGACCACGCCGCCCACGTCCGCGGAGGGCGCGGCGGCGCGAACCACGGTCACGGGCACGGCCGAATCGGCGCTCCAGAAACGATAGGCGCCCAGGGCCACCAGCACGACGGCAACGGCGATGGCGATGCCCACCGCGCGACGACGGGAAGCGGGCGGCTGGGAGCGGTTGGAGCGCTCGATGCGCAGGCTGTTGAGGTCGTCCGAGCGTGTGTCCATGTTGGAGGGTTAGGCGCGCAGGGCCGTCACGATCTGTCCGCGGGCGGCGTGCCAGGCCGGAGCCAAGCCGCCCAGCAGGCCCATTAGCAGCGCGAATGCGAGGGCGATTCCCGCGACCCCGGGGGTAAGGCGCAGCTGAAAAACGGCCTCGCTGAAGGTAATGGCGTTGTTGGTGGTAGTGGTCAAGCCATTGAGGGGCAAAATCGCCAACACACCGATCACCCAGCCGAGCAGCGCCAGCAACAGCGACTCGACCACGAACGAGGCCAGGATACTGGCGCGGGTAAAGCCGAGAATCCGCAAGGTGGCGATTTCGCGGCCGCGGTAGGCGACGGCGGCGTACATGGTGTTCATGGCGGCAAAGCTCGAGCCCACGGCCATGATGATGGCGATGATGATGCCGATGAATTTGATGGGAGCGCCGGAACTGGTCTGCTGCGCGTAGTAGGAGGTTTCGAGCTGGCCATCGAGCTCGAGCCGCTGGTCATCGCTGACGCGATGGACAAGCGCCTGCGCCGCCATGGCGTCGGCGCCGCGCAGCAACACCGAGCTGAAGCCGGGGCGGCCGAAGTCGCCCGACATTTGGTTGACGTCGGCCCAAATTTCGGAGGCGGAGGCGGAGCCCCCCGAGTCGAAGATGCCGACCACCGTCCAGGGGCCCTTGCCGAAGCGAATCTGATCGCCGAGCCGGGCACCGGAAAAGCTGCGCGCGATGGCGCTGCTGACGACCACTTCGCGGTGGCCGGGCTGAAACCAGCGGCCGGAAAGCAAATGCACCATGGGATGCAAGCGCAGGCCCGCCATGGTAAGGCCGCGAACGGTGACGTTGACTTCGCCGCTGCCGTTGGCGCGGGGCAGGACCACCGCGACCACCATTTCGCCGGAAACCAAGGGCTGACCGGAGGCATCCTGGGCGATACCGGGGAGCAGGCGCAACACGGCGAGCTGCTCCTGACTCACGCTGCTCTCGACCTCCGATTGCGCGCCCTTGCGCATCACCAAGACATTGAGGGGATCGCCAGTCGCGGCAAATGCCTGGCTCAAGCCGCTTAGCAACGCCAGAATGAACACGGCGACGGCCACGGTCAGCGCGATGCCGATCGCGGTCATGGCGGTGGCGCCCCAACGCAGGCGGAGATTGCGGAAGTTATAGGCGAGTGGTATGGCCATGACGATTCAACGCTTAGGACGTGAGGCCGATGGCGAGGCAAGATTAGCCGACATGGCGAAGTCCTTGTACGATCGGTTGCGAGGAGGCGCGCCAGGAGGGCACGAAGCCGCTCAGCACGCCGACGAGCGCGGCGGCGGCCAAGGCCAGGGCGAAAATGCCGGGCGTCACGGACATATTGCCCATCATGTTGCCGCCGGGTGCATGAGCCGCCATGGTCAGAAGGAACCAGGCGAGGCCGGCGCCGATCAAGCCCCCCAACAAAGTCACGGTGACGGCTTCGCCGATCAGGAGCGACAGTATGGAGTTTTTGGGGAAGCCGAGCGTCTTGAGCACGGCGATTTCGCGAATCCGCTCCCGCACCGACATGGCCATGGTGTTGGCCGAGACGAGCAGAATGGCGAAGACGACGGCGGATGCGATGGCGAGCATGAAGGCCTTGATGTTCCCCAGCATGTTGATGAAGTCCAAGGTGAAGCTCTTCGCGGTTTCGGTGCGGGTGGGCTGGGGCGCATCGCGAAACATGGCGTCGATGGCGGCCGAGACCTTGGATACGTCTTGCGGAGAAGCGGTGAGGATGGCGAACGTGTCGTCCAAGTTGGCCATGTAGGGGAGGGCTTGGTTCACGTATTCCTGATTGAAGTAAATGGACTGGAAGGCGATCGGCGAGCCAAAGATGCCGTCTACCTTCAGGTCGAGGGTGACGGGAAAAATGCTTCCCTTCAGAAAGATGTGGTCGCCCAGGCGCCAGTGGTGGGCGACGGCCAGGCGCGAATCCACGATGCAGCCGGCGCGATCCTTGATCCAGGCGGCGGCCTGATCGGGAGGAATCTTGATATCCGGATAAACGGCCAGCAGTTCGGCGGGATTGGTGCCGAATTGGCCGAAAAAGTTCTCGGGCTTGGTGTCTTTGTAGATGCCGCCGAACCAGTTGGAGGGGGCGACGGCGACGACGCCGGGCACGGCGCGGATTTTGCGCTCGTAAAAAGCGGGCAGCAGGAACATTAGCGAGACGCGGTTGCGGGTGACGAGGCGGCGGGCTTCGCTAGGCGTGCCCGGGTCGATGTAAAAGGCGCGCCACACGGCCATGAGCAGCGTTAGAAGCAACAACGAGACAGCGATGCTCAATACCGTCAGAGCGGTTCGCCGCTTGTTGCGAAAGGCGTTCTTGGCCGCGAAGGCGGGGAGCGTCATGGGCGGATATAAGCCTCGTTCCTATTACGCGGGCATGGAAGGGAAGTTTCGCGCCGCAGGAAGCAGATCGGCGAAGACAAAGCCATCCCGCTCAACGATTTCACCGGCATCCACGGCGATCGGCGCGGAAAACATCGGGCCGGCGAAGACGAAGGTATGGAATTCGCCGCGCTCGCCGCAGGGGTCGGCGCCGGGCGGCAACTCGGCCAGGAGCTGGGCGTCGAATTCGCGGCCGGCCAGGGATTTGGGCAATTGCCGCGGATCCAGGCAGGTGATGCGGGCGCGCAGCCCAGAGCGGATCATTTCGCGCGCCAACTCCGCCGTCGGCAGCTTCCAGAGAGGAAACAAAGGCGAGAGCCCGGTGCCTTGCATTTGCCGCTCGCGATACGCGCGCACGTCGGTTAGGAACAGGTCACCGAATGCGACGAGTTCGATCCCCTCGGCCACGGCCCGATCGCAGGCGGCGCGCATGCGGGTTTCGTAGGCGGCGTTATCGCAGGGCCAAGGGAGCGGCACGGGCCAAAGCGGCAAGCCGGCGGCCTCGGCCTGGGCGGCGATCAACTCGCGACGCACGGCATGCATCGCAACGCGATCGAAAGCCTCGTTGAAGGTGGTGAGCAGGCCGGCAAGCTCGATCTCGGGGTGGCGGCGCAGCCGGTGAAGGGCCCAGGCGCAGTCCTTACCACCGCTCCAGGAAATGAGAGCGCGGCGGCGCATCTCGCTAGCCGGCCGCTTGCCGCGGCAGGGAAGCCACGGATTCCCAGCGGCCGGAGCGCGCCGACCGCTCCACGGCGTCGAGGACCGCGTTGGTAACGGCGCCCTCGGCGAAGTTCGGGCGCACTTCGCCGCCGGCGCCGAGCGCGGCCAGGAAATCGGCCATGGCGTTCACGAACGTGTGTTCATAGCCGAGCACGTGGCCGGCGGGCCACCAGTGGGCGAGGTAGGGGTGGGAACCGTCGGTGACCATGATGTTGTTCCAGCCTTGCATCGCGTCCGGCAGCGTGCGGTCGTAGAACTCGAGTTCGTTGAGGCGTTCCAAGTTGAAGCGCAGCGAGCCGCGGCTGCCGTTGATCTCGAAGGCGAGATAATTCTTGCGGCCGGGGGCCAGACGAGTCACCTCGAAAGAGGCGGTGACTTCGCCGATCTTGCCGAGGAACAGCGCCGAGTCGTCCACGGTAACGGGGGCCCGCTTGGTGGGCTGATCGGGCAGCGGCCGCTCGGGGATCATGGTCACGGTAAGAGCCGAGACGCGATCCACCGGGCCGACCAGGAAGAGGGCGAGATCGGCGATGTGCGCTCCCAAGTCGCCGAGCGCGCCGGAGCCGGCGACGGTCTTGTCGAGGCGCCAGACGCGGGGAAACTCGGGATCCACGATCCAGTCCTGAAGATACTGGGCGCGGTAATGGAAGATGCGTCCCAGCTTGCCCTCGGCGATGAAGCGCTGGGCCAGAGCGATGGCGGGCACGCGGCGGTAGTTGAAGAGCACCATGTTGCAAACGCCGGCGGCATCGGCTGCGGCGACCATGGCTTGCGCTTCCGCCAGAGAGTTGGCGAGGGGCTTCTCGCAGAGGACGTGCTTGCCGGCCTGGGCGGCGGCGATGGCGATCTCGGCATGGGAATCGCCGGGAGTGACAATATCCACGACGTCGATGTCCTTGCGCGCGAGCAAGCGCCGCCAATCGGTTTCGACGGATTCCCAGCCCAGTTGAGCGGCGGCGCGCTCCAGCGCGGGGCGAGTGCGGCCGCAGATGGCCTTCAGCCGGGGGCGCGGGATCGCGGGAAAAAAATGGGGCGCTTGCCGCCAGGCGTTGCTATGCGCCTTGCCCATGAAGGCGTAACCGACCATGCCAATGTTGATCTCGGCCATGTTCTCGTCGCTCTCGTTATGCCCACCAGACCTTGGGCCGCGGCTCACGGATGACCAGCGCTTGCAGAAACGCGGCGGCTTTGCTTAGCCCCTCGTTGACCGACATCAAGCTGTCTTCGTGTTCGATGCTGAGGGCGTCATCGTAGCCGATCAGGCGCAGCATGGAGATGAATTCCGCCCACCAGGCGGGCCCATGACCGTAGCCGACAGAGCGGAAAATCCAGCCTCGCTGCGATTCGTGCACGTACGGCTTGGTGTCGAGGACGCCGGTGCGGTTGCAGTTAGCGTCGAAGATTTGCGTATCCTTCGCGTGCACGTGAAAGATCGCGCCCTCGGCGCCGAGGATGCGCGCCGCCGCGATGGGATCGATCCGCTGCCAAAAGAGATGGCTAGGATCGAAGTTGCAACCGACGGCCTTGCCGGCCTCGGCGCGCAGGCGGAGCATGGTTTCCGGCGAGTAGACGACGAAGCCGGGGTGCATCTCGATGGCGACGCGCACGCCGTGATCGGCGGCAAAGCGCGCATGCTCGCGCCAGAACGGCAGGACTTTCTTTTCCCATTGCCATTTCAAAACATCGACATACTCCGGCGGCCAGGGGCAGGTCACCCAGTTGGGGCGGGTGGCGCGATCACTCTCGCCGGGGCATCCGGAGAAGTCGATCACCGTCTTCACTCCCAGTTTGGAGGCAAGGCGAATGGTCTTGCGGCTAGTATCCACGAACGCCTTGCGGGTGCCGCCATCGGGATGCAAGGGATTGCCGTGACAGCTCAGGGCGCTGATGGATAGGCCGGCATCCCGCAGCTTGGCGCCAAAATCCTTGAGCTGGCCGGCGTTGGCCAGCATGGACAGGGGACAGTGGGGATCGCCAGGATAGTTGCCGGTGCCCAACTCGACGGTCGAAAGGCCCAGGGCGCGAACCCGCTTAATGGCCTCGTCGAGGGAGAGCTGATTGAACAGGGCAGTGAAGATTCCGATTCTCATGCGTGGGTTCCAAGCCGACGAATTCGGATTGTGACGCTAACGGCGCGCCTTGACAAGCCCGCCCGGAGGCGAGCGGGAAGGTGCGAGAGCAAGCCGGACGGCCTTATCCTATTAGCGGCAACGCGGGGCTTCGAGGATTCAGACGATGCGGCTCGATTCGCTCTCGACGTACGTGGCCGGTTTCGCGGCGCTGGGGGCCCGCACGGCTTTGGTCGAGCAGCAGTTATATCGCGCGCGCGAGTACTCCTACGGCGAGCTAATCGGCAAGGCCTGGGCGTTTCGGGCCGAGCTGGATCGGCGCCGGATCCGGCGCGGCGATCGCGTGATCGTATGGGGGCGGGCCAGCGGCGCGTGGGCCATCGCCTTTTACGGCTGCCTGCTGGCCGGGGTGGTCGTGGTGCCGGTGGACGCGGCCTTTTCCGCCGATTACCTGCAGCGCACGCTGGCGCATACCGAATCCAAGTTGATTTGCACCGAAGCCGGGCGAACGCGGGAGGCGGCCGAAGCGGGGCAGGCGGAGATCATGGGCTTCGACGCGATCGACGCGCTGCCGAGGCTTGCGGGCGGAGACGCGGAGCCGATTGCCGCGGACGCGCTGCTGGAGATCGTCTATACCTCCGGGACGACGGCCGAGCCCAAGGGGGTCATGATCACCCACGGCAATGTGCTGGCCAACATACGCTCGCTCGAGAGCGAAGTGTGCAAGGTGCGGCGCTGGCTAAAGCCGCTGCTGCGCATCGCTTTCGTGCACGTGATTCCCTTGAGTCATTTATTCGGGCAGATGATGGGTTTGTTAGTGCCGCGGCTGGTGGAAGGGCGGGTGGTCTTTTCGGAATCGCAGGCGCCGCCGGCGCTGGCGCAAGCGCTGCGGCAGCATCGCGCCTCGGCCTTGGTTTGCGTGCCCCAGCAACTGCAATTGATGGCGGATTGGCTGCTGGCGCAGCCTGGCGGCAAGCCGCTCGAGGCGGCGCAAATCATCGCCGAAAGCGGGACTCATTGGATGCCGTGGCGGTGGTGGCATTGGCGCAAGGTGCGGCGGCGGCTGGGGCGGCGCATGTGGGCCTTCATGGTGGGCGGCGCCTCGTTGCCGCGGCAGCTAGAAGACGCCTGGTCGGCGCTGGGCTATTCCGTGGTGCAGGGCTATGGGCTGACGGAGACGGCACCGGCGATCGCCGCGACCCATCCGTTTAAACTGCGGCGCGGCGCGGTGGGCCGGCGGCTGGCGGAAGCGGAGATTCGCATCGCCGCGGACGGGGAAATTCTGGTGCGCGGCCCGATGGTCTCGCCGGGATATTTTCGCAACCCCCAGGCCAGCGCCGAGTTGGTGCGCGACGGCTGGCTGCACACGGGAGACCTGGGTCGGTTGGACGCGGAAGGCAATTTGATCTTCCTGGGGCGCAAGAAAGAAGTGATCGTCACCGGCGAGGGCCTGAACGTTTATCCACAGGACGTGGAGCTCGTGCTCAATGCCCAGGCGTCGATTCGCGACAGCGCGGTGGTGGCGCGACTGGCGGGCGGGCAGCTCCAGGTGCATGCGGTGCTGGTGCCGGCGGCGGCCGGCGCGGACGGCCTGGAACGCGCGGTGCGGGCGGCGAATCAGCTGCTGGAGCCGCATCAGAGGATACGGAGCTTTTCGGTCTGGCCGGAGCCTGAACTGCCGCGCACGGCCTCGACGCACAAGTTGCAGCGGGTTGGAATCGCGAATTGGGTGAATCGCGGGGGCGAGAGCCCGGCGCGGACGGAAGGGCGGCAAGGCGGGCAAGACTGGCGTGCGTTTCTGGCCGAAAAGGTCAATTTGCCGGCCGAGAGCCTCACGCCCGCGGTGAGCCTGGAAGAGATCGGGTTTTCGTCGCTGGACCGCGTCGATCTGCTGGCTTGGCTGGAGACGCAACTGCGCCTCGGCCTTGACGAGCATGCACTAACGCAAGCGCGCACCATCGGCGACTTGGAAGCGCTGATCGCCGCCGCGGCGGGGCCGGAAGAAGCGGCGCGGACGACCGAGCTCGGCGCGGAAGGGACCCGGGCCGCGCCGAGCTTTCATTATCCGAAATGGCCCACGGCGGCGCTGACGCGCTGGCTGCGCCTGGCAGGATTCCGTGCCATCGTGTTTCCGATCCTGCGCACGCAGGTGCGGCTGCGCGTCTCTGGCCGCGAGAACCTGCGTCAGTGCCGCCGCCCGGTGCTTTTCATCGCTAATCACCAGAGCCTGTTCGACGTGCCGAGCATTTTGCGCGCCTTGCCGTCGAACTGGCGCGGCTGGCTGGCGCCGGCCATGGGGGCGCGCGATTTTCGCGAATTCTTGCGCCCGGAAGGGACGCGATTCCGCCACCGCCGGCGCGCTTACATGAAATATGTGTTGACGCAGGCGTTTTTCAACGGCTATTTGCTGGCGCAGGAAGGCGGAATTCGCAATGCACTGCGATACACCGGGCAGTTGGCCGATCAAGGCTACTGCCCGCTGATTTTTCCAGAAGGACAGGAGACCCCAGACGGAAATCTGCACCCATTTCGGCCCGGCATCGGCGTCTTCGTGCACGAGCTGAGCCTGCAGGTCGTGCCCATCACGATACGCGGGCTCTTCGAAATCTTGCCAATTGGCGCGAAATGGCCGAAACGCGGCCGGGCGGAGATCTCGATCGGCCCGCCCTTCGTGTTCGCGGGCGACGGACCGGCGCAGATCACGGCGAAACTGAGCGCTTGGATCGAAGGACAAATCGGCGCCAAAGTTCCGCAGCCGGTGGAACAAGACGTGGTGTAAGCCGGCCGGGTGCGCTACGAGCGAGCGCCGCTCCGCGCCGGAGTCGCGCCGTCTTGGCGGCGGAGCCAGCTCTCGATCGGCCGTTGGGGGAAGCGCGGCTGATAACCCTCGAGCGCGATGCGGCGGCCAGTGGCGGCGGACTCGTAGGCGGCAAAGATGATGCGCAAGACCTCGCGGCCGTCTTCGCCCGTTTCCCGCGCCGGGCGATCGAAGCGAATGCAGTCGATGAAGTGGGCGAGCTCCTGCGGGAAGCCGTAGTTCCAGTTTTCCTCGAAGATGGTGAAAGTGTAGCCCTGGGTGCTGGCGGCTTTTTCCATGGCATAGCCGTAGCCGGCATTGCTGAAAGTCTTCATGGCGCTGCCATGCACGATGTCGCACTGGATCGAGCCCTCGGTGCCATAGAGCTCGGCGCGGTCGTCCATGCCGCCGAAAAACGCCCAACTATCGTCGATGAGCGCGGTGCCGCCGCCCTCGAACTCGAGCAACACGATGCAGTTGTCGTCGGCGCGGGTGCGATCGGCGTGGCGCACGAGCGCGCAGTGGCCGGTGACGGCGGCGACGGGCCGCTTGCCGTACATCCAGCGGGCGAATTCGATGCCGTGGCAGCCCATGTCGAAGAGCACGCCGCCGCCGGAGCGGTCCACGTCCCAAAACCAGGGAGCGTGGGGGCCGGAATGCTTCTCGAGCTGCTTGACCAGATAAAGATTGCCGAGCGCTCCCTCCTCGACCAGGCGATGGGCGCGGACGTACTTGGGGGAAAAGACCAGCTCTTCGGCGTACAGCAGGCGCACGCGGGCGGCGGCGCAGGCAGCGATCATGCGATCGGCCTCATCGAGCGTGACCGCCATCGGCTTTTCGAGAATCACATGCTTGCCGGCCTCGGCGGCGGCGATCACCATGGGCGCGTGCAGGTCGTTGGGGGCGCCGACGATCACCACGTCGACGTCGCGATCGCGCAGCATTTCGCGGTAATCGGCGTAGGAATGCGGGATGCCGAACTCGCGGGCGAACTCCTCGCGATGCGCGGCGGTGGGCGAGGCCACGGCTGCCAGCCGGGCCGCCGGCACGAACCGGCTCAGCGATTCGGCGTGAGCGCGCGCGATGAAGCGAGAGCCGATAATGCCGACGCCGACGGTGCCGGAGGGCGAGGCGGAACTCATTTTTTTTCTTTTCCGAAACTGCGGACCACGCAGGTCACGAGATCGTCAATTTGCCGGGTAGTGAGCTGATCCTTGAAGGCGGGCATTTCGCCGGCGCCTTGCTTGCCGTTCGTGATGGCATCGATGAGCTCCGCATCCTTGTGCGATGTCTGCCATTTGGCGTCGGTGAAATCGGGAGTGTGGATCGCCGCGTACCCCTTGCCGTCGGGGCTGTGGCACATCGAGCACTTGTCCTGAAACGTATTTTGCGCGGCCTGGCAGTCCTTGGCGGGCTTGGCGGCCCAGGCCAGGCAGCAGGGAAGCGCAATGAGCACGGCAAGGCGCAGGGATTTCGCATGAGGGTTGCACATGGATCGTGTTTATGGGATGGGCAAGGGGTAAAAGGCCATCCCTGGCCTTTATACCTTGGCGCCCGACGCATGGCAAGTCAGGCGGGAACACTGTAGTGTTTCGGTTTGGCGCGCCAGCAGGGAATCGCGGGGATCGGCGGGAACCGCTGGGATGCGACAATTGGGCATGCCCCAGCGTCCCCGCGACCGGAACCAGCTCGCCAAGGCCATCGTGGACATCGCGATTGGGGAGGCTGAGGATCAGGTCAGCGACAAGAAGCGGAATCCCGACAAGCGGCGGGCTGGCGGATTGAGGGGCGGCCCAGCCAGAGCGAAGGCGATTCCCCGCGCACGACGCATTGCAATCGCGAGAAAGGCAGCAAGAGCGCGCTGGTCAAAATAAATCAGCGGATGTCGAACACATAGGCTAGCCCCAGGGCGATGCCCCGGATGGCCGTCTGGGACAGCCGTCCAGCGCGGCTTTCCAGCTTTCGCTTATCAATCTCGCGAACGTGGTCGCATAGTGCGACGCTGGTTTCGAGCCGCTGCCCCGGCTCGGCGACAATCATTCCGGCGGGAACTTGGATGCGGTATGAGTTTGCTTTGTGTAGCTTGGTCGTTAGCGGAACGACGATCACGGTTTCGCCGTTGGCGTTGACATCGTTCCTGGACATAACCACGCATGGGCGCCTCAGCGCCTGTTCATGACTGTCGGGCGGCCCAAAATCCACCCAGAAGATTTCGCCCATGCGAATGGCAGGTTCCCCTGGCACTCATCATTCCTCGGCTGTGATCTCTGGCGCGGCCAATGCGGCTAGTTGCGCGTCTTCGTCATCCCACACTCTTGCTTGCTCTGGGGCGCCCTGCTCTGCTCTAATGTCGTACGCTTCCCTTGCGAGGGTGTAAGCATTCACCGCGGCCCGCAAGCCCTCCACCAACCGATCCAGAACCTCCGGAAACACGGGAACTTCATTCCTGAGCGCAGCGGTCAGGCAGTCCAGGCTGAACTGGCTACGCATGCGATGGGCGAGGTACTGGCTGAAAATCCGCTTGTTTTCAGTGCGTTTGTCTTCGGGGACGGGCAGAGTCGCGAACCGCTCTACAAGATCAATCGTTTTCCTGAATGTCCAGAGCGTAAACACAGCCTGGTCGCGGACGGGCTTGCCGAACGCGGCCACGCCGGCCTTGTCGAAGTCAAGGTCCACTTCCACCAGGGATTGCTCTGTAATGGCCTCAACAACTTCGTCGGGGACGATAGCGCGGATAAAAGCTGAAAGCGCGATCACGAGCGGGACATAGCGCAGAAAGAGGCCCTGTTGCACCCGCTCGAATTCCGCGGCTGTTTTAGGCGCGACAGCCTGCCGCAAAATGGAATCAAGCGCCGACAGCATCGCCCTAATGCCATCCCGCGCCGACCCGGGAAGCTCCCGGCTCGCTTCCAGCGAGCGCGGTGCAAGGAACTTGAGGCGGTGTTCTGGCAGAGCGCTTTCGACACACTCGGAATTCGTGGGTTCAATGAGCGCAGTGTTCATAGTCTCCTGAGCGACAGGTAACCGTCGGATTGGCAAACGACACTGGCGAGGACGTTTTGACGCACGCCTGGAGCGTGAAGCTTCATTACCCTATCATAGGCTTGCAGCGAAAGAAGGCAGCACGGCTAAACTGAACTTTATGCTTGACAGTAGTGCGCTTGAGGTTCATCTTGATGCTTATGAACCGCTTGCCGCGCGAAACTCGCGCCCGCGTCACCCGCCTTTTGGTTGAGGGCAGCAGCCTCCGCGCGGTCACCCGCATCTGCGGGGTTTCGATCAATACCGTAAGGAGGCTGCTCATTGACGTGGGCGCGGCGGCAGCGGCGTTCCACGATTCGCGGGTGCGCGGCCTGAAAGCCCGGCGGATTCTTTGCGACGAAATCTGGTCATTCATCAGCGCGAAGCAAAAGAACACCACGTCGGCGGGTCGCGCCGAGGGTATAGGCCACGTTTGGACGTGGATCGCGCTCGATGCCGATACCAGGCTGTGCGTCTCGTACCTGGTCGGCGGCCGAGACGGCGGATGGGCTTGGGATTTCATGCAAGATGTGGCGGCGCGGATTCGCCGGCGCGTGCAGTTCAGTACAGATGGCCATAAATCATACTTGGAAGCCATCGAAGGCGCGTTCGGCCTGGACGTGGACCTGGCCACGCTCCACAAGATTTATGGCGCGGCTCCTGAGGAAGATCAGCACCGCTGCAACCCGGCCCGCAATGTCGGTTACGACATGAAAACAGTTATCGGCAGCCCCGGTGCCGAGTACGTTTCGACCAGCTTTGTCGAGCGCCAAAACTTGGCGATGCGCATGTCCACGCGGCGATTCACGCGCCTAACCAAGAAGCTGGACAATCACGCGCACGCGGTGGCCCTCCATTTCCTGCATTACAACTTCGCCCGAATCCACAAGACGCTGCGTGCCACGCCGGCGATGGAAGCTGGGATTGCAGATCACGTTTGGACATTGGAAGAGATTTCGGAACTGCGCTACGGGAACTGTCGCACTGTCGCGTGAGGCAGGGCAGGAAGGAGGTGAGACCATGGCGTTCCGCGACGATCTGTATGAGCGGGCTGGTGGCAAGTGCGAGTGCGAGATGAAGACCTGCATCCACCACAGGGGTCGCTGCAACGCGATGCTGCGCGGGGAATGGGAGGCCCACCGGGTTACGGCCGGTGGCCCCTATAACCTGAGCAACACGATTGCGATGTGTCAGACGTGTCATCGGAATACACCGAGCTATGGCGTCGGGAAGCGTTGATCTCTTGTGCGATAAGGCTGAGGGCCGTCGCGACTCGGACGATGGCCCCTGGCCTAATCGTAATCTCGCCGAAATACGCCGCCCCGCCGGTGACCTGAATTCTCACGGCAGCGTCGTCTCCTACTTTGGCCGTAAGTCGTGGCGCCAAAACGCCCAAGACAAGCGCCGCCAGCTCCCTCCAGGGGTGATCCCAATAAGCACCGCACCGGAAGCATATCCATGCGCCGGACTCGCTGTCCCCCTCGCAACTCTCCACGGTTTCGAGCCCCTCAAACTCGCCCAACGCCGACACGACTACGGCGATCCCTTTATCCACCGGGGCGTTGGCCTTTACCCAGACCTGCTGATGGAGTGGCATTAGCCTATAGATGCCCCCACGGCAAACTGGGACACTGCTGGGAGCGTAGGGTGGCGAGGAGAGGAATCGTCAACGGCGCTGGGCGATCTCTTCGGCTTGCCTGAGGTCGTCCCAGACATTGGCGTAGCGAGTCCATTTGGCAGGGCGATAGGTGGTGTGGACGTCGGGGACGAATAACGTGCCGTGACCGAAGGTGCAGATGTATTCGGTGTGCGGCACGCCGCCCAGCATGACCGAACTGAACACGCCTTCGGCCTGCGGCATGCGCAGGCGGCGGCCGCAGCTGCGGCAGCGAAAGCGTTGATCCCAAGCGCAGAGCGCAAGCATGCCAGCCGCCAATAGGCCGAGAGTGAAGACCGCGACGGTGTAGGTAAGGTCCACTCCCAGGCGCGGCGAGGCGCTCAGCAAGCCCTCCAGATGAGGCGGCAACACCGTTTCCACCACCGCCCAAATGGCGCCCGTGAAAAGGGCAATGCTCGCCAGCTTCGCCACCAGCCATGACCAGTAACGCATCGGTACACCTCGCGGCTTGCCTGAGGCCATTTTAGGGCAACCTGCCTCGGGCCCAAAGGCTTAGACCCCGCAGGCAGCGGGAAAGTTAGCCTGCCGCTACGATTTGCCGGACGCGAGCGGGCTTTGGCGGAAGTAGGCGAGGACGGCGATGAGCGCGCCGCCGGCCGCGGCGGCGGCGTAGCGGTGCAGGCTGGCTTGGTCCCAGTGCACATCACCGGGCGTGAGCAGGATTTGGCCAAGGGCGGTGCTGGCGCCGCCGGCCGCGGCGGCGGCCAGTCCATGCAGCCATAGGCGCAGGTTGCAGGCAGTCATGTCTGTGTCCTTTCTCGGCGGCGGTACCGCCGGGTCCGCGGCAAGCATCTTCGCGGTTCTAGCGGCGGCGGGGGATGTAGCGCGTGGAGGCCGGCGCGGCGGCGCCGCCTGCCGAGCTTCCCCAGCGCGCGGCGGCGCGGCGGCGCTGCAGCATCGCCACCGTCGGGTCGGGGCTGATTGCGGCTTCGAGTTGGTCCCAGGCCGAGGGCTTGGGCGGGGCGAGAAAACTGTAGAGACCGTAACGGAAGGCGTCGATGCAGTCGTCGAGGGGATCGCCGGCGATTTTGAGAATGTCGTCGGGACGGTCGGGGTCGTGTATGCGGCTGGGAATGGCCTCCAGCAATTGCCGGCAAGTGTCGGCGATCACCAGCTCTCCCGAGTCGAGTTGCGAGTAGATCAGCATGGCGCCGCCGACGCGATCGGTGCTGGCGGGCTCGAAGGGAAGGTCGCTGGCGGCCCGCATTTGCTCGGCCAAGCTGTGGTCGTCGCCGCGTTTGCTCCAGGCGTCGGGGGACAGATACCAGCACTGCACGCGCGGCGCATCTACCGCGCCGACAATCTGAGCCGTTTGCGGGGCCGCGGAGCCGAAGCGCCGAGCCATGGCCTGGGCGAACTCGGCGGCTTTTTGATGGCGAGCGGTGTACTCGTCGAGCACGTAGGTGCGGCCGTGGGGGAATTGCGGGCTGGCCGGCCCTTTGCAGAAAAGATAAGCGGCGGCTTGGCTGCCGTTGAACCCGTAATCGGCGCCCACCCAATGCGGCCACCAAGGCTGCTCGCCGATGCGCGCCCGCGGAATGCTCATGCGTTCGCGGCGCCAATTGTCGAAATACTGGCCTTCGTAGACGTCCCAGCAGCCCTCGAGCAGCGCCTTGCGAAAGGCGCCGGGCAGAGCCGCAAGCGCATCGGCGTAATCGCGATTGAGCAGGCTATGATCGCGACAGGTGCCGGGAATGAAGGCCTTGGTTTTGCCAATGGTGGCGCCGTCGCTCGGCCAGACTCCGTGCTCGCAATGGAAGCCAGGCCGCTCGGAGTTGGGCATGGCCTGGCAGTGGGTGCAGGCAGGGCCGTGAAACAAGGCCTTATGAAAGTTGTGGCCGACGTTGCCGGGATTGCTGGCCAGGCGAAGCCGCAGGCGCAGTTTGGGATCGCGCGAGCGCAAGCGCGAGAACATGTAGCGAATCGGGAATTCGGTGAAATGGGTGGATTCATCGAAGCCGATGAAGGTGTACTCGGCGCCCTGATAGCGAAAGATATCTTCCTCGGCCTCGCAGTAGGCGAATTCCACGGTGGCGCCGCTGGGGAAGGTCCAGACGCGCTTTTGCTCGTTGAACCGGCCGCCCCGGCCGGCGTAGAGCTGGCGGCTGCGGCGGATGAGCGTTTTCTCCAGCTCCGGGTAGCTGCGGCGAAACAGGATCGCGCGCAGGTGAGGGTTGGAGAGTTCCAGCGCAGCATCCACCAAGAGGGTTTCGGATTTGAGCGAGCCGGCGGAGCCGCCGAAGAGCAACAGGTCCGCGCCATTGAGCAAAGCTTGCAGTTGGGGTTGGCTTTGCGGCGTCCAATCGAGGGGCAGATCAAGGCCCTCGAGCGCGGCGACAGAGGCGAGTGTTGGCGGGTCAGGCACGCTGGATCGCGAGTGCGAGCTTGCATGGGTGCGGCCGGCTAGAAGCCCGCGTATCGACGGCGAGTGAAACGAGGCACGGCGCCGAGACGCGCGGGAGCAAAGAAAGCAGGCCCGCCTTCGTTCACCTCGCGTCCCTGGCTGAATTCCCCGCTCATGGGCTGCAAGGCGTTGGGTACGCGCACGGATCCGTCCACTCCGGCCAACTCCGGCGGCTGCGGCCAGTTGCTGGGGGTACGAAACGCGGCGGCGAGGCGCAACAACAAGGCTTGGTCGAGAACCGAGCAGGGGCCCGTCGTCATGGGGAAGCGGTCATCGCCGAGGCCGGCCAGGCGGGGCACCAAAGAGCGCACGCCCTGAACATCGCCTTGTCCGGGCAGGTAGCGAGGCCCGCTCATCGGCCGCTCCCGTTGCCGCGGCCAAGGTTGAGCAACCCGGTCAGACCGCCGAGAGTGCGACCTGCCACCTGGCTCCAGAACGACGGCTGGGCGGCCAGGCGGGCTTGATCGCCGACGAGATTCGATTCCGCTCCCATGCCGATGCCGAGGGGCTGGCTGGTGTCGGCATAGAGGCCGCGCAGGCCGCTCATGGCAGCCTGCTGCCCGGCCATGCGTGCGTTGCCGAACCCTTGCTCGAGGGCGCCTAGGTCCTGGCTATTGAGCTGGCCTTGCTGGCGCGCCAATTCTTCCTCGGCGGGGATGATGCCGGCGGCGTTGCCGGTGCGCGCCGCCTGACCCAGCAGCCGCGCTCGCGCCGCCCCCATGGCGCCGGCGAGCGCGCCGCTTGCCGCCTGTCGAATTGCCTGCTGCTCGGACGGCGTATAGCCGGGGTTTTGGTATTCCTGCTCGTACATGGGAGCGACGGTGCCCAGGAGATTCTGCTGGTTTTTAGCGGATTGTTGCGCGAGATTTTGCGCTTGCGCGTAGGCCGCTTGCTGCTGTTGTTGGTAAAGGTTCTTGTCGCCTCGTGCCACTTCATACCTCCCGATACCAGGCTTTCCAGCCTGGGCTGCAATCTCGAAATCCCAGCGCCCGCATGAGCCGGCCCATGCGCGTTTCCATGCCGGGCGGCGTCCAGGCGTGCAGCTCGTCAATGCCGTGCTCGCGCAGCTTTGCCGCGATCGCCTGGCGCGCGGCGAGCAGCGCGAGAAAGGGCGGCGGCGCGCCGGCGATGACAAAGGCCTCGTAGGTGGTTTTCACCACCAAGGCGGCGTCCGGTCCCAGCATCAAGACGCGATACGACGGATCGCCCTCGAAATCGGGAAAGGCGTAACCGCATCCCAGGGCGGCGCATTGGCGCCGATGGCTGGCGCGCAGGGCTGCAATATCCGCCGGCCGGGCGCGGCGCAGTTTGCCGTCGAGCGGGGCTAGCTGGTCTTGAGCGGCCCGCTCGAGAGCGCCACGACGCCGCCGGCGGAGGCATAGTTCCGCCACCCGCCCCAGGAAGACCCTAAGGTTCGCCATCGCGCTCGCCAGAATTTGGTGACGCCGGGATCGACGACGTCCAGCGTGGTGGCGCCCAATCCCAACGTATAGGTGCTGACGTTCGAATTCGCATTGAAGTTGGTGTCGGTCGCGCTCTGCAACTCGTATTGGATCCATCTACTCTGCGGGGCGCCGCTGGGCGGCGTCAGTGCCACCGCGAAATGGCCGCTGCCCGCCGCGATGGTCCAGGCGCTCGGCGCCGGCGGCGCGGGCCGTAAGGCCGCGCCGGCCTGCTGGCCGCTCAAAACCTCGACGCCGAGCGACTGCTCCAATGCGTCGGCATGATTGGCCAGATCGGTCGTGGCGCGCCAAGCCACGGGATCGGCCTGCAAAAGCTGATTGATCCAACCGCGGCTGACGGGCATCAGAGCACCCCCGCGGCGGCCGGCGCCGGACCGGGTCGCAAACTCCAGAGCGGGCGCATCAGCGCGTAAGCGGCCAGCAGGCGCCAGGCGCCATCCGGGGAGCGCAGGCGCAGCCGCGGCGTTTCGCCCGCCAGGCCGGCCAAGCCGCGCGCATCGCCGGTGACGCGATCCTGCAGCGCCAGTTCCGCGACCGGTCGCCAGGCGCCGCCGCCGGGACTGGCTTCGACGATCAGTCGTCCTTGGCCGCGGGCCCGCACCTGCACTAGCCCCATCAGCTCCACACCTTGCCGCTGCATCCGCGTCAGTTCGGCGCTCGAAACCGCGCCCAGCTCCAAGATGCTGGCAATGGGCAAGCCGCAATCGGTGGTGGCGTTGGGGTCGATGAAAACCACGGCGCCGTCGCTGGTTCCCGAACCGAGCACGAGTTGGCGGAGGGCGAGGCCGCGATCGCTGGAGATAACCGCGGACGGCAAGGGCCGATCCAGCATGCGGGCGATGCTGGCGGGGATGGTATCGAGCGACCAGCGCCGGCCGGGGAAGTAATGGTAGCGGCCGGTGAAGGCGGAGAAACGGAAAGAGCGCTCCCATCCATCGACGTAATTGAGCTTGAGGATGTGGCTCGGCGCAACGGCTAGGTCCAATGCCAGGCCGATCCGCACCTCCTTGGAGGAGGCATCGATGACCATCCAAGGCGTGGCGCCGGCGGCCCAGTTGACGCGTTGCCAGATGCCAGGGCGATCCGCCGCGGCGCCGACCAACTCGTCGGAGATCCACTGCGGCTGGCTGCCGTCGAAATAGTAGGCGCCACTCGGGTGTGTGAAAACCGCGAAGCCGTCGGCCAGGTCGATCGCGTTTTGGCTGAACACTCCAACTTTCGCCGTGACCGGGAGCACGTCCCAGCTAGCGGGATCGCCGTCGTTAGGCGTGATCACGTAAAGCGAGTCTTGCTTGGCGACGAAGAGCTGATCGCGCAGTTCGAATACCGCCGTTACCGCCTGGCCATCGCCGTCGGAAACCAACAGAAAGCCGGTGTCGCCGTAATAGACGCCGGCATCCTGCGGCTGGCTGAAGCGCACCAAGCTGGGTTGGCCCGGCTCGCCCCACCAGGCCATGCGCTGAGTAAGGGCGGAATAGAAGACTCCCGATTCCGCCGGTAGCGAAATGGCGCGGAATTGGTCGGTGATGTCGATGGAAGAGCTCAGGAATGCATCATCGAAATTGAACGTAGCCGACGTGGTCGAATTATCCTCGACGACGGTGGCGGTTTCGGCAACGCCGTTTACAGTCTGCGACTCGCCGATATAGAAGTACGGGCCGGCGCTCGAGCCGCCGGCGACGGTGAAGGCCACCACCCGCGCCACTACGTTGGCGGGGCCTATCGGCAGATTGCCGACCAGCGCTTGCTTGCCGCCGGCGGCGGTCCAACTCGCGGGCGGCCCGGGCGCAGTAAACGATCCGGCGCGGGTCTTGAACAAAACCATCATGTAGCGGGCGCCGGCGGCAACATTGCCGGCGCTGGGCGAATCCTGCGGCTGCGCCGGCGTGGCGGGCGGCGCCGTGGTCACGGGATCGAGATTGGACCCGTCGAAGGTCGCAGCTGGTCCCGTGCCCACGCGACCGTCGCCGAAGGCGGCGTAGAGGCGGCCAAAGGCGGCCGCGGACTTCATGCCTGCTCCGGCCGGGAGCGAGACCAGGCCGTTGCCTGGCACCAGAATGAAGGTGCCGGAACCGGCCGGCTGTTCGATCCATAAGCGGCCATTGGCGTCGTAGGCGACCGGCGTCGCGGTTCCTCCCGGCGGCACGAACTGGCCCAGGCCGCGAATGGCGGCGCCCAGGCTGGCAATGCGCGTCAGCCCTTCGCGGCTGCCGACTTCGCTCTGGCTGAAGCGGACGTTTTCCGCGCGCGAGGCGAGCGAAACGTCGAGCATCTCCTCCGGCCAACTGGTCACCAGCCCGCCAAATCGCTCGGCAGGCACCGACACGTATCCCTGGATCACGTTGCGAAGTTCTCCCCGCGCGCTTACAAGTTCTTGCGGTAGGTCAATGCCATGACGTGGTAGGGCGTGCCGCTGGTCAGCGCCGCCGGATAGCCCGCGGCGGCCAATTCGGAGTGCGTCGCGGGATCGGCGATCTTGAGCTTGAACCCGGAGCTGCCGGATCCCGCCGGCACCAGCGCCGCGGTATAGCCGCCGTCCAACTGGATGGTCGCGGCGATGGGCGGCAACGACGCGTGCAGGGCGCTGGCGGCAGGCCGCCAGTCGGGCCAGCCCAGCGTATTGCCGCCGATCACGACGGATCCGGTGTCGCCGCCGCTGGCATAGTTGCCGGAAAAACGGAGTTGGCCGAAAACGGCGAGGTCTTGCTCGCCCTCGGTCAGGGCGCTGACGTTAAACGTCCAAGGCATGAGAGTTCCTTTCCTGAGTTACGGAGATCGGGATATGGACGCGCCGCACCTCGCCGGCGCGCGGCGGATGAGCGAGAGCGGCGCGCCCGCCGTGGCCGTCGCGCGGCGCCGCCAGCGATCCAATCACATTCGAATGAGTCACGAGCGCGGGCCGCTCGCGAGTTTGCCGGGCACGGGCCGCCAGCGCGCGGACATACTCCAGGTGCCGCGCGCGCCACTCCGCGACCCGGTCGCCGCCTGGAATGCGGCGCCGCGGGTTGTCGAAATAGGGCTCGAGCCGCCGGGCCACGCCGTGTTCGTCGCCGCCCGACCAGATGCCGACATCCAAGGGCCGTAGCGCCAGCGTTACCGTCACCGGGATACCGGCGATGGCGCCGGCCAATCGCGCGGTTTCCCGCGCTCGCCGCCGGTCGCTGCTGTAGAGGCGAGTCGGGGGCTGAGCCATGCCGGCCAGCTTGAGCCCCAAGCGCGCCGCCTGCTCCCGGCCCTCGGCGCTGAGCGGCGGGTCCAACAGGCCATGGACGCGGCCTTGGCGGTCGAAGCGAGTCTGACCGTGCTCGATGAGCAGCACGGGCCAGCGGGCGGCGGCTTGAGTCATTACAGCCATTCCTCCGCCCCATTCCAAATCAAGCCGCCGGCGCGATAAGGACGCGGCCGGCGCAGAGCGATCTGAGACGTCTTGACGAAGTCGTTGACGCGCTGAAAGAGAAAATGCCGCGCGCTGGCGAGATATTGCTGGCTTTTGGCGTCTTCGCGCAGCGCCGAGCACATCAGGCCTGCCGTCCACCAGCCGAGGGCGTTGGCCAGCCCGTTGACGGCGAGCGCATCCGTGGCCGCATTCAAGCTGCCCCAGCGCGTCACGAAGCGGACCTCGAGGTCGAGCGCCTGGGTGGCGCCGATGAGGACCACCGTGGTGCCGCGCCATTCGTATTCCAGCAGCAACGCCGCTGGGGAGCGCGCCGGCAGCTCATCCACCAGGCGCACTTCCTGGTAGTCCTCGGGAGCCGCGCCCGCCGCCTTCTCGCGGAGCGCGATGGGTTGCTCCAGGTTCGCCAGCGGCTGGCCAGGGGCCTGAAAGGCGGCGAGCGACACGGTATAAGCCGGCACCGCGGGGAGGGTGGCGACGGCTTCGTTGGCCGTCCACTCGCGAATGGCCGCCACCTCGTCGGCGATCGAGCGATACGCGGTGTTTAAGTAAGGCAACAGCGCTTGGTCGCCGAAGAGTCCCTGCCCCGTGGGATCGAGCAGGGCGCGCGCGATGGCCAGGGCGTCGCCGGCGGTGTCCATAAGGATCGCTTACTGCGCGGGCTCGGCGCCGCGACGCGGCCGCGCGCGGCGCGCGGAGTTTGCTTCCAGTTCGTCGGCGCCTTCGGATTCGGGTGGCAAAAGCCGGAAGTGGCAAAAACGGCAGACGCGAGCGGCAGGCTTGATCTCTTCGCCGCATTCGGGACACAGCGTCCGTTCGCTGGCGTCGCGGGTGAGATTGACCCACTCCGGCAGAGTGGCGATTTCACCAGCTTCCACCAGCGCCTTGGCCGCGTCGCGCTGCCGCTCGGTGATGAACTGGTGTTGCCGATAACGCGACCAGGATTGCACCGCCTTGCGGAACTCCTCTCGATACCAGCTCATCTGCCGAGCGCGCGCTTCGCGCACCGCGGCATCGGAGGGCGCCGTTCCGGCGGCATACCAAACCACGCCGCCCGTCTTCTGATATTCGCGCTCGACCTCCTGCGCTAGCTCGCTGGGCAGCACGCTGACCGGAATGAAGTTGCCGTCGCCCAGGTCGCGCATGGAGATGCGCGGCGTCTCGATGCGGGCGCGGCCGGGCTCCGCGGCGGTGGCCGCCGGGATGGCGACAATGCCCAGTTCGCCGAGATCCACGCGCACCGGCCAGGCATGGTAGTTGGCGAGCTCCACGACTTCCCAGCCGCGCTTCGCCAGCCGGGCCCATTCCTCGCGCACCAGGCGATCGCGCAATCGGTCGGCGATGCCGCCTTTCGTGGCGGCGCCGGCGGCGGACGATTCGAAGATTTCTCGGTAGCGAGCTCCGGGGTTGACCGGCTCGGCGATCTGCGTGGACATGGTTCCTCCTCAATACGGGTGCTGGCGAATGCCGATGGATTCGGCGGTCTCGATCAAACTAGGCCGCGCCTTGGGACCGTACCCGGTCACCGGCGCGCCGCCGAAGGCCGGAGCTGCGTCCCCCAACACGTCATGGCAAAAGCGTTCGAACTCCTCTTCGCGGCGTGCTTCGCGCTCCTGCGCGCGTTGGGCCGCGTCGCTGATGCGCTGGCGCGGCGCGGCCGCCGCCGCGGCGCGTCGGCGCCGCGTCGCGTCGATGGCCAAAGTTACGTGGCGCTCGCTGGGATACCAGTAAATGCGCGCGCCCAAATCCTCGTAGTCGCCCCGCGCGGGAAACGGCCCCAGCGTCGGCACCGGGCCCCATTCCGTCGCCAGCATCGTTCCCCCCATGGCCACGGGGCGTCCCCAATCCTCGGGGCTTCCATAGGCGGAGGGCGGTGTCCATTGCTCGACTAGCCAGCAGTCTTCACCGGGATATTTGCGCACCCAGCGCACCTCGGCGATCCGCCGGATCAGGCCCATGCCGCGCTCCTGCGTGCCGCCGCGCCAATCGGTCCACAGGCCGCCCGACCGTTCCAGCCGCGAGGGCGCCCAGACCAATCGATACAGCGGCTCGCCCCAGGGCGTGCAGCCGTAACGGCGCTCGAGAAGCCGCCGAAGGTGGCGCGGAGCCAACCGGCCCGCCAAATCGTCTCGCATAAACAAGGGCCCGGGGCGGCGCCTGCGCGCCACCCCGGGCAGGTATATCGCCCGAGCGCCGCGACGGCTAGTAGCCGGCCGGAACGGCGAGCGAAGTGATCGAGCTGATGGCCCGGGGATTGTCGACGAAAAATTGCACGCCAGTGACCAGATAGAACAGGTAGCTGGCGGCAATGCCTCCCGAGACCCCATAGACCGGAAACACGGTTTGACCGCCGATCTCGTAGTAGTCGATCGGCAGCCACTCGACCCGTCCCCAGGTCTCCAAGTTCACCAGGTCCAAGCGACTGACATCGGCGTGGATGTTCTCCTTGACGCGAACGCCGCCGATGGTCTTGTTTCGGAACAACAAATCCAAATCCTGGTTGGCGCCGCCCTTTTCGATCTCGCTGATCACGAAACCGAGTTCTTCATAGGCGGCCACCTGGGTGGGATGCCCGTGCCAGATCAGGTTGCCCAGGCTATCGACACCGATCGCCTGCCGCACCTGGTTGAAGGCCAGGCGCAAGACCGGCAGCGTCAGCGCGGCGTTGTTGGCGTTCACGCCGTTCGCCACCGCGTAGGGCTGCGAACGGCTGATGCCCATCCACGAGCCGCTCGTCGAGGAGTTGTGATGGTACGGAATGCCGTAGATGAACGTCGGGCTGGCGCCGCTCACCCCATCGACCACCAGTACGTCGCCGGCGGCGGTTCCGGCCGGCAGCGCCCCGCTGGCCACCAGCGTCGGCGTGGCGCCCAGCGAGTTCGTCACCGCCTGCGCGGTGATCTCGCCGCGGTTGGTGGTGAGGGTCGGATCATAGATCTGGATATTTTGGTTGGTGCGAATCAGCCGTGCCCCGAACGGCGCCTCGTTCAGGGTCAGCGTATTGGTGCCGGTATTCACCGTCGCCACCGTCGCCAGCACGCCGTTGCCGGCGGTTTACAGGGAAGCATCGATATCGCGCCGGAACTGCTTCATCGCGTCCGCCACGTTGCGCTTGGCGGCATCCTCGACCGCCTTGTCGGTGGCGTTGGTCGCATATTCGACCAGCTTGGTGATTTCCACCGCGAAGCGCAGGCCCACGGGGGTGATCTGCGCGAAATCGTAAGTGGTGCCCGAGCCGCGGCCAAGGTCGCCGCCGTCGAAGCTGGCGTAACCGAAGTTGCCGCCCGGGCTCACTTGCAAGGGAATGCGCGCGGTTCGGGTCGAGACTCGTTCCACGTCGCGCTTCTGGATCAGGCTGAAAAACGTGTCGTCGCGCTCGTAAAGGATCGGCAGCTTGCGCCGCACCTTCTCGAGCTGCAATGCCACGACTTGAGCATTGGTTAAGGCCATGTTGTCCTCTTCCACGCGGGAGGGTTATTGGAATTGCGGGCTAGAGATCCAGGATTTCCCGATCCGACAGGCGGCGCTTGAGACCGCTTTCGCGCCGCGCGATCAGATCGCGCACCGAGGGCCGCTCCGGAGGCGCGGGGCTGCCCGCGCTCGCCGGCTCGGGACGAAGGCGCGCGGCGCGAGCCGATTCCCGCTCGACCTGCTCCCGCCGCGCCGCCTCCGCCGCCCCTCGCACGATCGGCTCCAGAATTTCGCGGGCATGCTGCCGCGCCCAGCCGAGCGCCTTATTGACTAGCCGCTCGCGCGTGGCGGGACTGGCGTCACGCAGGAAAAGCTCCTGCATGGACGCCGCATGCACCGGGTCCCGGTCCGCGAGCTCGGCGGCCCGCTCGATGAAGTCGCGCGCCACGGCTCGTTGGGTATACTCGTTCAGGCCGGTATTCGCCAACAAGCCGCGCACGAACTTATCGAGACGTTCCGTCGTGTCGCGGACAATCTCTTGCTTGGAGTTCTCTTGCTGTTCCGCCATCTCCTCGCTCCGCCGGAGTCGGAGATCTTCAAGCTCGGCCGCCGCGCGTTCCGCGTCGGCCAACCTTCTCCGGATGGAGGGCGGCAGGTCGGACAGGGCATCGCCTTGCGCGGGGGAGGACCGCGTCGTTCCCAATGCCTCCCTGACGATATCCACTGCATTTTGAAGCTTGGTGTCGCGCGACTCCGCCGCCTGCTGATTGAGCGCCTCGAGCATCAGCCCGTGAAGAAATCGCACGTGGCGCTCATAGACGCCGCTCGAAACCAGTTGGCCGCTGAGCGGATCGGTAGTGGCCTGCGATTCCCACAGGCGCGACAGAAAATCTTGAGGAGTGCCTTGCAGGTAAAGTCGGTCGAGATCTTGCAACTGCCGCTGCGACTCCACCGCTTCCTTGGCGCGATTCAGCGTCGGCAGCATTTGCTGATACGCGTCCAGATCGCCGGAACGGCGCGCGAGTTGATAGAGATGGCTCTTGGCCCGTGGATTGGCTTCGAGGAACTCCTTGAGCGGCGCGTTCTCGTTGATGAGTTTGGTCAGCGCCTGCGGGCCGTGGCGCGCCGCCAAAGGCGCGGCCTCTTCGCTTGCGTCGCGACCGGCTTCCGGCTGGCTGGGCTCGCCCCGAGGTTGCGATTCCTCCGAGTCCGCCCCCTCGACGGTTTCCTCCGGATAGGGAATCGCCAGGTCGTTCGCGGCGGTTTCGGCAGGCGCGCTTTCGGCCCCGGGCGCGGCCGGCGCGGGCGAGGCGTCGTTTACCTCCGGCGCCGCCGATTCCGGCACGCTGGGCGAGGCTTCTTGATCCAATAGCTCGATGTCAGAGTCAGGCATCGTTGCGCGTACTCCCTTCCTGGCCGGCCGCGATCACCGCGCTCGACCGTCGAGCTTGGTCCGCGGCGGCGTTTTCTTCCGCGTCCATATGGGCCAACAAATGCGCGATTACGTTGGCGTATCCGAGCGGCCGAGCCGCCTTGGCGGCGATGCCGATATCGGAAACCGCCCATTCCTTGATGGCGTCGATATGGATGTCATGGTCGTCCACGAGCGGATCGGGGACGATGCTCGGCCGCAGCCGACCAGCCGGGCCGGCCGTCGGCTCCGATTCCAGCAGCGCCTCCGTCTCGCGATACTGCTTCGATCGGTTGTCCTCGGCCGGATCGACCAGCTCCGGCAGCCCTAAATAGCGCTTGAGAATGGGGCGATTCTCCGGCGCGCCCAATATGTCCAGCAAGACGGGGTCCTTCGATTGCAGCAGTTGCTGCAGAGATTCCCGCACCTGCGCCCAACTTTGCGGGAAGTCTTCCGCCGCCGCGGCATAGGCCACGGCGCTGCCGCGCAATTCGCTCAGGCGGATGAATTCGCTCCTGTAGGCGCCGCTGACGCCTGCGATCACCAACTCGGTGTCGGTGTCGCGGTTGCGCTTGAAGCACTCCACCGCCAGCTTTCGCTCCCGCGCTTCCGCTTCCCACATCTGGCGCAGCGTCAGCGTCAGCCTCCCCATCGCCTGCTCGCGCGCTTGCGCGTATGCGGAGGCGGTCTTGAGATTGGGCGAGCCGCCGCCAAAAATGCTGGGCAACGCGCCGCAGATCACTTGCCCGACCTCGGCCAGCCTCTCTCCGTCTTGCCAGAGCGCGGGATCGACTCCCAGGCGCGGCTGAAACACCAGCTCCGAAAGCTGCTTCTGCAGCCCGGCGTTTTCGATGACGACCGGCATGTAACTGGCCGGCTGCATGCGCTTTTTGGTCAGCGCCTCGCCGTTGATGTAGCGGGCGTCATAAAGAATGGGCGGAGCGCTGCTCATCTCGCGGTGCTCGGCCAAGATGTTGGCGGAATCGTTGATTTGCCGCTGAATGCTGAGCGCGTCGTAGCCCAACCCATCGCGGTATAGTCCGATCCCGGGCAGCCCGGTGCAGATCACCCAATAGTCGTCCATGCGCTCCGGACGCGCGGTCAAGAACGCGTCGCCCGCGAATTCGACGCAGCAGCCCTCGGGATAGAGCGTCAGCAGTTCGCGCCGCATGGCGGAGTCCGCATGCGCCCAAAACGCCTCCGGCCGCAGCCAGGCGCGCTTGTAAGTCACCAGGCTCGAGAGGGGCAGCGAGTTCCAGCTGCCTTGCGCGTCCGCCAAGCTCAGCCGCACGATGCGTTCATAGGTGTCTTCGGCACCGCTGCCCACGTCGTCGATCACGTCGGCCTTGCCGGGATACGCTGCCCGCAGCGTGGCCTTGTGTTGCTCTTCCGCCAGGATCAGGTAATAGCAATGGCGCTGGTCCTCGGCCTGGGGAGGAACCTTGAAGAAGAGCGGGCCGTAGACGTCGATCTTTTCCGCGCCGTTCGCCACCCGCCGCGTGTCGGTGGCGACCGGCGCCGTCATGCGTTCCGGCGGGCGATACGACTCCGCGCCGAGCGGCGCGCCGCAGCCGGCGCAGCGGAGCGCGGGCGCGGCGCCGGCCTCCGCCGGCTGCATCCCGCCGCACTGCTCGCACTCCCAGCGCGCCGGGGCCAGTTCGACCGCGCGCTCCTCGAACTGCGGCACCTCGGAATAGCCGTACAGTCCGCCGTCCACCACGAAGCGCACGTAGGCGGCGTAAATGCCCTGGGTCCACAAGTAGTAAGCCTTCTTGGTGCGCAGCGTGTCGAGCGGATTGTTGTGCGCCACCAACGCCTGGATCTTGTCGGCGGCGCTGGCGGTTGCGATGTCGGCCTCGTTGGCGGCGCTGGCCGGCCGGAACTGGATGGTCGGCTTGCTCATGGTCAGCGCGGCGATCACCGACAGCCCCCAGGCGCGATAAAGGTTGATCGAATAATCGCAGCGCGGCGCGTCATCGGGATCGCCCAAGGGGCGTTCGAAAGGCGTTTGCCATTGGCCGGTTCCGGCGTTCCACCAAATGTTTTGGTTGCCCTTCCAAAACTCCTCGGCTTGGCGCCACAGCCGCACTTTGTGCCGGCGTACCGCGTCCGACTCCAACTCGTAGCCGCGCACCAACGCGCGCAAGGCCTCCTGGACCTCGCGCGGTGGATCCGGACCGACATAGGGCGCCTCGCTGCCGGCTTGCTCGGCGGCGCCCGGTTGATTGCCCGCGGCCACGGCGTCGGAGATTGCGGCTTCGTCGCCCTCCGATGGGGCGGCCGTGGCCGCATCGCGATCGGCGAATTCATCGCGCCATTCCATGCAGTTTCCCGTTCGCCGTCCTAGCGCGAGCGCTCCCGCCCCAAACCGCTCAGCTGAATCTCCGGATAGAGGTGGTGCACGCGCCGGCGAATCGTCGCTTCCTCGCTCGGCGTGGCGAACTGCGCTGCCCGCGCCAATGCGCTGCGAGCGCGCTTCACCGTATCGATGGGATAGGCCCGCCGCCGCGGCAGCCCGAATAGGCTAGCGGGCAAGTGCTTCCGTTCCTCGGTCGTCAAACTCATCGTCGCGCTCCTGGTCCTGGTTTTCTCGCTGCATGAAAAAGCTGCAACAGCCCCCGGCTTGCACGCGGCCGCGCACTAGCGGGTCGTGGATCACGTGCGGCTCGTCGCAGAGACCGCGGCTGGCGTCGTCTTCCGCATCGCCGGCGGCATGGAAATGGTTGCAGTTCCCGCAGCGGAATGGCCCGTCCTCGGGAGGCAAATAGCCGGAAGCGCGCGTGCCGGTTCCGCGCGGGCCCTCGTTTTCCCCGGCCGCGTCCTCCTTGGTTAGGAAGCCGCCGGGCCCTGCTCCGAGGCGAGCTGTTTGCCGGCTTCCTGTTTGATCCGTGCTAGGTCCTGTTGCCATCTCTTTTTCTCCTCGTCGCGAGCGAGTTCGATCATTTCCTGTTCGGCCCGCTGCCGCCAGCGGGCCGCGGAGGTGGGCTGCCGCAGGCGCGTCAAACCCACCTGCTCCTCCACTGGGCGTGGCCGGAAGCGCGCGTCCTCGGGCGCAAATACGGGGCCGAAGCCGGACGCGAACAATGCGTTGTCCAGCAGCCGCTCCATCTTTTTTCGCAGGTCCATCGTCTCGGCCCGCGCCAGCGCCAAGTCGGTCTCCGCCGTGGCCAGCCGCGCCGCCAATTCCGCTTCGCGGGCGATCAAGCGAATCCTCGCTTCGCCGGCATTCCGCAAGGGATGCATCCAATTCATCTCGGTCTCACTGGCTGTAGGCGTACCACTCGTGAATTCCGTCGCTGACCACGCAAACATGGCTGTACTGGCTGGCCAGGCCGATGCTGGCCCCGCCGTTGACGGTATCGCCGGCGCCGGCCGCGATGGTCACCCCGCCGGTGCCGATCTGCGCAATGCAATGCGTGGTGCCGCTCTCGTTCACCGCCGCCGGCAAGGTCGCGGTGGTGGCCGAGCTCGAGTTCATCAGCACGATCTGGTCGATCAGACCCAGCGTGTAGTTGCCAGTTTCCGTCAGGGTCCGCAGCGCCCAGTTGCTGTCGATCCCTATCGGCGAGCCGTTGAAGATCACCGTGCCGTTGAAGGTCGTGTTCCCCACCGTCAGGCCGTTGGGGAGCGTCGAAACGTCCGACTGCGCCTGGCGGCTGGTGGTGTCCTGGCAGAGCGAGCCGCTCTGGTAGAAGGTGACCGATCCGCTGAAATTGGCCGACCCGTCCACGACGTTCATGTGGCCATCGGTCGAGTCGCACCATACGTATTGCTTGGTGGTCGAGCTGTTGTCCCAAAAGGCGTTGGCGATCAGGTCGTTGTTGGAGGCGTTCTCCAGGTAGATCGCGGTGGGGTAAGCGAAGTCCTCGATCAAGTTGCCGGCAATGTAATTGCCGCTGTCGGGCGAGCTGGGCCCGGTGCCGACGATGGCGATGGCGCCATGGCTCTGGTCGGCCGCGCCGGACTGTGGCGTCCAGGTGTTGCCGGCGATGACGATGGAGTTGGCGTAGGTCTGCGCCAGCACGCCCTGGCGGATGGCGTCGAAGTAGTTGTCGCGCACCACGGTGCCGTAGCCCTGATAGGGATCCTGCGAGGTGCCGACGCCGGGCTGCGTGGCCGAGACGCCGCCGAGGATCAGCGCGTCGTTGCAACTGAAGATCGAGCTTCCGGGATTCGAGGCGGTTGTGCCGTGAAAGAAGTCGTTGGCGACGAAGAGCCGGGTCGCCGTGGTCATCACGAAGGGCGCGCAGTCGGCGCCGTTATCGATGAGCGCCAGCCGCTCGATGTCCATGCTGCCGTAGCCCAAGGTGATGATCTTCGGCGGCAGCGTGGTGTTCGCGCCCGGCAGCGCCGCGCCCGAGGTCAGCGCCGCGCTCTGCACGTAGTTCGTGCCCACGCCCTCCGCGCTTGAGTTCTGCTTGGTCTCGGTGCCGGTCGCGGTCGAGATATAGACATTCCAGCCGCTCTCGTCGTCGGCGGCGAAGGTGGGCGCGGTGACGGTCAGCTCGCCCGTAGCCGAAAGGTTCACCGGGCCGGTTTCGGCCGAGGCCAGCGTCTCGCCCTTGGGGTCGGTGTAGGTGACCTTGACGTAGTAGTTGCCGCTGGGGAGGGAGCCGGTGCCGGTCGTGGGAGTGACCGTGGGCGCGGCTGGTGCGGCCATCTGCGAGAAGCGGAGGTCGAGCACGCTGCCGCCGTTCGGGGCGCCGGCGGCGCCGAAGTTGTTGGTGCGCGACCAGCCGCCGCCCAGGATCGAGTAGGTGTACTGGTTGCCGTTCGTCGTCCCCGGCGTGCCGCCATGCGTGGGGAAGGTGAGGCCGCCGTCGATCAGGAACGTAAAGCCGGGCGGGATCCATAGGCAGCCGCCCTTCGCGGCGTCGAGGGCATTGATGGCGCTCTGGAAGGCGCTGGTGTCGTCGGTCGCGTCGTCGCCCTTCGCCCCGTAGGCAAACGGGTTCACGCAGCCCTGGAGGCCTGAGGCGGTGAGTGCGCCGGAGCCGGTCGGCCCCAGCGTCGCACCCGAGCCGACCAACATCGCGGCGCTGGTGTTCGTGCCGCTCGACAGTCCGCTGAAGGCCCCCGCCGAGCCGCCCGTCGGCGCCGCCGGGGCCCACTGCGAGCCGTTGTAGGTAAGCACCTGGGTCGAGGTCGGCGCGGTGGTCGAGACGGTCACGCCGGCGAGCTGGTTGGCGTTGACGGTGCCGGTGCCGGTGGGGCCGAGGGAAGCCCCCGACCCCACGAGCATCGCCGCGGACGAATTGGTGCCGCCTGTTAGGGCGGAGAAGGCCGAGCTGCCGCCTGCCGCGTTCGCCGGAGCCCAGGCGCTGCCGTTCCAGGTCAGCACCTGGTTGTTGGCTGGCGCGGTCGCCGCCACGCTGTTTCCTTGCAACTGGTCGGCGTCAATGTGGCCGCCGCCGATCGGCACCAGCACGCCCGAGGCGTTCAGTTCGACCCCGAGGCCGTTGGCGTCGAGCTTGACCGGGATGGCCACGCTGCCCACCGCCGTCGTGACGTGCAGCACCGCGCCAGTGCCGGTGTTCGCGCTCGAGTCGGTGAGCTTGAGCATGTCGGCGCCCGCGCCGGTGGCCGAGCCCCAGGTGAAGGTGGTCAGAAAGTTGCCGTGATTGATCGCCTCGTTCGCGGTCGGCGCCAAGATCGAGCTCCACGCGTTCGAGCCAGTCGCGACGCCTGCCGGCGCCCACGCCGAACCGTTCCAGGTGAGCACCTGGTTGGTCGAGGGTGCGGTCGCCGCCACCGGCTTCGACTGGATCGACGTGGCGTTGCCGCTCGACCCGCCGCCGCCGCCGACGGTCTGCGCGGCGGCACTGGCGTGGAGGGCTAACCCGCCGATCGCCAGCACCGCCAGCCAGAATGTGCCCGACTGCTTCATGCTTCTGCGCCTACTTGACGGCAGTGGTGCTACCGGCCACGGTCGTGCTGTTGTTCGCGTGGGTGAAGATCCCCAAATCGTTATAGACCGCGACCGTAGCGTCGATCAGCTTTCCGAGATCGGCGGCTAGCGTGCTGTTGCTGACGTCGGCGCCCGTTACGCTGCCGAACGCCGCCAAGATCGACTGCACGCCCGACAGCGCCGCTTGTTTCTTCGTCGCGCCGTTGCCGTGGCCGAATAGGCTCTCGACCGCCTGCACAATGCCGCCCACGAACGGTAAAACACCCACGATTGTTTTCAATAAACCCACGTTGGTCCTCCGATGAACTGATTTACGGCGCTAGACTTCACTCTCCACGACTCGCACGACCGTGCCGCTGGCGGTCGCCGAACGAAGCTGGCAATAGGTGTCGCCGGCGCGATAGTTAAATCCCCCCGGCGCGTTTTGCGCCGGCAAGCCGGCCGCGCCGTCGTTGCCGTGCCCGACGAGTTGAATGACTTGTCCCGGCGGATACGTGTCGGTGGTTCCGAATCCGTCCGATTTGAATTGCGCTGCGATGCCTTGGGCCGTGACCGACCCGTCTTCGACGATCTGCACTTCGTGCGCCGCCATCGTGGCCACGATCGGCGTCCAGCTGCCCCCATTGGCGTTGATGCTCACCAGTCTCGTTACCGGCATTGCTTTCTCCTAGCTCGCGGCGTGGTCATTCGCCATCTCTGCGTCCGACGGCTCCGGCAGATTGCGCCAGGCGCCGAAGTGGCGCCAAATCACCGACACATAGCCGAGGATCTGTTCGTAGTCGGGACGCAGCCATTCGCCATGCAGATAGACCTGCGTGTCGGGCAACACCTGCGCCAAGGACGCCCATTGACTGGGGTTGAGGCCCCGTCGAAATGCCAACGCTTGCGCGTTCAAGACCGGAGCCAACCCGCCGTTGTAGGCCGCCAGGGCGAACTTGAGTCGCTCGTCTCCGCTCTCCTGGCGGAAGCAGTCGTAGCGGTCCGCCAAGATGCGAGCTCCCAGATGGATGTTCTTGTCCGGCTCCCATAAATCCGTTGCCGATACGCCGCAGTCCCGCGCCGTTTGCGGCATGATCTGCATCAGGCCCACGGCGCCGGCAGCGCTTTGGGCGCGCGGATCGTAGCCGCTCTCCTGCTGGATTACCGCGGCGATAAGCCAGAAGGGCAGCAGTGTCCGCCGCGCCGCTACGAGCATCGCGGCAAGATAGGGCTGCATTGCTTCTCGCGGCGGCGGCGCGATCGCGGAGGTGACGGTTGGGCCGGTGCTGCTCATGATTTCTTTTTGTCGTGCCGCCGCCGCCGCCATTCCAACCGTGCCGTCTCCGCGTCTTGGCCGAGGTGGTTGAATACGGTCAGCCACAGGACCTCGACCCGTTCCGAGAGGCGCCCGAGGGAATACGCCAAAATCACCAGATTCAAGACCAGCTCGACTGCGCCCGAGATCAGCACCGCGGCCCAGGTGTTGCCCGCGTCGCCGCCGGCCATCATTGCGCCGTGACCTCGAGTTCCCAGGCCACGTTTTCGGGCCGCGTCGCGTGATCGTCGCTCTGCACGCTCAGCGTCAGCGGCAGCCCGGCCGCGAAGGTGCAGAAGCCGGTTGGGTTGCCGTTGCTGCCGCTGTTCGTCGTTCCCGGCAGCATGCCGGAAAAAAGGCAGGTGCCCTGCGCGCTGCTTACCGCCAGCGTCGTGCCGCTGCTGCCGCCGCTGCCCGCCGTTTGCGCGTAGGCGCTGAGGCGATGCAGCACGATGGGGACATTGGGCGTCCATTGGTCCAGGATTCCGGCCGGCCCCGGGATGGTGCCGCTCCAGAAACCGCTGACCATGCCCGGTCCCAAATTGCTGGTGTTCTGGACCGGAAAGCCGTTGAGGTTTAGCGCCGATCCCACACTTTGCGCCGCGCTCGAAGCCGGGTTGCTCAGCACCGGCGAGGGGAAGCGCACGGCCGGGTCGCTGGTCAGCGGAATCAGCTGCGACACGTTTACGCTGCTGCCGCTCAGATACCAGCTTTGCGGAAACCCGGCGACGGAATCACCGGCTGCGTCCGTCAGCGTGGCGACATAATAAGTCGGCGCCGGCACGGTCGCGTCGTTGAACTCGACCGTGCAAGCCGTCGTGTTGTTCGCCGGCGGCGCTGCCCCCGTGCTGAGCGGCGTCGCCTGCACGAAACTCACGAAGCCGGAACTGGCTTGGAGCGTTTCGGTCCCGGAAGCGGCTCCTATGTAAATTCGGTACCCGGTGGCCCCGCTCGGTTGCACGACGGGAGGATTTACCTCGATTTCGCCCGCCGCCCCGAGGGCCGCGACGGATTCGGCGCTCGCCAGCGATTCGCCGCCGTCCCCTTGATAAGTGATCTCGATGAAATAGGTTCCGGCCGGTAGGCTGCCGGTGCCCGCAATCGCGTGCACCACGGGCGGCACGGCTGGATTCGGCAAACCCACCACCGATCCATCCGCCGACGTGTAGCAGGCCACCGATTGCGGCACGATGGCGAAGGAACCTGGCACGACGGCCGCCTGATTGAGCGCCAGCGTCAGCGTTCCATTGCGCACCCCGTTGCCGGTGGTGGGCAGCACGAATCGGCCCAGCAGCGTGCCAGCGCGGGCCGCCGTGCCGCCGCAGAGTGCCGCCGCCGCGACCAGCGCTGGCGCCCAGCGCGCCGCGCGGCCGAATGCGCCGTCGCCGAGCAAGCCCAGGCGGCGCCGTTCTTGATGCCCGGCGTAAATTCCCAGCCGCTCCGCGCGCTGCAGTTGTTCGTCACAGTGCAGGCACGGTTCGCCGCCCGCCCGCGCGGGGTTCCGCCGGCATACTCGGCAGCGCCCCAATGGCGGCGGCGCCGGCCAGGCGCCGCTCCAGCTTTCAATGACCGGACGGCCGTTGCTGAAGTGCACGCGGGGTCGCCGCGCTCGTGATGCGCCCTTACCTCTCATCGCTCCTCATCGCCGCGCCGTTCATCCGCACGCCCCGCAGCCAGCTGAGGCGCGCCGCGTTGGGCAAGCCCACATTCGAATAGGCGCTCCAACGCACTACGGTTTCGTCCGCCGTGCCGCCGCCCGCGCCGGGGATCGCGTGCGCGGTGCCGTGCAAAATCGCGAGCTCTCCCGTGCCAAGAAAACGGGCCCGGCGAGCTGTCACCAGCCACCGGGCCCGGGAGAGGGAAACATATTCGCCGCTGCTCGCGACTCGAACCTTCATATCTCGTTGGGCGCTTCCGCCCGGCCGCGTCGCCCCGGCAGGCTTCCGCCGCCCGAGCGTCGTTGCGCACCCACGATGTCCGCCGGGCCGCGCGGGTCCGGCCCCGATCCATCGCGGCGGGGCCGGCTCGATACTGTGTGTGTTCTATAAGGCCTAGATGGGAGTTTGGAGAGAAAGGTTGCTCGGCTTTAATGAGTCAGGCCATGCACTCAAGAAGAAATAGACTAACTGGGCTAGCGTCCAGCTTCCTTTCGGGGGTCACGCGCTTGCGGCCGGCGCGAGCAACCCCGAGCCGCTCCCGACCGTCTAAAATGCCTCTGTTGAGCCGCGCGCCGCAACCCGCTCCCCCCGTGCTGCAAGTCGGCTGCGCCCTGTTGCTCGCCGCCGCCGGCGGCTTCGTCGACGCCTACGGCTATCTGGTTCTGGCCCGCGTCTTCACTTCTCACATGACCGGCAACACCTCGTCGCTCGGCCTGTATTCGGCCCTTCGCGATCCGCGCCAGGTCCTTTGGCATGGTTGGCCCATCGTTGGCTTCGTGGCCGGCCTGCTCGCCGGCGCCTGCTTGACGGAATGGGGCCGCCGCCGCTCGTGGCAATCCCGGCTCTCCCTCGTCCTGGCCGTCGAGATCGTCCTGCTCGGGCTCCTTTGGAACTTTTCCAGCGCCGCTCCCGCCGGCGCCCTCCGCTTCGCGCTCGTGGCTCTGCCCGCCCTGGCCATGGGCATGCAGACGGTCACGGTGACTCGCGTGCGCAAGCTCCGTTTCTATACAACCTATATGACCGGCAACTTAGCGAAATTCGCGGAAGCGATGGTGAGCTATGCTTTCTGGTTCGGCGACCGCCGGCGGGCGGCGCGGCACGCCGGGGTCGCCGCCCCCGAGGCGGAGGACCGCGCCGAAGCGCTGCACCATTTGCTCGTTACGGCCGCGCTGTGGATCGTCTTCGTGGCCGGCGCCTACTTCGGCGCGCTGGGAGAGCTGGGTTCGCGCCGCGCCGCGCTGGCGTGGCCCGTTGCGGCGCTGATCCTGGTGCTCCTGGCCGATGTCGCGCGCCCCCTTGCCCCGGTGGCCGCCGGCGAATCGCCCGGCTTGCGCCTCTAGCTCGCTTCAAATCTCGCCGCGCAGGAGGCTCGTCGCCGCCGGCGGCGACACTTCGCCGGCCGCCGCGCTCGCCGCCTCGAATGTGTCGCCTTCGCCCGGCGCGAGGAAAAGATCGCGCTCCAGGCCGTGCTGCTGCGTGTAGAGCTCGTAATAGCGGCCGTGCGCGGCCAGGAGCTCCGCATGCCGCCCCCGCTCGACGATCGCTCCCGCTTCGACCACCAGGATTTGATCGGCGCGCCGAATCGTGCTCAGCCGGTGCGCGATGACGAATGTCGTCCGCCCCGCCATCAAGTGGCTCAGCCCTTGCTGAATCAGGGCCTCGGATTCCGAATCGAGGCTCGAGGTGGCCTCGTCGAGAATCAGAATCTGCGGTTCGGCCAGAATCGCGCGCGCGATCGAGATGCGCTGCCGCTGTCCGCCCGAGAGCTTGACGCCGCGCTCGCCTACGATCGTCTCGTATCCCTCTTGGAAGCGTTCCGCGAATTCGTCCACGCGGGCCAGCCGACAAGCGCGTAAAATCTGCTCGTGGCTGGCATCCGGACGGGAAAACGCCACGTTTTCCGCGATGGTGCCGTCAAAAAGGAATGACTCTTGCAGCACCACGCCGAGGTGCGGCCGGTACCAATCCAGCCGGATGCGGCTCAGGTCCTCCCCGTCTAGCGTGATGCGCCCCGCCGTTGGCTTATGAAAGGCGGCGATGAGGCCGATGATGGTGGATTTTCCCGATCCGCTCGATCCCACCAGCGCCGAAACCGTGCCCGGCTCGGCCGTGAAGCTCACGCCATGCAGCACCGGCTTGTCGGGCGTGTAGGCGAAATCTACATGCTCGAAGCGAACCACGCCCCGAATCGCCGCCGGAGTCGCCTTGCGCTCCGGATCCAAGTGCTCCGGCGCTTCCGCCAGCACCTCATGGGTGCGCTCCAAGCCCGCCAGCGCCTCCGTAATCTGGGTGCCGATGTTGACGACTTGCGCCAACGGCGCCACCAGATAGCCGAGAAACAGCGTGTAGGTGAAAAAGCCGCCCAGCGTCAGGTGGCCAGCCATGATTTCGCGCACGCCCATGTACATGATGGCCGTCCCTAACAGCCCCATGAGCAGCGCCGCCGACAGGCCCATGACCGAGGTGCCGTTGACGGCGCGCAGTACATTGGCCAGTAGCCGCTCCACGCCGCCGCTGAAGACCGCCGACTCGCGGCCTTCGGCGTGATAGCCCTTGACCACCCGCACGCCGGCCAGAGATTCCGTTAGCCGCCCCGTGACGTCGGCGTTGATGCGGCTGCGCTCGCGAAAGATCGGCCGCAGCACGCCGAAGCCGCGCCGCAGGGCCAGCGAAAATCCCAGCAGGCACGAAAACGCCACGACGGTCATGATCGGGCTGATGCGCGCCATCACCACCAGCGCGATCAGGGCCGTGAGCAGTCCCCCGGCGAACTGCACCAGCCCGGTGCCGAGTAGGTTCCGAATGCCCTCGACGTCGCTCATGATGCGGGCCACCAGCGTGCCCGTCTTGTTCGCGTCGTAGTAGGCCACGTGCAGGCGCCCCACGTGCGCTTGGACCTGGCGGCGCAGCTGGGCGATCAGCCGCTGCGCCTCGGTCGACAGCGCCTGCGTCAGCGCATAGGAGCTCGCCGCCTGGATCAGCGTCGCCACTATCACCACCGCCAGCAGCGGCGTGAGCAGGCTCAACTGCCGCCGCACGATCACGTTGTCAACCAGGAATTTGGTCGAGGCCGGCAGCACCAGTCCGGAGACCCGATTGATGACCATCAGCAGCAGGCCCAAGGCCAGCAAGCCCCGGCGCGGCTGAATCAAGGCCCACAAGTCGGGCCACACCGCCGCCAGTTGCTTCAAGGCCGGCTTTTTGGGCCCTGCCGCGCCCGCCGCCCGGCGTCCCTCGCCATGCGGCGCGCCGGAAAAAGAAACTCCTGCGGACGCCATATCTCGCTAGCATGACCGATTTTCGCCGCGATCGTCGCAGCGGCGGCGTTGGGCGCTTGGGTTGGGTGCGCGGCGATTAGCGGGCGTTGAGGCTCGCGCGCGAGGGAATCCGCGCCGCCATCTCGCGCTCGATCTTGCGCGCTTCGCCGAGCGCGGAGGCGCGGGTGTGGCCGGCCAACTTCATTTCCACGCCCAGCACGCCCACGCGGCGTCCGCTGGCATCGTGTAGCAGTACCGAAACATCGTAGCCGTCGGATTCCTTGGCCACCGACGGCCGCCCCGTCTTGAGAGGCCGGATGTCATCGCTCTCGCACTTTTCGCCCACGTCGCCCGGATCAGTTGAAGCGATCGTCGTGCAGCCTTGCGCGCTGGGAAACTCGATGCCAACCTCGGTCACGTCCGGGTGGCTCGCCTGCGCGCTGGTCACCAGCTTTTGCGCCAAGGGATGGGCCGCGCTCGCCCGTGCCTGCGCGGCCCAGGCACCGATGGCAGCGATTCCCATGGCCAGGGGAATGTTAAGGGCCAACCGGCGCCAAGAGATCATGTGAGCATCTTCTCCTGCCGCCATGCTGAGGCGCGATGGATGAAGCCAAGCTTAAATCCTGGCGCGCGAGCGCGAAGGATGCCGGAAACGGCGCAAATGATTGAAAAGGTTGGCTCCTCAGG
Source organism: Terriglobales bacterium (assembly GCA_050746125.1). Taxonomy (GTDB): domain Bacteria; phylum Acidobacteriota; class Terriglobia; order Terriglobales; family SCQP01; genus JAJPKR01. The sequence goes on along the minus strand of JBOGKX010000077.1, from coordinate 12,615 downwards.
TAGGACTCGAACCTACAACCCTCCGGTTAACAGCCGGATGCTCTGCCATTGAGCTACTGAGGAATCCGGGGAAGGAGCCGGTGGCGCGATCAGCGCCACGGAAATGATTTTAGCGCAAAACGCGCGCGCTGCGCTCCACGCGCGCGCGCCAACTATCGCGCGCCGCGTCGCCGGTCGTTATTGCGGCGCTCCGGGCCCTTGTAGTTAGCGTCGTGCCCCTTGCGACGTTCCGTGCCGGCGCGGCGCCGCTCCAGCCGCAGCACCGGCTGCGGCATCGACTGCAGCCAAGCGGTAATCGGATGCAAGCTGCGGCCCGCGCATTGCGGACAGATGCTGCTTTGGCAGATGACTTCGCAATCCAGGCATAAGCGCGCATCTTCGATTGGAATCACGCCGAGCATGGGTGCCTCCATGACGGCCGTCGGGGAGCCGGAATCGAATAGGAGATTCGTAAATTTGGCGCGCGCCATCCTGTAAACGCCCCCGCAAGTTGGGGTCCATCCGATTTCACCGGATATTGCCGGGTTTTTTCGGAGCCGAGCCTCAAGCCATCGGCCCCGCCTTGCCACTTTTCCACCCATCATTCCCGCCCCGCGGGCGTGTCCTTCGCCCAGGCCCCAATCGCCGGCGGGAATCGCGGGACCACGTTCAAAACTTAGCGTTGGAAGGCGAATTCCGGCTCGATTCTTCCCGCCGCTCATTCTCGGCTTCGGCGAGTTTTTGCAGCGCCCACTGCGCGTGCTCGCGCAGCACCGCGTCCTCGCTCTCGCTCCATGCTTGCAATCGCTCGCGAAAACGTGAATTTCCGCTGTTGCCCATCGCCACCGCCACGTTGCGTCGCAGCCCCGCCCATTTTGCCCGCTTGATGGCCGAGTTGCGAAACAACTCGCGATATCCCGCCTCGTCGAGCCCGGCCAGCATTTCCAGCTCCGGATGCACCAGGCCCGGCCGCGGCTGAAACGCCGCCATCTCGGTGACCGTGGCGCTTCGGTTCCATGGACAAACGTCTTGGCAGATATCGCAGCCGAGCACGTTGCTCCCCATGGCTTCCCGCAACGGCTCGGGAATTGGCCCCCGCAGTTCGATGTTGAGATAGGCGATGCACCGGCTCGCGTCCATTTCGTAAGGCCGCAGCGCTTGCGTCGGGCAAGCCTCGATGCATCGCGTGCAGCTTCCGCAGCGGTCCGCCACCGGCGCGTGGGCGCTCGCATCCGGCTCGATCTCCAAGGAGCACACCAGCGTGCCGAGAAAAAAATACGAGCCGTGGCGCTGGCTGATCAAGCAGGTGTTTTTCCCCAGCCACCCTAGGCCCGCGTGATGCGCGTACACCCGCTCCAGCACCGGGCCCGTGTCCACGTACACGCGCTGGTCGATGTGCTCGCCGTCCTCTCCGCCCTGGGCCTCCTGGCGCAGCCGCCGCGCCAGCGCCTTCAGCTGCTCGAGCAGCACGCCGTGGTAGTCGTCGCCCCAAGCGTAGCGCGAGATCCAGCCTCGCTCGCTCGAGTCGCGCTCCACCGACTTAGGCTGCCGAGTGTTATAGACCAGGCCGCAGCAGATCACCGACCGTGCCCAAGGGAAGGCGTTGCGAATGTCCTCGCGCAGGTAAGGTCCGCCCGCGGCTGCGGTGCGCCGCGCCAAATAGCGCATCTCTCCCGCCTGCCCGGTTTCGATCCAAGCGGGAAAACGCCGCAACTCTGCGAACGCTTCCACTGCCGCCACGCCGGCGATCTCGAAGCCGAGTTCACGCGCCGACTCCAAAACGAATTCCCTCAATTGTCGAGGATTTGCTCGCATGGTCCGCCCTTCGCGCGCTGGGCGTCCGGAGCCGCCTGCCGCGATCTGTGGTGGTGAAGTGGCGGCTCGTCGAGCCGGCCTATAGGGCCTTATGTTACGCTGAAGACGGGTGAGCAGTCTTCGCGCCGCGCCCATCCGGCGCATCTTCCTCCGGGAATGAACCGCTTCGGATCAGCCTCTCAAACCTGACGGCAGGACGGGGGGCGGCGCTCTCGGCTTGCCTGCCGCGGCTGCCGGCCCGCCGGGAATCGGGACACTGTCACCCGCGGGAGATCGCGTGCTGAAAAGCTTCTTGGGGCGTCATCCCAAAATATCCGCCTCGGCTTTCGTCGAGGAAAGCGCGCAGGTAATCGGCGACGTGGTGATCGGCGCCGATTCGAGCGTCTGGTTCAATGCCGTCGTGCGCGGCGACGTGAACTACATTCGCATCGGCCGCCAAACGAATATCCAGGACGGCTGCGTCTTGCACGTGTACAAAGATACTCATCCGCTCATCGTCGGCGATCGGGTCACGGTGGCGCACGCGGTCACCTTGCACGGCTGCACGATAGAGGACGACTGCTTGGTCGGCATGGGCGCAATCTTGCTGAATGGCGTCATGCTCGCCCGAGGTTCGATCGTCGCCGCCGGCGCCGTCGTTCCGGAGGGCATGCAAGTGCCGCCGCAATCGTTGCTGATGGGTGTGCCGGCGCGCGTCAAGCGCCCGGTCACCGCCGACGAGGCGGCCCTGATTGCCCGCCATGCCGCCAACTACATCCAGTATAAGGAGCAGTATCGCGCCGCCCGCTAACTCCTTCGGCTTCCACCCTCCATGATTAAGTCGATAAAGGGAACCCGCGATCTCCTGCCCTCGGAGACGGTCCTGTTTCAGGAGGTCGAAGCCGTGGCGCGGGACGTCTTCGGCGGCTATGGCTTCCAAGAAATTCGCACCCCGATTCTCGAGCCTACCGAGCTCTTTTCGCGCGCCGTCGGCGCTGACACCGACATCGTCGGCAAGGAGATGTTCACGTTCCAGGACCGCGACGATACTTCCGTCTGCCTGCGGCCCGAGGCCACCGCGAGCGTGGTCCGCGCCTACGTCGAGCATCGCCTCTGGGAGCGCCCGGGGCTGACGCGGCTCTATTACATGGGTCCGATGTTTCGGCGTGAGCGGCCGCAGAAGGGCCGCTATCGCCAATTCAGCCAGATCGGCGCCGAGGTGCTCGGCAGCGGGCTGCCGCAAGTGGATTTCGAGCTTCTCGAGATGCTCTCGATCCTGCTCGATCGCTGCGGTTTGGGCGATGCCCAACTGCTGCTCAATTCCATCGGCTGCGCGGAGGACCGGCAGCGCTATCTAGCCGCGCTGCGCGAAGCGCTGGCGCCTGACATCGGCAGGATGTGCGCCGATTGCCGCCGCCGCTACCAAGCCAATCCGCTGCGCGTCTTGGATTGCAAGGTGCCCGACGATCAGCCGATCATTGCCGCCTTGCCGCCGATCCTCGACTTTTTGGACGAGCCATGTCGCGGCCATTTCGCCGCCGTCCGCCGCTTGCTCGACGTCCACGGCATCGCCTATCGCCTGGAGCCGCGCCTGGTTCGCGGCCTCGATTATTACCAGCGCACCGCCTTCGAATTCGTCCACGGCGCTCTCGGCGCGCAAAACGCCCTGCTGGGCGGCGGTCGCTACGATGGCCTGCCGCGCGCGCTCGGTGCGCCGCCGCAGCATTCCGAGGGCATCGGCTTCGCGCTCGGGGAGGACCGCTTCGTCATCGCCATGCAAGCCGCGGGCCGCGCCGCCGCCGCGCCGGCGCTCGACGCCTTCCTCGCGCCTCTCGGCGCCGATCTTCTCGACCGGGCGCTCGCGCTGGCTCGCGAACTGCGCGCCGCCGGTCTCCGCGTGGAAGTCGGCGATGCGGGCCGCAAGCTCGCTAAGCTGCTGGAGTTGGCCGCCCGCATCGCCGCGCGCGCCGTCGTGATCTTGGGCCCGGAGGAGTGGGCGCGCGGCGAGGTCGTCCTGCGCGATATGGCCTCCGCCTCGCAACGCGCCGTCGCCGTGCGCGACTTGCCCAGTCAGTTGCAGACGCGCCGCAACGCGCAAGCACCCGGGGTTGGCTCCTAAATGTTGTCTTCGCCCGCTTCCGCGCCCATGACCGATGCCGCCAAGCTGCGTGGGGAATGGCGCGGATTCCTGTTCGGCAGTTTGATCGTGCTGACCGTCTCGGTCTTCACCATCGCGGTGCTGATCACCGAGGCCGTGCAGGGGCAGTTGGCCAAGCTCGGCTCGCTGCAGCACGTCACGCTGGCCCAGGCCTATGCCGCTACCCAGACGGTGTTGCGCGCCAACCCGCCCGTGGCCATCGACTTCGTCTGGTTGGCGGGTTCGATCGGCCTTTTCATTCTCAATTACCGCTTCAGCCACCTGCTCGGCCGTCCCCGGGCCATGGCTTCGGGCGCGGGTCCGACGGGCGCGCGCTATGTTTGGCTGGCGGTCAATATGATCAACTCCATGCTCTTCGCCTATATAGTGCCCGAGCTGGTGATGCTCGCGGTTTTTGCCAGATGGGTGCGCCACGCCATGCGCGAAGCCGCCGGTCCGCGCCCCGGGACTCGCTCGGACGTTGGACGTTAGAACTGCCATGAACGACCCCTTGCGCTTCGATCCCCTCGCTTCGCTGCGCCGCTCCGATTACTGCGGCGAGTTGCGCCGCTCGCACGCCGGCCGGCGCGTCACCCTGCTCGGCTGGGTGCACCGCCGCCGCGATCTGGGCTCGTTGCTTTTCGTGGACCTGCGCGATCGCGCCGGCCTGTGCCAAGTGGTGTTTAATCGCGAGCGCAACCCTGAGCTGCATGAGCGCGCCGGGCTCCTGCGCTCGGAATTCGTCATCGGGGTCGAAGGCGAGGTGGTCGAACGGGCGGCGGATACCGTGAACCCGGCGATTGCCACGGGCGAAGTCGAGGTTGTCGCTGAGCGCCTCTTCATCTTGAATGACGCTCGCACGCCGCCATTTTTGCTCGACGAAGGCGCCGAGGTCGCCGAGGAGGCGCGCCTTAAATACCGCTATGTGGACCTGCGCCGCGCTGAGATGCAGGCTAACTTGCGCCTCCGGCATGAGGTGGCCTTCGCCATCCGCCGCTTTTTCGACAGCGAGGGTTTTCTCGAAATCGAGACCCCGTTCATGACCCGCAGCACGCCCGAGGGCGCGCGGGATTATCTTGTTCCCAGCCGTGTCCAGCCGGGTTGCTTCTACGCCTTGCCCCAATCGCCGCAGCTGTTCAAGCAGATTCTGATGATGGGCGGCTGTGATCGCTATTTCCAGATCGTCCGCTGCTTTCGCGACGAGGATCTGCGCGCCGATCGCCAGCCCGAGTTCACGCAAATCGACGTCGAGCTGAGCTTTCCGCAAACCGAAACGATCTTTGCATTGATCGAGGGAATGCTCGCCGCCGCTTTCGCCGCCGGCGGCGTGCAAATTGCCACGCCATTTCCGCGCCTGACCTGGGACGAAGCCATGGCCCAATACGGCACCGACAAGCCCGATTTGCGCCTGCCTGCCATGGCCGACCTGCGCGCCCATTTCTCGTCCGCGGACCTGGAGCAACTCAAGTTATCCGCGGATCAGCCCCTGCTGGGCGTTCGCATCCCTGGCGTCGGCCCTTTATCCCGCCGCGAACGCGACGAATTGCGCCCCTTGGCCGAAGCTCGGCCGGTGCGCTTCCTTGAGGACTATGCCCGCATCGCCAAGTCCTTTCCGGCCGCCGCCGAGCGCATCGCTCGCGCCCTCGGCCTAGCCGAAGGCGATCTGGTCGTGTTGGTCGGCGCCCCGGCTGACTCGGCGCTCGATCCGCGGGATGTGGCCGCCCATGCCGGCGCCTTGCGGCTCGCCTTGGGGCAGCGTTTCGCCGACCGCCACCGCCTTCTCGATGCGCGCGATTTTCGCTTCTTGTGGGTGACTTCGTTCCCGATGTTCGAGTGGGACGCAAGCGAAAAACGCTGGTCCGCCGCCCACCATCCCTTCACTTCGCCGCGAGAAGAAGATTGGGATCGCTTGGAAACCGATCCCGGCGGCGTCAAGGCGCGCGCCTACGATGTGGTGCTCAACGGCATCGAGCTCGGTTCCGGCAGCATCCGTGTTCATCGGCCCGAGTTGCAGTCGCGCATCTTCCGCTTGCTGGGTATGGATGAAGCCGAGGCGCGCCAGCGGTTCGGTTTCTTCCTGGATGCCCTTCAATATGGCACGCCTCCGCATGGCGGCATTGCCTTGGGCCTCGACCGGCTGGTCATGATCCTGGCCGGCCGAAACTCGATTCGCGAGGTGATTCCGTTTCCCAAAACTGCCCGCGCCGCCGATCTCATGGTGGATGCGCCCACCCCGGTGTCTCCCGCCCAACTCCGCGAGCTGGGGATCAAGCTTCTGTAGGCTCCGCCGCGCGGTGGGCGCCCCTGCGCGGCCCGCCCGCGACTACAATCCCTCCCATGGGCGTCATCCGCGTTCTTCCCGATCGCATCGCCAACCAAATCGCCGCCGGCGAAGTGGTGGAGCGCCCCGCTTCCGTGGTCAAGGAGTTGCTCGAAAACGCGCTCGATGCTGGCGCCGCCCGCGTTGAAATCCTCGTCGCTGCCGGCGGCCGCCGCCGCCTGCGCGTCGTGGATGACGGTGCGGGCATGATCCGCGACGATGCCTTGCTCGCCTTCGAGCGACACGCCACCAGTAAATTGCGGGTCGCCGAGGACCTGCAATCCGTCGCCACTCTCGGGTTTCGCGGCGAAGCCCTGCCCTCGATCGCCGCCGTCTCGCGCCTCACCCTCGAGACCTGCGTACGCGACGAGGCTGCCGGCACGCGCCTCGAGATCGCCGGCGGCAAGCTCCAGCGCGTCGCCACGGCCGGTCTTCCCCCGGGTACCGCTGTGACCGTCGACGACCTCTTCTTCAATCTCCCGGCGCGCCGCAAGTTTCTGAAATCCGAGTCTACTGAACTGGGCCATATCGCTTCGCTGGTGACCAACTACGCCCTCGCCTATCCGGAAATCTCTTTTTCCCTCGAGACGCCGCAGCGGCCGATCTTTTCCTTGCCGCCCGCGCCCGACTCCAAAGAGCGGCTCATTCAGCTCTTCGGCGAAGAGCTTTTGTCTTCGTTGATCGAGTTCTCCGATCACGTAATCGCGCCCGGCGACGCCGATCCGACTGAGTCTGGCGCCGCCGCCGCGTCCCCGGAGGAAGTTCCCGCGCTGCCCGCGCTTGGGCTGTTCGGCTTTATCTCCCGTCCCGAGATCCAGAAGCTGAACCGTAATTCGATCTTTACTTTTGTGAACCGGCGTCTGGTGCGTGATCGTGTCATTCAACACGCCATCTCCGACGCCTATCGCAATATGCTGCCCAATCAGGCCTATCCTGTGGTGTTGTTGTTTTTGGAGCTGCCTTACTCCGAAGTCGACGTCAATGTCCATCCGGCCAAGGTCGAGGTTCGTTTTCGCCGCCAGGGTTTCATTCATGACGCGGTGCGGGATAGTTTGCGCCAAGCATTGAGCGGCGCGCGCCCCGTTGCCTCCTTCGCCGATCAGTTGCGTGTCCGGCCGTCTGCCGCCTCCGCCTGGAAGCCGCAGTCGGCCGCTCCCGCCGTGGCGTCCGCCCTGCCCACTGTCGTCGAGTTGGTCGAGTCCGATCTCGATGCCGCCTTCCGCCTTACGCCCGAAATCCTGCCCCCACAGGCGCAAGCGCTCCCCTTTGCCGCCGCTGTCGTCGCGCCCGCGCCGTTACCTGATTCTGCGCTCGGGCATCTGGTAGCGCGCCGCGCCTCCGGCGCCTGCGACAACCAAACCCTCGCTGGCGAAGCGTGGTTGGCATCCGAGATTTGGCGGCCGGCCGATGGCGCCGAGATCGCTGCCTTGCGGCCGCTGGGCCAAGTCCGCGATAGCTTTATCGCTGCCGCCGGCCCTAGCGGCCTGTGGCTCGTCGATCAGCACGCGGCTCATGAACGCGTGCTGTTCGAGCGCCTTTGGAAACAGGTCCAAGCCGAGCAGGTGCCCATCCAGCCCTTGCTGTTGCCCTTGGTGATCCGCCTCGATCCAGGCCGGTTTTTGCGCTTCGACGGGGCCGCCTCGCAACTGCGTCGCCTCGGCTTTGAAATCGACCCTTTCGGCCAGAATACGCTAGCGGTAAAAGCCATGCCTGCGGATTTTCCAACTGAGCAAGCGGAAACTCTCCTCGCGGAAACGCTCGCCGAGGTCCTCGATGGCGACGGCGAAGAAGCCGGCGGTGCCGCGGAAAATCGCCTGAACCGCCTCATTGCCACCGTCGCCTGCCACGCCGCGATCAAAGTCAATATGCACCTGGAGGCGGAAAAAATGGAGTGGCTCTTGCGCGGCCTGGCCGCGGCCCGGTATCCCATGACCTGCCCGCACGGCCGGCCCGTGCTCTTGCGCTACTCCTTGCGCGATATTCAAGCCGCGTTTCGGCGGATCCGATGACGGCGCCCGACCTGGCTGCCTTGCGCCAGCGAAATTGGGCGTCCTGGATTGAGGCGGATGCTTCCTCGGCGAACCTCTTGCGCTTTGTGGAAATCGTCGCGTTTTTACCGGTTTCCGCGGCAGCGGACGTGTGGCCTTCCCTGGATGCTTGGCTTGCCCGCCACGCCGCCGATCCCGCCGATGCCAGCCTGCTCGCCGCGGAGGAAGCCGCCGCGCACGCCTGGCTCGCCGATTTCGTGCGCGCCAAGCAGGTTTCCGAGCTCGCAATTTGGCCGTCGGGACCGGTTTATGTTTCCGCCGACTTGCTGCCCAATATCTATGTTTGGCGCGGCGATCGGCACCCCGAGCGAGATTTCGAGCGCCAGGTCGAGCAAGGTCGCTTATCGCCACTCGCCGGTCGCATCTACGCCGCGCTGCTCGCCGGGCCGGCCATGGACTCGGCAGGATTGCGGAACCGTCTGGGTGCCCAGCGCACCTCCATGCCAGCCGTATTGCACGGCCTGCGCGAGCTCGCCGCGTCCTTGAAGATCGTGCCCGTCGAAATCGCCGGCCCCGAGCCGCGGTGGCAGCCGCTCTGTGCGGCGTTTCCCCACGTGCCGCGTGCCATCAGCACGCTGAGCCGGCCGGCCGCCGCGCTGACGCTCGTGGTCAAATATCTGGAAGTAGCAGTCGTGGCCGAAGAAGCTGCGATCGCTGAGTTTTTTGCGCCCATTCTGCCCGGTTCGGCCGTGCGTTTGGCGTTGTCCGCCCTCGCCTCCGCCCGTCAAACCGAATCCACGGCGGTCGAAGGCCGCCCGGCGGTCCAGCTGTCCCGCCCGTCCCCATCGGCCCTCTATTGATGCAAGGTTTCGCTCGTCTGCGTCTCGGCCACGGCCGCGACCCGCTCTCCGCCAGCCAAGCTGACCAGCGGTCGTTCTAGCGCGACCTCGAGCACCTCGTCCATGGTGTCCACGAGCCGTAGATCGAGCAACGAGCGGATGTTGTCCGGCAACTCGGCCAGGTCCTTCTCGTTGTCCTTGGGCAGAATGATTTTGTAAATTCCCATGCGATGGGCCGCCATCAGCTTCTCTTTGACTCCGCCGATGGGCAGCACCTTGCCACGCAGCGTAATTTCGCCCGTCATGGCCACGTCCCGGCATACCGGAATTCGCGTCAAAGCGCTCGCCAGGGATGTGGCGATCGTAATTCCCGCCGATGGGCCGTCCTTGGGAATCGCCCCTTCCGGCACGTGCACGTGCAAATCGAGATTGCGGTAGAAATCCTTGGGCAAGCCTAGCAGGTGCGCGCGCGAGCGGATGTAGCTCATCGCCGCTTGCGCCGACTCCTGCATCACGTCGCCCAGCTTGCCGGTCAAGGTCAGCTTGCCTTTTCCGTCCATGAGCGTGGCCTCGGTGGAAAGAATTTGCCCGCCCATTTCCGTCCAGGCCAAGCCGGTGGCCAAACCGATCTCGTTGCGTTCTTCGTTGCGCGTGTCGCGGAACTTAATCACGCCGAGGAAGTCGCCGACGTTGCCGGCTTCGATCCGCGCTTTGACCTTCGCTTGGCCGTCCTGCACCACGCGCCGCGCCACCTTGCGGCAGATATTGCCGATCTCCCGTTCCAGGTTGCGCACCCCCGCCTCGCGCGTGTAGCTCTCGATGATCGCCGTGGTGCCCTCGTCGCTGAAGGTCAGGGTTTCCTCGCTGACGCCCGTTGCCTTGCGCTGTTTGGGGATCAAGAAGCGCTTGGCAATTTCCATCTTTTCCTGCTCGGTGTAGCCCGAAAGCCGGATCACCTCCATGCGGTCTTGCAAAGGCTGTGGAATCGTATGCAACACGTTGGCGGTGGTGATGAACATGACCTGCGATAGGTCGTATTCCACGTCCAAATAGTGATCCATGAAGGTGGTGTTCTGCTCCGGGTCGAGCACTTCGAGCAGCGCGGCCGAGGGATCGCCACGGAAGTCCACGCTCATCTTGTCCACTTCGTCGAGCAGGAAAACGGGGTTGATTGTCCCCGCCTTTTTCATCATTTGCAGGATCTGGCCGGGCAGCGCGCCGATGTAGGTGCGCCGGTGGCCGCGAATCTCCGCCTCGTCCCGCACCCCGCCCAGTGATAAACGCACGAATTTGCGCCCGGTGGCGCGCGCGATGGACATGCCCAGCGAGGTCTTGCCCACGCCCGGAGGCCCCACGAAACAGAGAATCGAGCCTTTCGGATTTTTTACCAGTTGCCGCACCGCCAGGAACTCGACGATGCGCTCTTTGATCTTTTCCAGCCCGTAATGATCTTCGTTGAGGATCTTCTCCGCGCGGGTGATGTCGCGAATTTCCTTGGACCGCGCCTTCCAGGGCACCGCCAGCATCCAATCCAGGTAATTCCGCGAAACCGTGGACTCGGCCGACATCGGCGGCATCAACTCCAGCCGCTTCAGCTCTTGCAGCGCCTTCTCTTTCACCGCCTTGGGCATGCCGGCGGAGTCGATCTTCTTCTTGAGCTCGTCCGCCTCGCTCTTCTCGCCCTTGCCCAGTTCTTTCTGGATCGCCTTGATCTTTTCGTTGAGATAATATTCCCGCTGCGCCCGTTCCATCTGCCGCTTCACGCGGCCCTGGATGGTGCGGTCCACGTTCAGCTTCTCGATTTCAATCTCCAGCACTTCCGTCAGGCGAACCAGACGGTCCGTCGCGGCGAAGATTTCCAGCAGTTCCTGCTTTTCCTCCAGCGGCAAGCTCATATTGGCGGCAATCGTGTCCGTCAAGCGGCCGGGCTCGTCCACCCGCACCGTGTTGAGCATCGTCTCGTAGTTGAGCGCTTGGCTGAGCTTCACGTACTGCTCGAAGAGTCCAGTAACCTTCTGCATCAGCTCTTCGATCTGGGGCGTGACGCCTTCGGCCCGGCTCGGCGCGATCCGCACCGTGGCTCGGAAAAAGCCCTCTTCGTCGTCGATCTGTACCGTCTTGGCCCGCTCCAAGCCCTCGACCAGAACCCGTATATTGCCGTCCGGCAGCCGCACGCTCTGCACGATATTGACGATCGTGCCCACGGCGTGAATCTCCTCCGGCTTGGGCTCGTCCACCGTGGCGTCGTGTTGGGTGGCGAGGAAAATCTTCTTGTCTTGAGACAGCGCCTCCTCCAGCGCCCTTACCGACGACTGCCGCCCCACGACGAAGGGCGTCATCATGTGCGGGAAGATCACGACATCCCGGATTGGCATCATCGCCAGGCGGCGAACCTCGGCTTTTTCACGACTAGGCATAAGGCTTGAGCCAACAGCTCCTTTCCCCATAGTAAACGATGCGCCGTGGCGAATGCCGGTTTGGACCGGGCCGCGCCAGGCCAAAAAACGCCCGGCCCGCGTTGGCGCGGGCCGGTATTGAATATGCCGTTCTGGAAAAGTCCTATCCGGCTTTTTCCAGCGAGCTCAGTGCCAAGTCGCGTTTCTTCACCATTTCCCTGGTCACCATGAATTCGCGCACCCGCTTTTGTGCTGGTAGGTGGTACATCAGATCGAGCATCAGCTCTTCGAGAATCATGCGCAGTCCGCGTGCTCCAACCTTCCGCGCCAGCGCTTCGTCCGCCACCGCCTCCAGCGCATCGTCTTGAAAACGCAGCTTGACGTTCTCGAATTCGAACAGCTTTTGGTATTGCCGCACCAGCGAATTCCGCGGCCGGGTCAAAACCTGGATGAGCGCGCCGCGGTCCAAATCGTCCAGCACCCCGATCACCGGAAGCCGGCCCACGAACTCCGGTATCAGCCCAAACTTGATCAGATCGCCGGGCTGCACCTGGCCGAGCAATTCCGTGTCCCGCAGTCCGTGCGTGGCGACTTGGCCCTCCTGCGTGGCCTTATCCTCCTCCGAGCGGAAGCCCAGCGCCCGCCGCCCCATCCGCCGTCCCACGACCTTTTCCAGCCCTACGAAGGCGCCACCGCAGATGAAGAGAATGTTCGTCGTGTCGACCGGCGTAAACTCTTGATGCGGATGCTTCCGGCCGCCCTGCGGCGGCACATGCGCCACGGTTCCTTCCAGGATCTTCAAAAGCGCCTGTTGCACTCCCTCGCCGCTCACGTCGCGCGTGATGGAAGGGTTCTCGTCGCGCTTCGAAATCTTGTCGATTTCGTCGATGTAGATGATCCCTTGCTGCGCTCGCGCCACGTCGCCATCCGCCGATTGCAGCAGCTTGAGAATGATGTTTTCCACGTCCTCGCCGACATAGCCGGCCTCCGTCAGCGTGGTCGCATCGGCGATGGCGAAGGGCACGTCCAGGATGCGCGCCAGGGTCTGCGCCAGCAGCGTCTTGCCAGAACCCGTCGGCCCAACCAGCAGGATGTTCGACTTGGCGATCTCGATGTCGTTGTTCTTCTGGCCAGGCGCCAGGCGCTTGTAATGGTTGTGGAC
>JBOGKX010000076.1:0-3168 GCA_050746125.1 Terriglobales bacterium | reverse complement strand
GGGTTTCACTCCGCCAACGCCGCCCTCGGGCTGATCATGCTCACGCTCGGCCCCATCAACCACGTCCTACCTCACGAACGTACATCTGTTCCCAGCGGATGACCCACATCTATGCCAGGAGGCCCCCAAATCGATCCGCCGTCAGCGAGCGGCGATCGAGGCTGCGCTGATCCATGGGCTCACCAACGCTCGGGTAGACAGTGCGTACACATTCGGAGATCCCGTGGGGTGTCCGCGAGGATTAGTCTGGCTGACCTGTGGTCCCGGCAGGATCAGAGCGGTGCGGTGAGGATCTGCTGGTAGTTGCGGTGCAGCGGGTAGAGGTAGATGTCTTTTACAGGCAGTGCCCGTTCGTGGTTGCGATCGAGCTTGCCACGTCCCTTGGTTTCTCCGACGTGGATCCAGTTCGCCGCCTTGTAGCTGGTGCCGGCGAAGCGCCCGGTTTCGACGAAGGTCTCGGCGAGTACCGGCGCGTAGCCGTAGGCCTCAAGCCAGTCCGAGCCGAGGCGGCGTGTCGCCGCGCCGAGGATCTTCGAGGCAAGGTGGGGTACGCGCAGGCTGGGCAGGATCAAAAAACGGGCGTTACCCACGACGAGGTGAAGGCGCGCCTGTCGTGTCGGCACGTCCCAGCCGATGTGGGCGTCTCGGGGCTGACACTTCCAGGCCGAGGCGCCAAAAGACAGCGCGCCGATCACGCCGCAAGGCGCCTCGACCATGTAGCGCAGCTGGGCGCCGCAGATCGCCACGTAGCCGAGGTAGTGGTGGGAGGCGACGAGCTCGTTCCAGCATCTCGACTCGACGCGGGTCCGCACCCGCCGCAGCTCGACTGCTCCGAGCTGTGAAAGGCTTGCCGCTTGGGGCACAGGGTCGGGGAACAGCCGCTGGTCTTGGCTGAGGTAGCGGAACGCCCGGCGGTTGGTGTTGACGCTGCGCGGCGGCGGCAGCTCGATGAGGTCGGCGGCCGCCATGCGCAACAGCGCGACGCGAGCCGACATCTCCTTCAGCTCGCCTTTGTGGTCGCGCCAGCCGACCGCCTTACAAAGGGCGCGGGCGATCGCGGAGCGCGTCGGGTAGGCCCGCCGGTCGGCGCAGATCGCGCGCAGGTGAGACAGCTCTGAGTCGGTGAAGTCCCGCCCGCAGAACCTGGGGCTGCTCATGGCGGGACGTTCTTCAACGATGATGAAGCGTCTTCGCCTGCCTCCCAGGGCAAGAAGGCACCCAGCTCGTCTCCTTGCAGCGCTGATCCTGCTCTAGCCGATGCCTCGAGGAAGGCCTCGAGGGTCCGTTGGGGGTTCCATCGGGCAAGCTCGAAGGTCTGGAAGATGCTCCAGGCATCCGCGGCGAGGCGGGCCGAGGCGAGCGAGCCCGAGCCGTAGCAGCCTTTGCGCAAAACGACGGGGCGGCGCAGGTATCTCTCCGCGACATTGTTGTCGAGGTCGATGCCCGGGTGTTCCAAGAAGGCGACGAGGCCGTCCCACTCGTGGTCCAACGTGGCGAGCACCTTGCGTGCCGCCTCGTGCAGCTCCGGGTCTGTCGCCTCGACGTTGCGCACCTGGTCCATCTCGGCGATGACGCCCCGGCAGTCTGCGAGCGCCTCGGCCTCAACAGGCGAGCCGGTCTCGGCTGACACGAAGCGGTGGTAGGAGCGGTACAGCGCCCTGATGCGGCAGACCCAGGCTTGAGACCAAGCCCGACAGACCGCATGGCCGTCCCCGCAGCGCAGAAAATAGCGCCTGATGTGCGCCCAGCACCAGGCGTTGTGCAGCCCCTCGACCTCTGCGCCGAGGGACTGGTAGGTGCTGTAGAAGTCCGAACATAGCAGCAGCTCTCGCCCCCCGGGCAGCTCGAGGCGACCGTCGTCGTTCTTTTCCAGCCCGAGGTGCTCGATCGCGACGTCTCGGCCGCGTGAGGGCTTGAGGTAGAACGCGACGCTGTCGTTTCCCACGAAGACCCACAGCCACCAGCGGTGGTTGGTCTTGCCCTCGACGAGGACGAACACCTTCCAGGAGGTCTCGTCGACGTGCAGGTGGGGATCGGCTGAGTTGTGGGACCGGATCTCCTCTGCCAAAGGCGAGATGAGCCCGCCCAGTTGGTTGAGGGCGCCGGCGAGACTGGAGGGGGAGAACCGTGCTCCTTCCACGCCGAGTAAGGCGACGATGCGCGACAGCGGCAGGCCGAGGCCGAACTTGTAGTAGACGAGCCGGGCGAGAAAGCCGATCGACAGCCGGCCCTTTTTGATCGGCTTCGGCGGCGATGGAGCCGTCACGACGCCGGCGGTCTGCACACAGCGGCACCGCCGTCGATAGCTCGCCCGTTTGTGCAGGCGGCGCACGATGCGCACCTCGAAGTGGATCTCCTCGTAGGACTGCTCGTCGAAGGGCTCGTAGGGCTCGCCACAGTGAGGGCAGCAGGGACGCTCTGCGAAGTCGTGGGGGACCTCTTCGGTCGGCAGGTGCTCGTAGGAGCGCCGCCTGGGCGAGGGGCGCCCGGGCTGCTGGCCGCGTCGGCGCTTGGTCTTACCCGAAGCGGCGCCCGTGTTGTCTGCGGGTCGCTCTTCGCCGTCCTCGCCGCGCTGACCGCCGCGCTCGGAGTGCCTGCCGAAGCGGTGCCGCAGCTGATGCTTCAAGCGAGCAGCGAGGCGATCGCGTTCTCCCCCGAGCTTCTCGCGTGCCGCCTCGGAACTGGCGAGCCGGGCCGCCAGCTCGTCACGCTCCGCGCCGAGCAGGCACAGCTGCTCCCGAACGCCCGCCAGCTCCTCGCGGAGACCAGCGATCTCGTCCTCTCGGCGTTTGCACTGGCGACACGGTCGAACCACAGCATTGTGATTACCAGCTTTTCTCGAGCGTGTCCAGCACCGTCCGGCGGGTCATCGCCAGCGCCGCGCCGGTGCCGGCGCACCGAGTCGGACGGGATTCCCGAATGTGTACGATGGTCGAGATCGGCGTCCACCCGCGCGTGATGCAGGGGCGCGCCGGGCATGCCACCTCCAAGCTGACCATGGAGCTGTACGCCCACGTGCCCGAGTCGGCCGATCGGCAGGCTGCCGAGTCCCTCGACCGCCACTACCGCCAGCAGGCGGACGACGAGCGCCGGCCAGCCTGAAGCGGTGGCTGAGGCGGGCGCAGGCGCTCGGTCGTTCGACAAGGCGCCTGTCGCCTTGGTCCTCGC
>JBOGKX010000075.1:0-22048 GCA_050746125.1 Terriglobales bacterium | reverse complement strand
GGTGTATTCCTCCCGCCCCTCGCAGCCTGCGGCCTCGCCCTGCTGGCTTCTCGCCCCGCTCGTGCGTTCTCACAGTGGGCCCGGCGGCCTTTTGGCGGCAGTTAAGGGGTGGGCGGGGCGATAAGCTTCGCAGGGCTTCGTTCTCGGCTGCTCGGGGCGGATCGGATACGTAGTTGTATACCTCCCGCCCCTCGCAGCCTGCGGCCTCGCCCGGCTCGCTTCTCGCCCCGCTCAAGTGGAGTTGCGGTGGGCCCGGCGGCCAATCGGCGTCAGTTGCGGAGCGGGCGGGGCGATAAGCTTCGCAGGGCTTCGTTCCACCCCAAGGCGCACCGATGCGCCTTGGGGAGCCCGGCGTTGCCGGTCGCTCGGCCTCCTTCACGTACATCTGGGTACGCTCCGTCGGCCTCGTTGCCGGCGCCTCGCCCTGCTCGCGGCATTGCTTGGCGCTCCGCTTGGCCCCGCTCGAATGCAGTCACGTTGCCTCGGAACTGGTTACCAACCCGAGGCTACTGGCCGCCGCGATGCAATCGGCGCCGGCCAATTGGGAGGAGCGCAACCTGCAAATCGTCATCCACGTGCGAGTGATCGCCGACACGCCGGCAGCGCAGGACGTCGTGGCTCGCTACTTTTGGCCAAGCCCTTGATGACGAGAATCTACTGCCGAGATTAACGGGGTGGGCGCCGATCACCGCGCCTAGAAAAATTTTAGGCCCCGCGTGTCGGGCAAGAACCCGCGGGGCCTATGAAAAGTGCCAAGACACGGAGCTAGGGAGTAAAACCAAGGGCAGCTCCGCCTGAAGGAGCAAGCCATGGCACGACTCAGAGCATAGAAGGCAAATGTTGCAGAAATGTGACGGCGGGAATTTTTTCGAGGCCAGTTTGGGTAATTCCGTTACATTCGGGGCGGGAATCCGCCGAAGCTTATCGCCGCGCCAGTCATTTTGGGTTGGGAGCGAGGGCGCGGGCCGGCAATGATTCGCCGCTGATCTCCAGTTCCAACTTATCGCGAACGGCCTGGCGCAGACGAGCAGCGACGGCGAACTGGCTTTTCGAGGCGGCGCGATCGCCCGAGCGCAAATAGGCTTGTCCCAGCAAATAATGGGCGCTGGCGCTATCGGGGCTGAGGCGAGCGGCGGCGCGGAGCGCCACCAACGCTTCGCGATCGCGATGCTGCCGCAGTTCGATTTTGCCCAGGCCAAAGTAGGAGCTGGCCAGCCGCGGATCACGCCGCAAGGCCTGGTGGAAAGCGGCGGCGGCGGCTTGGTTTTGGTTCAGGTCGCCAAGCACCGCGCCGAGGTGATCGTAGTTGAAAGCGACGTCGGGCTCGAGAGCGATGTCACGCTCGAATTCGCGGCGCGCCTGGGCGAACTTGTGCTCGCGCTGGGCGACGATGCCGAGATAAAAATGAACAAAGGGCAGCTTGGGATCGGCGGCCGCGGCCTGCTGGAATTCAGTCTGAGCCTTGTCGTTTTCGAGATGGTTGAGGTAGGCCTTGCCGATCAGCAAATGAAACGTCGGCGTGTCTTGGCCGAGGGCGACGAGCCGCGCCATGGCTCGTTGCCGCCAGGCGGCGTCATGGGCGTCGTCGGCGGCAACGCCGAGGACATAGAGGTATTCGATCTGGCGGTTGGCTTGCGGCCAGAGGGGGACAAGCACGCGCACGGCGTCGGCGTATCGCGAGCCAAAAAAATCACACAGGCCGAGCAGGTAGCGGGCCTGAAAACTGTCTTGCCGGGCGAGCGCGGCGGCGAGCGGGGCGATGGCGCCGTTGTAGTCGCCTTGACGGAAATAGCTCAGGCCGATATCGAGCTGGATGCCGGCTTGCTCGGGCTTCTGGCGCGCGGCGCGGCGCAGCCAAGCGCGGGCGCGCTGCCATTGCCGGCGGCGCATTTCGATCACGCCGAGGTTGACCAGCGCCGCCGTGGCGTGAGGATCGGCGGCAAGCACGGCGCGAAAGTCCTGTTCGGCGGCCGGGAGGTCGTTGCGCGCCAGGGCGGCCTTGCCGCGCGCGAAAGCGGCGGCGGGATCGGCGGCTTGGCCGCGCGCCCGCGACGGAGCGGCCAGCGGCAGCGCCAGGGCCGCGGTCCAAACCAGCCAGCAAGCAAGCCGCGACACGCGACCGCTCCTAGATCGCGCCCCGCTTCATCTCCTCCATCAGGTGGTCGCAGGAGCGGACGGAGAGCGCCATGATGGTCAGGGTCGGATTCTGGCACGGGCCGGAGGTGAAGCTGGCGGCGTCGTTCACGAACAAATTGGGGACATCGTGGGTTTGCTCGAACTTGTTCAGCACGGATCGAGTAGGATCGTCGCCCATGCGCGCGATGCCGACCTCGTGAATCGCCCAGCCCGGCGTGGAGGGGCGGGCGTGGGTGCGAATATTTTTGGCGCCGGCGGCCGCAAGCATTTCCGCCGCCGAATTGGCCATGTCTTCGACCATGGCGAATTCGCTTTGGCGATAGGTCATGTGGAAGCGGAGCACGGGGATGCCGAAGACGTCCTTGACGTCGGGATCGAGCTCGACGTAGTTGTCGAAATGGCCGAGGCTTTCCCCGAAGCCGCCGATGCCGACCGAATTCACCGGGTCGATCAGCCCGCGCTGGTAGGCCTCGCCGAAGCCGCCGGCATTCCAGTTGAAGTCCACGCCGCCGCCGCCCTCGTAGCCGTAGCCGCGGATGAATTCCTTGGAGCGCGCCGAGCCGGGCACGTTGCGGAAGCGCACCACGTAGATGCCGGCGGGGCGGTTGGGGCCATTGACGTTGGGGTTGCCGGCCACCGAGTTGAGGTTCGGGAACTGGCCGGAGGCGCCGCCGCCCATGACGTTATCCATCAAATAGTGGCCGAGGACGCCGCTGCTGTTGGCCAGGCCATTGGGATTCTGGCGGTTGGCGGAGTTGAAAAGGATGCGCACCGACTCCAGCGATTGCGCCGCCAGCACCACCGCGCGCGCGTACACCTCCTTGGGCTGATGGGTGACGCGATCGATGTAGAGAACGCCGCGGGCGCGGTTGCGGTCGGGATCCATCAGCACCTGATAGGCCATGGCATTGGCGATATGGGTGCAGCGGCCGGTGCGCATGGCGTCGGCGACGGTGGTGAAGTAGGCGTTGAAGTACGAATGGGTGACGCAGCCGCGCTCGCAAGGGCCGCAGTAGTGGCAGGGGGCGCGGCCGTTGGTGGGCTGGGTGATGTTAGCGGAGCGGCCGAGAGTGATGGTGCGGCCGAGCTTGGCCTTGACCCGCTCGCGGAACTGCGTTTCCGCGCAGGAGAGGCCCATGGGCGTTTGATAGTGGCCGTCGGGCAGCCAGGGGATGCCTTCTTTCATGCCGGTGATGCCGACATAAGGCTCGACGATGTCGTAATAGGGCGCCAGGTCCTTGTATTCGAAGGGCCAGTTCTCGCCGAAGCCGTCGTGGGAGGCGGCCTTAAAGTCGAGGTCGCTGAAGCGCAGGCTCACCCGGCCCCAGACGTTGGTGCGCCCGCCGGTGACGCGCAGCCGCCCTTGCCAGCTAAAGGGCATGCTGGGATAGGTGGTGTAAGGCTCTTCGATGTCGTTGCAGAACCAGTCGTAGTTGTACTCCATGCAGGCGTAGCAATCCTTCTGCACGGGACGAGTTTTGCGGATCAACTCGGGAGCGCGATTGCGGTATTTGAGCTTGAACTCCGGCTCATGCTCGGTGAAATTGCGGTCGCTTTGCTGGCGGCCGGCGTCCACGAGCGCCACCTTGAGGCCGGCCTCGGTAAGCCGTTTGCAGGCCCAGCCGCCGGAGGCGCCGGAGCCGACCACGATTACGTCGAATTGCGGATTGGAAGCCGCGGAGCGCAGCAGAGTGGGAGAGCTATTTGGCATGGCCACAACCTGGACTCGAACCCGGCGCCGCCGCCGCACCCAACAGCGCCGCCGCAACAGAGCCGATGTTGGCACGGCTAGTCTGCGCGGTCAAGCTGATCAGGCGCGGCGATCAGCGGCGCCGGGCTTCGTAGCCGGTCGCTCGGCTCGGCGCGCGGCTTCTCGCTGCGCGGCGCGGGCCTAAAATGAGCCATGCCGAGCTTGGAATGGCGCCGCGGCGAATTGTACATCACGACGGACCGGAAACGATTGGATCTTGCCGCGATCCATCGGTTTCTGAGCGAGGAGTCATACTGGGCGGCGGGCATTCCCTGGTCCACGGTTGCGAATTCGGTGCGCAATTCGCTCTGTTTCGGCTTGTTTTGCGGCGGCCCACAGATCGGATTCGCGCGCGTGGTCACGGATGGCGCGACGTTCGCCTACCTGTGCGACGTCTATGTGCTCGGGGAATTCCGCGGCCGCGGCTTGGCGAAATGGCTGATGGAGTGCATCGCGTCGCATCCGGAACTGCAAGGGCTGCGGCGGTGGATGCTCGTCACCCGCGACGCGCAGGGCTTGTACAAACAATTCGGCTTTCAGCCGCTGGCCAAGCCGCGGGCCTACATGGAACGGTTCGATCCCGCCGTGTACGCCGCGCCGCCCGTCGGTTGACTGCCGGGCTGGCCGGAGCAGCGGCCCGACTGCGGCGCGAGCAGAACCGCTATTGAGGCAGCCCGGCAAAGGCGCGATGTTTACTCCAACAAGGCGGCGCGGCCGTCCTTGCCGAAGGAGGAATGTTTATGAAACGGGGTCTGTGGTTAATTCCGGCGCTGCTGTTGGCGACGGTCTGGTGGATCGCGCCTGGCGGCCCGCGAAACGTCGCCGCGGCCGGCGCGACGCAGATGCAGACGAAGAGCGCGCTTACCCCCGGCATGGTGAACTTCGGGCCGCCGCCGGCGTTTGTGCCGCCGGGAGCGCAATTGGCCGTGCTGCAAGGCGACCCGATGGGCACGACCGGCGATTATACGGTGCGCCTGAAAATGCCGGATGGCTATCGTTTTCCACCGCATTGGCATCCGAAGCGCGAGAACGTGACGGTGATTTCGGGAACGTTCAGGGTCGGCATGGGCGATCGGTTCGACGAGGCGAAGTTGAACGCTTATCCCGCCGGCAGTTTCGCCATTATGGAGAGGGGCGTGCATCACTTCGGTCAAGCGAGCGGCGAAACGGTTGTGCAGATCCACGGGCAATCGCCTCTGCAGATTACCTATGTAAATCCGCAAGACGACCCCAGCCGGAAGTAGGCATGCGGCACGACGGCGCGGCACGGGCGAATCGGCCGGGCTCGCATTGAGCGGCGAGGCGGGTTCTGGCAAGCTGGACCTGCTTGGAGCGGGCTTGGTACAGCGCGTCGCTTGCGGCGTTCCGGACGGAGTTCGAGCACCGGCCGGAGCAGCGCCGCGCCTGGGAAGCCGAGATGGAAATTCTGCGGGCGGCGACGGCGGATCTGGACGGCGCGCTGCTGCAGCTTATCGCTGTCCCTGCGCGGCGCTGCCCCGGCTAAAATAGCATTGCACCACTGGTGGACACGCTTTCAAAACGCGAGCGCAGCCTGAGGATGTCGCTTGTTCGGGGACGGGACACCGGGCCAGAAATGGCGGTGCGCCGCGTCGCGCACCGCGCGGGTTTTCGGTATCGCCTGCATGTGGCTTGGCTGCCCGGGAGACCTGATCTCGTCTTTTCGGCTCGCAAAAGGGTGGTCTTCGTCCACGGCTGCTTCTGGCACCGCCACCCAGGATGCGGACAGGCGCGAATGCCGAAGTCACGGGTTGCGTTCTGGGCCCCCAAGCTGGGAGGGAACCGACGGCGCGACCTCAAGAATATTCAGTTGTTGAAGCGCCTGGGCTGGAAGGTAGAGATTATCTGGGAGTGCGAGACTCGGGACCCGGCGCTGGTGGAGCGCAGGATCCGGCGGTTCATGGCGGCGCGATGAACAGTGTTGAGCTTTTTGTCGGCGCGGGCGGGCTGGCGCTCGGGCTTGCTGAGTCGGGATTTCGGCACGCGGCACTGATCGAGCGCGATCACCAAGCTTGCGAAACTCTTCGCGAGAACCAGCGCCGCGGGCGGCTCGGGGCTGACGCCTGGCCCCTTTTCGAGGGCGACTCAAGGGAGTTCGACTACGGCGCGGTGCGATGTCCTGTCGATCTCCTGGCCGCTGGCGTTCCGTGTCAGCCGTTCTCGATTGGCGGCAAGCATGCCGGCGATCGGGACGAGCGGAACATGTTCCCCGAGGTGGCGCGCGCTGTCCGCCATCTGCGGCCAAGGGCGGTCTTGCTTGAGAACGTCCGAGGGCTTCTCCGACGGGGGTTCGCTCGGTACTTTAGCTACGTCCAGTTGAGCGTTGCCTACCCAGAGCTCACCGCGAAGCCGAACGAGGGCTGGCTCGATCATTTGGGTCGCCTGGAGCGCTACCATACCTCGGGCAGGAGGTCCGGACTTTACTACAGGGTCGTATTTCGGCACCTCAACGCTGCGGATTACGGGGTGCCACAGCGAAGGGAAAGGGTCTTTATCGTCGCGATCCGGGGTGACCTGTCGGTGGAGTGGAGCTTTCCGAAGCCGACTCACGGTTTCGAGTCGCTGATTTGGAGCAAATGGATCTCGGGTGGCTACTGGGAGCGGCACTGCGTCCCGAAGCGATTAAGACCGCAGCCGGGCCCCGGTTGGGGGGCCCGGCTCAAGCAGCTCAGCCTTTTTCCGCCCGCGCGCGAGCCCTGGCGCACCGTGCGCGACGCTATTTCGGATCTCCCGAAGCCGAGCCGCTTACGCGGCGCCGAGGAGCCCGCCCTTTGCCATTTCTTGGTCCCTGGGGCCAGGCGCTATGCGGGGCACACTGGCAGTGATCTGGACCATCCGGCAAAGACGCTCAAGGCCGGCGACCACGGGGTCCCGGGCGGCGAGAACATGCTAGCGGAGCGGTACGGGGCGGTGCGCTACTTCACCCTGCGCGAGTGCGCGAGAATTCAGGCCTTTCCAGACGAATTTGTGTTTCCTGGGTCTTGGACTGAGTCGATGCGCCAAATTGGTAACGCTGTTCCCGTTTCATTGGCTCGTGTCATCGGCGAACATTTAGTGGAGACGCTACGTCGCGCCGATCCGCAGGCCAATGCCGGAACAACTGCTGCCGTATAACCCGCTGGACAAAATGAATCTCGGCGGGAGTGTCGCGGCTGCGCTTATCCGGCGGCCGGTTGTGCCGCTTCCCCCCGAGGCGGGGTTCAGCGGAGCCGGAATATACGCGATTTACTATCTTGGGCCGTTCCCGATCTACGAGCCGATCCGCGAGCGGAATGCCGGCGGACGCTTCGAGCAGCCAATTTACGTTGGAAAGGCTGTGCCCCCCGGCGCTCGCAAGGGAGAACGCCTTGGTCTGGGCCTACCCGCGGGCCCAGCTCTGTTTAACCGTCTCTCGCAGCACGCGCGGTCGATCGAAAGCGTCGATGCTTTGGCTGTTTCGGATTTTCATTGTCGATATCTGGTTGTTGAGGATATTTGGATTCCGCTTGGGGAGACACTCTTGATCGCACGGTACCGGCCCCTTTGGAATCTGGTCGTCGAAGGTTTCGGCAACCACGACCCTGGTGGCGGCCGTTCTCGCCAGCAGTGCTCTAGGTGGGATACCCTTCACCCTGGTCGCTCCTGGGCCGCAAAACTCGAGCCCAACCAGTCGCCTGCCGAGGAAATTGAGCGGCTCGCGCGGGATTTTCTGGCGGGGAAGGAAGTGCCGACAATCGCGCCGGAAGACGCGGCCGCCGAGGAGTAGCGACAGCCCCGGCGGACGCCAAGGGGCGTAGTCGTGGTGATCTTTGTCCCGCAGTGCAGCGCCGGCGACCCGACGCGCGCGCCGGAAATTTACGACGCTACGTATCGGTATTTGGCCGACATCGGGCTGCCGGTGTTGGGGTGAGCGCTAGCGCGGGGCGAGGCGGTAGAGGGCGCTGGCGTGAGGAGCGAGCGCGGCGGTCACGCGAGGCGCAGCGCCGAGATTGCGACGGGCCCAGAGGTCGCGAATGTCATAGCGGGCGCCGGGCAGGCCGAGCGCGCGCCAGCCGTAGGCGAGCGTCCGCGGCCGATCACCGAGATTGAAGAGTGCCAGATAGTAGCCCGCGCCGCGCGCCGGCCGCGCCAGCCAGACGGCAGTGTCGGGGCCGGCTCCGGGCAGGGCGCGATTCTCGACCGAATGTTGATCCACGGCGATGACTTCGGGATTGGTGAGCAGGCGCAAGGTGTCGGCACCGGCTAAAAGCAGATTGCCGCCCATCATGAGCGGCGAGCGAAACATGCACCAGGCGGTGAGCATGGTGCGCTGCTCGGCGGCGGTCAGGCGCGAGGCGCGCAGTCGGCCCCAGCCGGGGCGGGGCTGGAGCGGGCCGAGCGGCAACATGTCGGCGTCGGGCCAATGGCCCGGGCCGGCGTAGCGCTCCCAGGCGGCGGCGCGCGCGAATTGGTTGACGATGCCTTGGGGAAACCCGGCGCCGCCGCGCCAAAGATCCCACACGTCATCGGAGATGCGCCACATGGACGCAAACCGGCTCAGCGCATCGGCCTGCGCCAATGGGGCCGGCCCCGGCGAGAGGCTGAGCACGATGGGCCGCCCGGTGGCGCGCAAGGCGCGGCTCAAGTCGCGAATCTCGCCGCCTTTGTAGGGATGGCTGGCGATGCAGTCGGCCTTGACGAAGTCCACGCCCCAACCGGCGTAGAGGCGGGCGATGGAGTCGTAATAAGCCCGGCCGGCGGGGCTCTCGGCCTTGATGCCGTAATTGAAGGAATTCCAGGGACAGGTGTCGCTCGGGTCGGCCGCCTGCGCGCCGCGAAACGACGAACCGGCGATAGGCAAGTTGCGCTCGACCGCCTGGCGTGGGATGCCGCGCAGGATATGTATGCCGAAACGCAGGCCGAGGGAATGAATGTAGTCGGCGAGCGGCTTCAGTCCGGCGCCATTCCGCGCGGAGGGGAAGCGCCCCGGGTCGGGAAGGTAACGGCCGTAGCGATCCATGACCAGCCGCTCGCTCTCGGGCCGCCCTGGCGCGGCGGCTTCGTACCAGCCCTCGTCGATGACCACATACTGCCAGCCGTAGCGGCGCAGCCGCCGCGCCATAAAACGCGCGGTGGCCTTGACCTGCGCCTCGTCAATCGAGGTGGCGAAGGAGTCCCAGCTATTCCATCCCATTGGGGGCGAGGCAGCGAGGACGATAGGCGACTCGACGGGCCGCACAGGACGCAGCGTTGCGGGCGCAGGCGGCGGTGTTGCCGCGGCAGCGGTTAGGCAGCCGATCAACAGAAATGCGCAGAGGGCAAGCGAGCGCGGCATCTCCAAGAGACTAGCCGAAGCGTGCGGCAGGGGAAAGCGGCGCAGGGCCGGGCTACAATCGAAACATTCCGTGACTCAAAGTTCGTCCATAGCCACGCGTTGCTTGGGCTGCGGCGCCCGCGGCGCGGCGGCGGGCGGGCGGTTTCGCTGCGCCGCCTGCGGTGACGTGCTGGAGGTGGTGACGCCACCGCCGGCGCGAGCGGCGGCGCTGCCGGCGGCGTGGCGCGAGCGCCGCGGCTCCGATGCGCCACTCGATCGCAGCGGCGTGTGGCGTTTCCGCGAGGCGCTGCCGGATCTGGTCGCCGCCGAGGCGGTGGTGACGCTGGCGGAAGGCAATACGCCGCTCTACGAGTTGCCGCGGCTGGCCGAGCGGGTGGGCGTGGCGCGACTGGCGGCCAAGCATCAGGGAATGAATCCGACCGGGTCGTTCAAAGACACGGGCATGACAGTGGCCGTGAGCCGGGCGCGGCAGGAGGGTTTTCGTTGGGTGGCGTGCGCTTCGACCGGCAACACGTCGGCGTCGATGGCGGCCTACGCCGCCCGCGCCGGCTTGGGCGGATTGGTGCTGGTGCCGGAGGGGCAGATCGCGTGGGGCAAGCTGGCGCAGGCGCTCGACTATGGAGCGCTCACCTGCCAATTACGCACGGACTTCGACGGCTGCGTGCGCGTGCTGGATGAGATTGTCACGCGCGCCCCGGTGTATCTGGTCAACTCCGTCAACCCGTTGCGGCCGGAAGGACAAAAGACCGCCGCGCTCGAGTTGTGGGAGCAGATGGGCGGCGAGTTGCCCGACCATATCTTGGCGCCGGGAGGCAATCTCGCCAACGGCGCGGCGCTGGGCAAGGCGCTGCTCGAGCTGCGCGACTGGGGGCTGGCGGCGCGGGTGCCGCGCGTTTCGGTGATCCAGGCGGCGGGCGCCGACCCGCTGGCGCGCGCCTGGCAAGCGACGCGGGGCAAGAAGCTGGAGCCACGGCGGGCGGAATCGCTGGCGACGGCCATTCGCATCGGCAACCCGGCGTCGTGGAAGAAAGCGGCGCAGGTGCTGACGGCGACCGGCGGCGAATGCCTGGCAGTGAGCGAGGCCGAGATCGCCGCCGCCAAGGCCGAAATCGGCGCCGAGGGTTTGGGCTGCGAGCCGGCCTCGGCGGCAACGCTGGCCGGCCTGAAGCGGCTGGCGGCGCGCGGCTTCATCGCCGCCGGCGACTCGGTGGTCTTGATCCTCACCGGGCATTTGCTCAAGGATGCGGATTACACGCTGCGCTTCCACGAGGGCAAGCTACCACTCGACGACTTCGCCGCCCAGGAACGGCCGGCGGCGATCGACGCCGCGTTGCCCGGGCTGCGGCGGGCGCCGGTTTCGCTCGACGCCGACGCGGGAGCGGTGCTGCGGCTGCTCGAGAGCCGGGAACGAACCTCATGAGAACCGCCCTCGCGCGGCCCGCGCCGCCGCTTCGCCTGCGCCTGCCCGCCACCTCGGCCAACTTGGGCCCCGGCTTCGACGCCGCCGCCGGCGCGCTGGATCTGTGGCTGGAGATCGAGGCGCGCGCCGCCGAGCGCTTCAGCTTGCGCGCCGCCGGCCGCGATCGCGGCCTCTGCGCCGCGCTCGAGAACAACCTCTTGCTCGAGACCTATCGCGAGGTGCTAGCGGAAGCGGATGTGGCGGCGCCGCCGCTGGCGTTGCGCATTCGCAATGAAATCCCGCTGGGCAAAGGCTGCGGCTCGTCGGCGGCGGCGCGGCTGGCGGCGATACAACTGGCGGCGCACTTCGGGCGCTTGCGCTGGCCGGCGGAGCGCATTTTGGCGGCGGCGGCGCGGCGCGAAGGGCACGCCGACAACGCCGCCGCCTGCTGGCATGGCGGCTTCGTCTGCGTGGCGCCGCGGGATCGCTCGCCACAGGGGGAGAGCGGCGGGTGGGCGGTGGTGGCCGGCGCCGCGCCGCGCTGGCCGCTGCTGCTGGCGGTGCCGCGCCAGCCGCTGGCGACCGAAGAGGCGCGGGCGATTTTGCCGGCAGCCTACTCGCGCGCCGACGCCGTGGCCAACCTGCAAGCCGGCATGCAACTGGCGGCGGCGTTTTTGCTCGACCGCCGCGAGCTGCTGGCGGCGGGCATGCGCGACCACTGGCACGAACCTTATCGTGAGCGGCGGTGTCCGCTTTTGACGGCGCTCAAACCGCTGGCGGGGACGCCGGAGGCAGCGGGCGTGTGCCTGAGCGGCGCCGGGCCCTCGGTGCTGTTGGTGCCGGCGCGGGGCGTGTCGCTGGCGCGGCTGCGCCAGCGCGCGGCGGCCCGCCTGCGCGAGGCCGGACTGCAAGCCGAGCTGATCGCCACGCGGCTTGCGCCGCACGGCGCCGGCTGGGGATGGAAGCCAGCGTAATGACAATCATGCCGCGAACCGCATCCCAACCTTTGCGCGTCGGCATCATCGGCTTCGGCACGGTCGGCCGCAGCACGGCGCAGACCATCGCCGAGCACGGCGACGACATTCTGCGCCGCACCGGGCAGCGGCTGGCGGTGACGGCGGTTTGCCGCCGCGGCGAAATCGCCGCCGACGCGGTGCCACGCGGCGCGCGCGCCCTCCACGATTGGCGCGACGTGGTCGGCGCCGCCGACGTGGACGTGGTGGTCGAAACAATGGGCGGCGTCGAGGCCGCCGGCGCGGTGGTGCGCGCCGCGCTCGAAAACGGCAAGCCGGTGGTGACGGCCAACAAAAATTTGCTCGCGGCGCAGGGCGACGAGCTCTTCGCCCTGGCGCAGGCGCGCTCATTGCCCTTGGGTTTCGAAGCCGCGGTGGCGGGCGGCGTGCCGGTGATTCGCGCCATCGCCGAGGGCGCGGCCGGCGACCGGCTGCGCGCCGTGCGCGGCATCTTGAACGGCACGGCGAACTACATCCTGAGCCGCATGGAGCAGGAGGGGTTGGATTTCGAGGCGGCGCTGGGCGAAGCGCAGCGCGCCGGCTACGCGGAAGCCGATCCCACGTTCGACGTCGAGGGGTGGGACGCGCGCGACAAGCTGGCGATATTGGCACGGCTGGCCTTTGGCGCGCGGGTGCGGCCCGAGCGCATCAGCCGCGAAGGCATCCGCGGCGTGACCGCCGTGGACGTGCACTACGCGCGCGCGCTGGGTGGCAGCATCCGCCTGATTGGCGCCGCCGAGCGCGGCGACGGCGGGGTGGAACTTTCGGTGCGGCCGTGGCTGTTGGCGCGGGATTCGATGCTGGCGCGGGTAGCGGGGGTCAACAACGCGGTGATGCTGATCGGCGAGCGCATCGGCACACAGCTATTCTTCGGCCCCGGCGCGGGCGGGCCGGCGACGAGCATCGCCGTGGTCGGCAACCTCATCGAGATCGCGGCGGCGCGCGCCGCCGGACGGCTGGGCGCCAAGCCGGTGCCAGGCTTCGCCGTCAGCGAGGAGTTGCCGGCCTGCGCCGCGCCGCCGCCGGCGCAGTGGTACTTGCGGCTGACGGTGGCCGACCGGCCGGGCATTCTGGCGCGGGTGGCAGCGATTTTGGCCGCGCAGGGAATCAATATCGATGCGGTGGCGCAGGAGCCGGGGATGGAAAAGGCGCGCCTGTCGTTCGTGGTGACGACGGAGGCGGCATCCGAGGCGAGCGTGCAGCGGGCGCGGGAGGAAATCGATGCGTGCGATTTCATGCGTGCACCGATTCTGCTGCTGCGCTGCGAACTTGGCGGGTAGCGGCGGTGTGTCCGAATACGGACACCGCGTCCCAGGGGCGAACGCGGGCGCCACCGGCCCGCGGCCAAAGGCGCCGCTAAGTTCTGCATTATGTGAAGCGTAGCGATAACCTCCATGGGCCCGTGACATGCTGTGGTCCACGGCATGTTCGGCCAAGAGTTTCGGCTTGCATGGCGGTCGCTCGCGAAAAGCAAGATGTTCACGGCGGTCGCGGTGCTGACGCTGGCGCTGGGAATTGGCGCCAACACGGCGTTATTCAGCGTCGTCTATGCGGTGCTGCTCCATTCGCTGCCGTTCGCAGACGCGAATCGGGTCTTCCGCGTGGATCGCGTGTATGCGCGGGGCAGCATCGGCGCGAGCGATGTGGGTATGCCGCCCACGCTGCCGTGGCAATCGGTGCCGGACATCGAGGACATCGAAGCGCAAGCGCATTCGTTTGCCGGCATGGCGGCGACCAGTTTCGGCGGCGTCATGACGGTCACGGCGCCGGGCGCCACGCCGCGCGCGGTGCTGGCGGCCCGCGCCACGCCGAACTTTTTCTCGGTGCTGGGCTTGGCGCCGGTGCTCGGCCGCGGCTTTTCGCCGGAGGAAGCCGAGCGCCAATATCCGGTCGTGGTATTGACCCACGGTTTTTGGCAAAGCGAATTTGGCGGCGACCCGGGCGCAGTCGGCAAGATGCTGCGGCTCAACGGCGAGGACTATCGCATCCTCGGCGTGCTGCCGCCGCATCTGTTGGTCTTCGACGCGCCCGTGCGGCTCCTGATGCCCCTTTCATTCGCGGCGCTGCCGGCGGCGCTGCGCACGCAGCGCTCGGTACACGGCGTGTTCCTATATGGGCGGCTGCGGCCAGGCAGCACGGCGGAAGGCGCCGAGGCGGAGATGCAGCTCATCGCCGGCCGGCTGCGGCGCGCATATCCGAAGAGCGACGCGGCGCAAGAACTGACGCTGGTGCCGCTGCGCGCCGCGATCGCCCGCGCGGTGCGGCCGGCGCTGCTGCTGCTGTTCGGCGCGGTGGCGTTGGTGCTGTTGATCGCCTGCGCCAATCTGATCGGGATGATGCTGGTGCGGGCCGCGAACCGGCAGCGCGAGCTGGCGGTACGTCTGGCGCTGGGGGCGAGCCGCGGAGATCTAGTGCGGCAACTGCTGGCGGAGACGCTGCTGCTGGCCGCCGCGGGCGGAGCGGCGGGCGTGTTCCTGGCTTGGCTGGCGCTGCCCGGGCTGCTCGCGCTGGCGCCGGCGGCGCTGCCGGCGGTGACGGCGATCCGGCTCGATCCCGCGGTGCTGGCCTTCGCCGTGGGGATTAGCGGCGCGGCCGCGCTGGCCTGCGCGCTGGTGCCGGCGCTGCAACTGCGCAAGGGTCATGTGGCCGGGCTGCTCACCGAGCGGGCCGCGACCGGGCGACGGCAAGCGGCGCGCGCGCGGCGGGCGATCACAGTGGCCGAGGCGGCGCTGGCCGTCGTGCTGGTGTTTGCCGCCGGCGTGATGCTGAAGAGCTTCGCGCGCCTGTATGGGGAGAGCCCGGGCTTTCGCACCCGCGGGCTGCTGACCTTCGGTGTCACGCTGGACAAGGCGCACGGCGGCATGGCGGCACAGAATGCGCTGATCGAGGCCATGCGCCGCGCGCTAGGCGGCCTGCCGGGCGTGGACGCGGTGGGCGCGACGACCGATCTGCCGCTGTCGCGCGGCTCGGACATGATTTTCACCATCGCCGGCCGGCCGCTGCCGACCTCGATGTCGAACGCGCCGGACGCGCTGGTCCGCATCGTCAGCCCCGGCTACCTCGAGGCCGCCGGGTACCGACTTGCCGCCGGGCGCTATTTCTCCGACGCCGACGACGCCCACGCGCCACCGGTGGTCATCGTCAACGAGGCGCTGGCGCGACGGTATTTCCCCGGCCAGGATCCGCTCCGGCCGCACTTTGAACTCGGCGGTCCGCTCGCCCCCGGCTTCGCCGACGTGGGCGAGCGCGCGGTGGTGGGCGTGCTGGCCGACGCTCGCACCGTCTCGCTCGACGAGCCCGACCAGCCGGCGTATTACATACCCTTCGGCCAGCTCTCGCCGGCCCTCGACCAGTTCATCTATGGCGGATTTTACGTGGCCGCCGGCACGCACGGCGACGCGGCAGGGCTGCGCACGGCCGCGCTGGCCACCATGCGGCGCATCGCGCCGGGCCTGCCAATTTCCGACGTCAAAACCGGCGAGCAGCTCGTCGCCGCCGACATCGCGCCGCGGCGCTTCGATCTCGCGCTGATCGCCGCTTTCGCGGGATTGGGGCTGTTCCTGGCCGCGCTCGGCATTTATGGCGTGATGGCTTATTCCGTCGCCGAGCGGCGCGCCGAGATTGGCGTGCGCATCGCCTTCGGCGCCCGCCGCGCCGACGTGCTGCGCTTGATCGTGGGCAGCGGGCTCAAGCTGGCGGCAGCCGGAATCGCCATCGGCGTCGTTGCCGCCCTGCTCCTGCGGCAAGCGCTTACGCCCTTCGTCTATCAAGTCAGTTCCGCCGATCCCGTCACATTTCTGCTAGTGATCGCTATTTTTCTCGTCACCGCGGTAGCGGCCACCTTGGCGCCGAGCCTGCGCGCCGCCCGGCTGCCGCCGGCGGAGATTCTGCGCTCGCAGTAGCAGGGTTTTAGCGGATTTGGCATTTGCCCGCCGCCGTGGCGAGGGGCGTGGTGCTACACTCACCCCTGCGGGAGCAGGTCAGCAGGTCGCTAGGAGGGAAGGGAACATGTCGAGCCGTCGCGATTTTCTGGGCGCCGCCGGCGCGGTGGCGGCCGCGCTGGCCATCGGGCCGCGAGGCGCATTGGGCGCGAACGATCGCATTCGCATTGCGCTGATCGGCGCCGGGGGGCGCGGCAGCCAGGATTTGGCGAACGCCTTGCGCCTGCCCAACACGCAGTTGGTGGCGGTCGCCGACGTCTTCGATCGCCAAGAAGGGCGACTCAAGCGCATCCTGAGCCGGCGGGGCTTGGCGAGCGAATTTCGCTTTTATCGCGATTACCGAAGCATGCTGGCGGACAAGAGCATCGACGCGGTCATTATCGCCACGCCCCAGCACCTGCACGGTATCCACTTCGTCGCCGCCATCGAGGCCGGCAAGGACGTCTATCAGGAAAAAACCATGGCCTTCGATCTGGGGCAGGCCAAGCGGATGCGGGCGGCGCTGGCCGCCTCCAATCGCATCGCCCAGATCGGCATTCAATCCACCAGCGGCGACGCCATCGGCGCGGTGCGGAACTATGCGCAGAACCAGCCCATCGGGCAAGTCACGGCGCTGACCGCCTTCATGTACCGGGATCACGCCTACGGTGGCTGGCGGCGTACTCCGCCCCCGGACTGCACGCCCGCGCACGTGGACTGGGATTTGTTCCAGGGAGACGCGCCGCGGCACCCCTTCAGCGCCGAGCGCTTCATCAATTGGCGGTTTTTCTGGGATTACTCCGGCGGGAACTGTTTCGAAAACATGGTGCACCAGGTGGGATTTTGGTATAAGGCGCTCGGCCTCGAAATCCCGGAGTCGGTTTCGATGACGGGAGGCAATTATTTCTCGCCCGACATGCAGCCTCCCGACACGATGAATGTCTGCATGAAGCAGGACAAGGGCCTGATCTTCAACTGGAACTCCGGCTTCGGCAGCGCGCACTGGGGCATCAAGGAGCAGTTGCTGGGCTTTACCGGCACGATCCTGCGCGCCGACGAGCGCGTCCAGTTCGTCCCCAACCACGGCACGGCGGTCGTGGCGGGATCGGGCGGTCCGGAAGAGAACGCCGCTCGCCCCGACATCGTCGGCAACTCCGATATTAGTGTGCGCCACATGGCCAACTTTCTCGATTGCGTCCGCGATCGGCGCCAGCCTAACTGTCCCATGGAGATCGGTTTTCGCTCGGCCATCGCCTGCCGCATGGCGGTAACTTCCTATCGCGAGAACAGAGTCGTGCGCTGGGATAAGACGAAAGAAGTCATCGTTTAGGCCCCGCCTTCGTCCGAGTGTAGGGACGGCCTCCCTGCCGGCCCAGGGCGGCGCGGCTGGCGTCGGCCGCATTTTGGCTTGAAGCACGACGGCTAAACGGGCGTACAACTCGGGTTGGCGGCGGCTCATCCCAATGGCCGATGCGACTGCGAATCGAGGCGCCGTGCGCGAACTGCTCGGCGCCAGTACCGCCGGAAGCGGCGCGCTGTCCGGAGTGCGGCGCGTGGCGCGCGCCGCCCGCGCCACGGCCGTTCCTGCGGCGTCGCGGCGCGGTTCCGGCGCTGATTGCGCTGGGCGTTGGCCTCCTTAGCGGCCTCCTTGGCGGCCTGCTCGGCGGCGTCAGCGACGGCGCGCTGGGCGTGGTGGGAATTGCCGGGGCGCTATGGTGCTTGCACGTGGCGGCGCGCGGCGAAGCGGCCGGCGGCCAGGCGGCGGACGCGGTGCGGCGCGTGGCCTGGGCGGCGGTGGCGGCGAGCTTGGCGGGCGCGCTGGCCGGCGGCGCCGCCGGCTACCGCTATTGGCTGCGCCCCACGCTGGCGCGCGCGCAACAGCGGGAGACGGCGCAAAGCGTCGCCAATACCCTGCGCATTCTAACGGCGGCGGAGATGGACTACGCCAGCCTCCACCCTGGCGCCGGCTTTTCTCCCCGCCTGTCCGACTTACGAGCCAGGGGCAACATGCTGGGCTTGGGCCAGCCGCTGCACGTACGCGGCAACGCATTCCGCCACTTTGGCTACGCCTACTTTTATGCGCCGGCGGGACCCGGCGCTTACCGCATCGTGGCGCGGCCCTTGCCTCCCGCCGCCGGCCGGCCCTGCTATCTCATGGATGAAAAGGGAATTTTAACGAGCGGCGCTTGCGCGGCGCCGCGCTTTCGCCTGCTCGCCGGCCAGGCGCGCCTCCGGCAGAGTCAGCGGAAAGATGGCGGTGGTTAGCGCCGCCGACGTAAGGCACCAGAAGCAAAACGTCTTGAAGTGGCGCCACTGCATCCAGGTCAAGATCACGCTCACGCCCACCGCGCCCGCCGCGGTGGCGGACCAAAGGAGCGGCAGCGCCGGGCGGCCGCGGTAGCGGTCATGCGGGCCGCGCCGCGCCAGCGCTCCCAGCGCCGCATAGCCGATCACACCGAAGATCGCGTCGGGAACGCCCTTCGGATTCGCCAGCCGCGATCCGCTGATGCGCTCGCACCCAGCGCCGAAAAACGGACACCACATGTGGCGGATGGCGCCGGTTTGAAACAGCAACAGGTAAGAGCTATCGGCGACGCCGGCGGCGGCAAGCCAGGCGGCAGCGTGCCGCATAAGGCCGAGGCGCCGCTGCAAGCGGCGTGGGGCGACACGGCCGGGGCGGAATGAAGCGGCGGGCCAGGCGCTCATGTTCGTTTCCTAGGCGGCGAGCTTGTCTTTGACCCACTGCGCGTCTTGTTTGGCGCGGGATACGGTGCGGTTGAAGCGCAGCGCGCCCTTGCTCAGGGCGTGCACCGCCGGCAAGAGCACGAGGGCGGCGACGAGAGAATAGGCGATGCCGACGATGAACGCCGCCCAGCCCCAACTGTTGATTCCGTAAGCGATGGCGGCGATCAGCGCAACGGTGAGAAAGAAAAAGCCCAAGGCGCCGAAAATAGCGGCGATAACCAGCGAGCCGACGAGCACCCTTATGAAGCGCGCCTTTTCCCCGGCCTCGGCGCGCGCCAGCTTGCTCAGTTCACGCAGATAGGCCACGGCTTGCCGCGCCAAATCGCGCAGCATTTCGGCGGTGGTCTGCCGCGGCGGAATGCCATAAGGTTGGGGAGGCCTCTCGGGAGTCATCTCACTGCGCCTGCTGGCCGGCGCGATGGTCCACTTGGTTATAGGGGACGGCGGCCGGAGTGGGATTGGGAATGTAGTACTTGAATTCGTGGATGGTTTCGTTGCCGATCGCGGCATAGGCGATCAAGGCCCAGACGAGCAGTCCCACGGAGAGGCCCAGGATGTAACCCCAGACCACGTAATGGTCGCGAACGCGTTGCTGCCAAGGGCGGTGGTCGAGGCGGTGCATTGTGGAGATCGGAGATCAGTAGTAATAGCCGTGCCAAATCACGATGGCGGTGAGGAGGACGGCCCAGCCGGTAACCAGCACGATCCAGTACCACAGGAAGAGGGGAATGGGCGCGTGGGCCTCGCGCACCCAATCGGCGTGATTTTCGATCGGCCCCCAAACATGATCGGCATCGGTGTACGCAGGGCGGCCGCGGCCGGCAAGAAAAGCCATGCTGACCCATGCGACGGCCGCGAAGCCCAAGAACACGCTCAGCGCCAGGCGGTGAAGGTTCGTCAGCCAGTCGAACATGCCCATAAAGGGCGTCCCCCCGGGGCAGATGCCCTTGCGGCTGGCTTCTGTTGTCCGAAGCGCGGCACGGCCGGCGCCGTGGCGGCATGCTGCTAGGGTTGCAGCAGGGTGGCCTGCAAGAGCACCGCCCCCAGCGCCCATAGGCAAACGAGCGCCACGGCGGCGATTCCGGCCAGGTAGAGAGCCAGGCGCAGGCGATGGCGCCGGAAGGCGCGGGCGGGGGCGGCGGCGGGCGGGCGCAGCGGAAGAAAGCGGCCGCGCTCGACGTCGCGGAACTGGCCGTTGGCCAGCGCCCAAAGCATGGCCTCGCCGCTGGCGGTGATGGAAAGAATGAAGAGCAGGATCCAGGCGCGGGGGGTCATGGCTGCGGGGGATGGGGCGGATAAGGCGAGGGCGCGACCGGCTGCTGGCGGGCGCCCGGGTGGGTGGGGCGTTCGGCCGGCGGCGAGCTTTCGCGCGAAACGGGTATGCCGTTGAGGTCGTTGCCGGAGTCGATGTTCTTGCCGATGAATTGCACGGCCACGTAATTGGCCACGTCCCAGATCTTGGCGGACTCGAGATCTTCCTTGAAATAGGGCATGGCGCTGCCGGTGATGCCGTTCATCACCTGGTAATAGATCAAGCCGCCCGACCAGCGATGGCGCTTGAGCAGCGTGAAATTGAACGGCTTGGGATCGAGCCATTCGGCCGCCGCGCCATTGCCGTCGCCGAGCGGTCCATGGCAATTGATGCACATCTGCTCATAGACGAAGCGCCCCTGCGCCAGGGAAACCTGCGTGGCGGGATACGGGTTGGGCATGGTCGCCCATTGCGGCGGGACCAAGCTATACAAGTAGTCGGCGTTGTAGTCTTCGCCGCGGTGAAAGGCGGCGGCGAGCAGCGCATGCCAGTGGCGTTGCCGCGCCATGCGGGAATCGGCCATGGTGCCGCCGAGCGATTGCACGTAGGCGATCAGCGCCTCCATCTTCGCCGGAGTCAGGAAAGAGAAGCGGGGCATGATCGAGGCGGGTCGCGTGTAGCGGGGATCCATGAAGTGCGCGCGCTGCCAGTCGTCGGTGTGCTGGCCGCCCTCCTGCGACAAGTCCGGCCCGGTGCGCTCGGAGCCCAAAAGGTGGGGCCGGTCGTAGATGTAGTCGCCGCGCTCGGAGACCCGCAGCGCGCTGTAATCCCAATCGCTCGGGCGCACATATTGGCTGTGGCAGCCAATGCAGCCGTTCTTGATGTAAATTACGCGGCCCAGCCGCTCCAACGGCGTCAGCGGCCGCACGATGTCGGAAGGGGCGTTGGGCGCCGTGAGGCCGGGAAGGAAGAGCACCGCCCAACTGGTGAAGGTGGCGAGGATCGCCATCCCCAAGCCGACGCTGCGCGGGGTCATCGCCATGGACTAATCTCCCGGCACCTCCGCCGGCGGGCGCAACGATTCGGCGCCAGCCGTTTCAAGCGCGAAGAAGCGCTCTTCGGGCAGTTGCCGGTACGCTTGCGCGGTGCGGACGTAGTTGTAAACCTGGATCGCCGCTCCGGCCACGATGAAACAGCCCAACGCCGCCCGCTCGACATAAAAGGAGAAAATCTCCGGCAGCACGCGGTACACCGTCTCGCCATTGCGCCAGGCGCTGCCTTGCAGCAACCCCACGCCGGTGAGCACGAAGGTGAAGCCGCCGATGCCGATCAGCATCAGCCAGTATTGAAGGTGGGCCAGCCGCTCGCTCCAGATTTCCCCGTACATCTCGCGCAGCACGCCGTAGCCGGCGCCGCAGGCGATAAAGCCGGCGAAGCCGAGCAGGCCGAGATGGGCGTGGCCCACGGTCACGTTGGTGAAGTGGGCAATGCGCTGGAAGCTGGGCAGAGCCTCGAGCGACCCCTCGGTCGAGGTGAAAAAGTACATGACCGTGCCGGCGAAAATAAACTTCAAAACCACCGAGTCGGGAACCTTCCACCAGCGGCCGCGCAGCGTCAGCCATTGGTTGGTCAAGAAGGCGTAGACGGGAATCAGCAGGCCGACGCTGTTGATCTCGGCGATCAGCTTCAGCCACGGCTGCGCCGGTGCTTCGATCAAATGATGCGTGCCGACCTGGAGGTAAAAGGCAAAGTAAGGCCAAAAGCCGAGCAGGCTGAGCGCGTGGCTGTAGAGCGGGTTGTCGGATTCGCGCGGGATCCAGAAATACGACAGGCCGAGCGCGAGCGGCGTGATCCAGGTGCCGAAAATGTTGTGGGCGTAGAACCAGCTCCATTCGGCGTCGTTCATTCCGGTCAGCGCGCCGGTTTTGGCATGCCACATCACGTTGCCGAGGAAATAGACCACCAAGGTGGCGACGAAGGCGCCGATCGCGTACCAGGCGGTGACGTAGAGCAAATGCTCCTTGCGGCGCGCCAGGGTGCGGAAGACGTTGTAGGTGAGGAGAATCAGCGCCACCACGATAGCCACGTCGATGGGAAAGACGTATTCCGCGTACTCGTGGCTCTGGGTGAAGCCCATCGGAATCGTGGTCATGCCGGCGAGCGTGGCGAAGTCCCAGATCCACATGCTGAGATTGCCCAGCCGCTCGCTGTAAAGCGGGGCGCGCGAAAGGCGGCAGACCGCATAGAGCATGCAGCCGATCAGCAGCATGGAGAGGAAGCCGAAAACGTTGGTGTTGACGTGAACCGGGCGGATGCGGGGAAACAGCAGGGCCCGCGCCCCCACCAGGTCGGGGGCGACCAGTTCGGTGGCGGCGGTGAGGCCGACGATGGTGGCCACCAAGAACCAGCAGGCGCCGGAGATGATGAAACGGCGCGCCGTGCTGCCGGGACGATCGTCGAGGAAACGAAAGCGCTGGGCCACGCCGAAGCCGAGGGAGCGACCACGGTGCGAGCCGTCGCGG
>JBOGKX010000074.1:0-18520 GCA_050746125.1 Terriglobales bacterium | reverse complement strand
GGCCTATTGCGCCGCCGCCGTGATGCGCGCCGCCGAAGCCGCCAAGGAAGCCGCCGTGGGTGGCCACGGCGCCGCCGCGCCGGCGGCCGAGCCCGCCGGCTTCGAGCGCGGCAAGATCGCCGCCTTCCTGTCTGGCGCGCGCGACCAGATCGCCGCCGCCGCGCTGCCCCCGCTGGCGCATGCCGTAGCTGCCGAAATCGCCGCCGACCTCGCCGCCCAGGCCGCCGCCTGGGCTGCTCCGGCCTCGACCCCCGCGCCCTCGCTTGAGGAGCTCGACCGCTGGCTGACCGCGCTCGACGACCGCCTCTTCGCCGCCTTGCAGTCGGCCGCTCCGACCGCGGACTTGGCCGCGGCGCGCGCCGAATACGAGCGCGAGTTGGCCCCCTATCGCCGCCAGCTCAAGACCGAGCAGTTGGCGATGATCGAGCGCCAGTTCCTGCGCAAGCGGCTGCTCGAGCGCTACCGCCTGCCTCGCCTGAGCCTTTTCTATCTTTCATGAGCAAGCCGAAAATCGTTCCCGCCGCCGCCGCCGAAGAGGCCACGGTCGAAATCACTCGTCTCGTCTATGGCGGCGACGGACTGGCTCGTCGCGACGGCAAGGCCGTTTTCGTGCCGCTCACCCTTCCCGGCGAGCGAGCGCGCGTGGCGCTCGTGGAGCGCCATAGCGGCTATGACCGCGCCCGCCTCCTGGCCGTCGAGACGCCTTCGCCTCGCCGCGTCGCGCCCGGCTGCGAATACTTTGCCCGCTGCGGCGGCTGCCAGTGGCAGCACGCGCCGGCCGAGGACCAGGCCCAGCTCAAGATCGAGATCTTGCGCGAAACGCTCCGCCGCACCGGCGGCATCGCCTGGTCCGGACCCATCGCCCTCCACGCCGCTTCCCCTTGGGGCTATCGCAACCGCGTCCGGCTGCGCTTCAGCCATGCCGCCGCAGGGCCGCGATTGGGCTACTTCGCCCGCGACAGCCGCGACCTGGTGCCGGTCGAGCGCTGCCCGATCGCCGCGCCCGTCATTCAGGCGGCGATTGCCGCCATCGCGCCGCTGCCGCCGCCGCCCGAAAGCCTGCGCGAGGTCGAGATCCTTTGCGATGCCGCCGGCGATTTCCTGAGCGTTGAGGTCGAAGCCGCCGCCGCCGGCGTCTTCGAGCGCGCTTATGCGCGCGAACTCTTGGACGCGGCGCCCAGTTGCCGTTCGCTCACTCTCGCCACCCCTGCCGGCCGCGAAGTGATCGCCGGCGAGGGCGGCCTCGAGTACGCCGTCGGCGCTCGCCGCTATTGGGTGGCGGCCGGCGCCTTCTTCCAGGCCAACCGCTTCCTGCTCGACGAATTGCTGGCAGTCGTCGCCGCCCCGCCGGCAGCGCCAAGCGAAGAAGGCCGGGCCGTGGATCTCTTCAGCGGCGTAGGATTCTTTGCTCTGCCGTTGGCCGAGCGCTTCGCTGCCATCGCGGCCGTCGAACACGAACCCGCCGCCGTCGCCAGCTTGCGCCGCAACCTCGCCGCCGCGCCCGGCGTGCGTGTCCACGACCTCTCCGTCGCCGAGTTCATGGACCGCTCCGCCGGCCCGCTCGATCTGCTCGTTGCCGATCCGCCCCGCGCCGGGTTGGGCGCCGCGCTGGTCGCCGCCATCGCTGCCGCCCGTCCCGGCGAAATCCGCTACGTCTCCTGCGATCCCGCCACCCTCGCCCGCGACCTCAAGCAACTGCTCGCCGCCGCACCCTATCGCCTCGACGCCCTCCACCTGTTCGACCTCTTCCCCCAAACCTTCCACCTCGAAACCGTCGCCCTGCTCCACCTGGAAGAGCAACACTAACGACGGTGCGTCCCGCCGCCGCGGGCTGCCAGCCTTCGCCGCCGGAGCGCCGTCCAAGCCCGTCCCGCCGAAACTCTCCGCTACGATAACCGGCTTATAATCGCCGCCATGAGCCGCGCGGGAGCCGCTCGGGTATTGCTAATGGCCGTGGCCGCGTTGGCGCCTTGCGCCGCGCGTATCCTGCGCAAGCCCTTCCGCTTGCCGCCGATGTTAGCGGTGTCCAAGGCGGTCACGCCGCGCGAATATCAGGCTCTCGAGCGGGCGATCGGCGCCCGCCCCGATCTCGGGCGCTTCGCCCGGATGAAGGCCGTGCGGATTCATCTCGGGGCCTTTGGCGAGGCCTTCGTGGTCTATTTCGCCGGGTCGCCCGAGTGCGGCGCCACCGGCAATTGTCCGATCATGCTCTTCGCGCCCTCGCGGCAGGGCATGCGCGCGATCGCTCCAGAGACTGGCGGCTGGGGTTGCGCGGTCGTGCCGCAGGGTGGCGCCGTGCCCGGCCTGGCTTGCTACTGGAACATCGGTGCGTCACAGAGCG
The DNA here is from genome assembly GCA_050746125.1 of Terriglobales bacterium. Taxonomy (GTDB): domain Bacteria; phylum Acidobacteriota; class Terriglobia; order Terriglobales; family SCQP01; genus JAJPKR01. The sequence continues at coordinate 16,179 of JBOGKX010000074.1, read as the reverse complement.
ACGTGAACGCCTTCGGCTACACGCGAGGGCAGTTCACGGCCAAGCCCGGACTCGAGTGCGGTGAAGGCCATCCGGCGAGCGTGTATTGCGCTGCCATGAGCCACTCGGCCAGCTTCGACAGCGCCACGCCCGGCGAATACGCGGAACTCGCGACCGAATTGCCGTCCAACGCGGCCGGGCGCATGGAGTTCGAAAACGCTCATGCGACGGAGCTGAATTTCGTGAACGGCCAGACTGGCCTTGCCTTGGCTACGAGCTGCCAGCCGGGTGGCAACTGCCGGCTCTCGATCTACGCCCGCGACGCCTCGGATCCGGGAGGGAAGTATCAGTTGATTTTGGGAGCGACGTCAGCCTGGGCATTCAGCCAGCTGTTCACAGTCGGCTTCGGCCGCATCGCGATCGTGATAGCTCGCCGGCTGCCGGGCAGGCGGGTCGAACTCTCCCGCTACCTCGCCGGCCTCGTGGGTGACGGATTTCTGCATGTCGGAACGACCTTCCTGCGCGCCCAGTGCGAATGGACGCCGGTGCTACCGGCAACTTTCTCCGCCGCCGCGCTGGCCTCCGCCCCGGTAATCGCGGCCGAGTGCCGGCTCGGCCGCCCCGCCGCCGCGCCGTCGCGAGCAATGATCCCGGGCGCGGATCCGGCCCCGATCGAGAGCAGTCTTCAGGACGCCACTGGACGCGCATGGGCGATCGGCGGGCGGGCGTTTCAGCCGCAGTTGCTTTCGTTCTGGACGCCGCAGGGCTGGACGCCCTTGCGGCCGCCGGCGCCGCAGCCCTACAATGGCCCACCCTTCGCAACCGGTTCCGGTCCCGGCGCCGTCGCGCTTTGGCCCGGCTGGGATGGCGGCGTGCTGGTCGTGTGGCGCTCGGAAGAGGCGCAAGACGAAATCCTCCAATGGCGCCGCGGCGATGAACTGCGACAGATCGCAACCTATTCTCTTTCTCTGCCGCCTGGCCCCGGCTCTCTCGCCAACCCACCGGCAATTCTGAGTTCGGTTTTGGCCGCCGCATCCGTCCGCGATGGCGTGGTCCTGGTCACAGGCGAGATAGGCGCTCAATACCGCAACGGCGAGCGTATCGCGGGCGAAGGGCCGGGAGTCTATCGACTGCGAGCCGATGGCGAACTCGATCGAATCTACAGCTTCGACCCTTCGCAGTTCTTGAAAGGACCATCGGGGTTGTCCTTCCCCCGCTTTCAACCGTCCCAAGCCGTCAGCGACGGCCAAGGCCACGTATGGATCTACTCGTCCTCGACCAACCCCGAAGGCCCCACTGGGCCCGCGCTGCGGGGCTTCGCGGTGACCGACGGGACGACGGTGCGTTATCTGCCGGAAATCCCAGGCTTGCCCGCGGGCCCGCTCGCGGGCCTATGGCGCTGGGACAGCGACCACCTCGCCGCCGCCGTATGGGGGCGCGGGTTGTATTCCGTCGACCTTGCGGGCGATCGAGCCAGCCTCATTGCGGCGCCGGTCGCGGGCGCGTTCGCCGACGTGCGCCGCGTATTCGTTAGCGGGGATTGGCGCTTAGTGCTGACCTGGAGCGATTGCGATATCCCTGCTTTCCCGCTGCCCCCGGTAGTTCGGCAGGCGAGCGGTACGCTCTGGCGATTTCGTGGCGGCGCCTGGACTCGCTTGCTCTGGCAAATCGCCACCAGCACGGGCGCTATGACGGCCGGTCCGGGCGGCGTCTGGCTCAGTGCCAGCGGGCGCGGGCTATGGTGGCTGCCGGATTCCGGGCGGCCGCGCCGCTTCGGCTGGCGGCAAGCGGTGCCGGTCGCCGCCGCCCAGAAGCTCTACTCCTTGCCCGACGGTACGGTGCTTGCCATCAACCCCGACCGCTCCACGGCATTTTCGCCACCACAGGCCGGGGAGCCCGCCGCCGGCGGACGATTCCGGGTTCTGCCACTGCAGGTGCCGCTTGCCCAAGACCCATCCGGCCGGCTGTGGAGCCTGCTGCCGGGCGCGATTCTCGCCGATTGGAATGGGAGCGGCTGGCAGCTTCATATGATCCCCGCCGGCGTGTCGCGGACCGACATCGTCGGCGTCGCGTCCGATACGGGCGGTCGCATCTGGCTGCTTCCCGATTGCCGTCTCGGCCCGATGGGCGTGTTCGACCCCGCTGCCCGGCGTTGGCACGTTTTTACGGACTATCATGGGGCCCTGGCCGCGCAACCCAGCCGAGTGCGTTTCATGCGCTCGCTACGCTTCCTGGCCCCGATCTATGGACCCGACTCGCGCCTGGTTTTCGTCGGTCGATGCGGCGGCGTCAACTATTACGACGCCGGCCGTTGGCATCTATGGAACCAGAGCGACCTGCCGTTTCGGCAAGAGACTGGCGCCCTGCCGTTCTTCGATGCCGCCGGCCATCTGGCGCTCGATGCGTTGCGCTATCCGCCAAGGCACATCGGCCAGCCCGTGCGACAAACTTGGGAATGGACCGCTGGCGGCTGGCATGAAATCTCGTATGTCGCTGCGCCGAAGATTGCCCGCAGCGTGCCCGCGTTTGCCGCTTTCCCGCGCCCTCCCGTCGGGTGCGACACCCCACCGCCCAGCAATCTAGTCAGCGACGCCCAGGGTGATTCGTGGTGGGTGGCCGACGACGCTCTGTACGAGGGCAGACCGGGCCGCTGCCAGGTCGTGCTTTCCGGCGCCGCCCGCCAGCCCTTCACGGATGGCCGACGATTAGCAAGGGTGGTGCTGGACCGCCTGGGCAATGCCTTCGTCCAAACCGTCGGGCCAGATTCTTATCTGTTTATCCCCGCCTCACCGCGGCCAGCCAACTCCGGCCGGAAATTCTGAATCGTACATAGGTGGCCTGTTTTTCAGCTCCCCCCATCGGGGGAGGAGACCAATGCGCGCGTCTGCGCCGAGCGGCGAAGGTATCCGGTAAGTGATTGATTTTCCCCAGGATGCCCACCGTCGTCCGCCGCAATCCGCGGCGCGGGCGGTCTCCCCCTCTGCGGGCCAGAGCTCGCTACGAACTCTGACTCGTCGAAACGGGCGAGGCCGGCGCCGGCGGCCGTTGCGCGAACTCGCTGTGGTGGCGGCTGTAGAAGCGGTAAATCACCAAGCCGATCCCCAGCCAAATCACGAAGCGCAGCCAGGTCTCGATCGGCAGGCCCATCATCAGCACCAGGCAAAAGACGATTGCCAGCCAGGGAAACAGCGGCACGAAGGGCACGCGAAAGCCGCGCGGCCGCTCGGGCTGGTGGCGCCGCAAGAGCAGCACGCCCAGCGAAACCAGCAGGAACGCGAAGAGCGTCCCGATATTCGACAGGTCCGCGGCGTCACTGATGCTCACCAGCCCGGCGGGAATGCCCACCGCGAAGCCGGCGATCCAGGTGGACCAATGCGGCGTCTTGAACTTCGGATGCACGGCGGAAAAGATCTTCGGCAACAATCCGTCGCGCGACATCGCGAACCAAATCCGCGTCTGCCCGTACTGGAAGACCAGCAGCGAGCTGAGCATCCCCATCAGCCCGCCGACGATGATCACGAACTGCAGCCGGGGATCGGCGCGCACCACCTGCAGGGCATACGCCACCGGCGCGGCGGCGGCGTCGCCGGTGCGGAACACCGTGTACTTCTGCATGCCCAGCAGCACGATTGCCACGCCGACATAGAGCACCGTGCAAACGATGAGCGAAGCGATGATGCCGATCGGGATATCGCGCTGCGGATTGCGCGCTTCCTCGGCCGCCGTCGAGACCGAATCGAAGCCGATATAGGTAAAGAAAATGATCGCTCCGCCGCTCAGGATGCCGGCGAATCCCTGCGGCGCGAAGGGATGCCAGTTGGCGGGGCGGATGAAATAAGCGCCGGCGAAGATGAAGGTCAAGATGGCGCCCAGCTTGATCAGCACCATGATGTTGTTGGTCTGCGCCGATTCGCGCACGCCGCGCACCAGCAGCATGGTCAAGACCATGACCACCAAGAAGCCGGGGATGTTGAAATACCCCTGCGGCGAGCCCGGCGTATTCCAGTAGGGATTCGACCATTTGTCGGGCAGATTGAGGCCGAACTGCGCCAGCTCCGCCTTGAAGTAGCCGCCGAAGCCCACCGCCACCGCCACGTTGCTGACCGCGTATTCGAGGATCAGGTCCCAGCCGATGATCCAGGCGAAGATTTCGCCCAGCGTCGCGTAGGAATAGGTGTAAGCGCTGCCCGCGATGGGGATCATCGAGGCCAGCTCGGCATAGCAAAGGCCGGCGAAGGCGCAAACGATGGCTACCAAAATGAAGGAAACGGCGATCGCCGGACCGGCCGGCGGGCGCCCGTGCATGATGGCGCTGCTCACCGTCCCGTGGCGCAGCAGGTTGAGGATCAGGTCCAGCGCCTGCGCCTTCCACCAATGCGGCACCAGCGAGTACTCGCCCGCGGCCGCGGTGCCGGTGAGCACGAAGATGCCGGCGCCGATGATCGCCCCGATGCCCAGCGCGGTCAGGCTCCACGGCCCCAGCGTTTTCTTTAAGCGATGTTCCGGCTCCTCGGATTCCGCGATCAGCCTGTCAATGGACTTGCAACGCAGGAGTTGCGAGGGCATGCCTCCCAGATTCTCTCACGGCGGCGAATCGAGGCCACTTTCAAGCCATGAGCCATGAGCCATGAGCTATGACCCACGCGGCAGCGCTTATCGCCGCGCCCGCCGCCAACTTCCGCGGGAAGGCCGCTCGGCGGCTGAGAGGGCATATGAGCGTGGCGAGAGGCAAGCAGAGCGAGGCGGCGGTCAGCCGGGCGGCGCTGCGTACGCGGAAGCGAAGCGCAGCGGAGCGCCAAGTGATGCCCCGCGTGAGCAAGCCCGGCTGACCGACAACGACACTATGCGCCGCCTATCGCCACGCCCGCTATTCGTGGCGCAGGGCCTCGCTGGGGTCCACCCCCATCGCCCGCCGTGCGGGTACTTGGCAAGCCGCCCAAGCCACCGCCAATAGCGCGGCTGCCACCGCCAGGAGAATCCAGACGTTGTTGGCCCGGACGCCATAGAGCATATCCGTGAGTAGGCGGCTGGCGAAAACCGAGGCCGCGGCGCCGATCCCCAAGCCGATGCCCGCCAGCAGCAATGCCTCGCGCACCACCAGCGCCATGATGCGCCCTCTGGTCGCCCCCAGCGCCAGGCGTATGCCCATCTCGTGCGTGCGCTGCGCCACCGCATGCGCCATCACGCCATAAATGCCGATAGCGCCAAGAATGAGCGCCACCGCGGCGAATAGCCCCAGCAGCAACACCACGAACTGAAACTTCGCCAGCGTTCCGCCGCGTACTTGATCGAGGGTGCTGACGCCGAAGAACGGCTGCTGCGGATCCACCGCCTCCAGCGCCCGCAGCACCGGCTGCTCCAGTTGCGCCGGATCTCCTTGCGCCCGCACCAGCACCGCGATCGGAAACCAGCCGGCCGCCAAATCCAATGCCCGGTCGGGAAACTGCGACAAAGGCAGATAGAGATTCTCCATCTGCCCCATGTCGTACTCCATCATGCGCGCCGGCGCCGTGACGCCCACGACGCGATACGGCTTGTCGAATACGATCTGCTGGCCAACCGCATTGCCGTCGGGCCAGTGCCGCCGCGCCAGGTCCGGGCTGATCACGCATACGGGCTCGCCGCCGGCGTTATCGGCGGCGGTGAACCCGCGGCCCTGCGCGATTTTCAGGCCGAGCGTGGCGAAGAACTCCGGCGTCACCGGCAGAATCTGCGCGTAGCCTTCCGGCGTCTTGCTGGTGGCGCGAAACCCGTCGTTCATGCCGCGCACCAGCGGCATGCCGACGATGGCGGCGGCGGAGGTCACGCCCGGCAAGCGCTCGATACTGGCAATGGCTTGATCGAGGTAGCGGTTGGCGGTCGCGGCGCTGGCGCGGCGCGCCCCGCTCAGCGATGTGTCGACGGTGAGTACGTGATGGGTGTCGAAGCCGACGTTCAACCGCGCGAGATATACGAAGCTCGCGATCAGCAGCGCCGCGGACGCCAGCAAGACGTAGGCGAGCGCCACCTCGCCCACCACCAGCGTGCTCTGCGTGCGTCGCCGCCGCGCCCCGCCCCCGGCGCGCGCCCCCTCTTCTTTCAAGCTGGCGTGCAGGTCGCCGCGCGCCGCCTGCCAGGCCGGCGCCAGCCCGAAGAGAATGCCGGTGGCGATGGCGAGTCCCAGGGCATAGAGCAGCACGCGGCCGTCCAGCCGCACCGGGCTGGCGGCGAAAATCTGGCTCAGCCCGGGCCCGGAGAAGAATTCCCCCGCCCCTCCCGTCGCCGAACGCAACAATAACGGCAAGCCCGCCCACGCCAGCAGCAACCCGCCGCCGCCGCCGATCAGGCCCAGCAGCACGCTTTCGGTCAGCAGTTGCCGCACGATCCGGCCCCGCCCGGCGCCGATCGCCACCCGCACCGCCATTTCCCGCCGCCGCTCGTTGGCGCGCGAGAGCAGCAGATTGGCGACGTTGACGCAGGCGATCAGCAGCACTAAGCCCACCGCGTAGAGCAGCATCAGCAACTGCGGTTTGATGTCGTTGGCTAGGTCCGCTTGCAGCCCACGCAGCGCCAGCCCCACTTTGTATGGGTTCGGATGCTGGCGATTGTAGGCGTCGGCCAGCAAGTTCATTTCCGCCTGCGCTGCTCCGGCGCTTACGCCTGGCTTGAGCCGCACGACTACGCCGATATTGGGTCCTTGCCGCGCCACCCGCGGATCGTCCGGGTGGAGCGCGGTCCATAGCTCGGTGCTTGCTTCCGGGTCGGAGTGCGGCCGCGCCACGCCCGTCACGGTATAGAGCGCGCCATCGAGATGAATCGCCTTGCCCACGATCGCCGGGTCGGCGCCGAATCGCTGCCGCCACAACGCGTCGCTCAAGATCGCCACCCCCGCCGCGCCCGTCAGCTCGTCTTGCGCGGTGAAGGCGCGGCCGAGCTCGGGCGGCATCTCCAGTACGTGAAAATAGTCGGCGGTGACCTGCTCGGTGCGCACCCGCAGCGGCCGGCTGCCGCCGGTAAGATTCCCGCCCGCGCCCGGGACGTAGGCGGCCACGCTCTCGCAGGAGCGACAACCCGCCGCCAGCAGTTGGTAATCGCCGATGAAGACGCCTTCTTGCAAGCCGCCCCGCGGCCAGCGGCTGAGCACGGCGAACAGGCGGTCGGCATGAGAATAGGGCAGCGGACGCAGCAGGATCGCGTTGACGGCGCTGAAGATCACGGCGTTGGCGCCGATGCCCAGGGCCAGAGTCAGCACCGCCACGGCGGTGAAGCCGGGGCTTTTGGCCAGCATGCGCAACGCGTACTGGAGATCTTGCACGAGCCGTTCCATCGGTTACCCAGTCGGACGCAGCGTCTGCCGGCGGCGTAAGCCGAATTTACGCCGAGTTCCGTTCCCCGGCAACCAACGGCTTGCGGCGCCGCCGCCTTGCCGCTTCAGCGCGGGCCCGAGCCGAAACCGCACTGCTTCCAGAGCTTGTCCCAATTCCAGATCTGATAGCCGGCCTGGTCACGCAGCGGATATCCGAGCTGGCTCGCCAGCATCAGCACCTGGCCGCGGTGATGCGCCTCGTGGGCAAGCATGTAGGCGGCCATCGTCGCGCCGGCAGGCCACGCGCGCCCCCAGCCGTCGCGGCGAAATGTCTTGACGCGCGCCGCGCCGCTGGTCAACGCATCCGCCAGCATCGCGGCACAGCGCTGCCCGCTAGCCGCGAGCGCCGCTTTGGCCTGCTTTTGCGTTACTGTCGCGCGATGGAGCTCGCTCGGCAGCCTGAGATGCGGCGCCGAGAGCCGCAGCCACTTGCGCCGCACGTTGTGGACATGGGCGAAGATGGCGGCGATGGTGCGTCCGGCGCGGCCGGACGGACGCGCGCGCCAGGCGCGCGAGTCGAGCTGCTCGAGGATGAGCCGGTTCATGCGCTCGTTCGCCGCCCAAATCTCGAGCAAGACCTCGCCCGATTCCGCGGGCATCGGCACGGTGCGGCGGGGCATGAAGCCTCCTTGCGCGGCAGGCCGCTAGCTGACGAGTTCGGGTTGGGCGAACGCCAGGGTCTCGCTCTGCGGCGCCAGGGCCATCTTGCCGGCGATCAGCGAGGCGGCACGCTCGAGCAGCGCTTGATCGTGTTCGTTGAAAGCGTCGGGCAGATCGCTGTCGATGTCGATCTCGCCCAGCACGTGGGCGCCGCGCAGAATCGGCACCACGATCTCGGAGCGGGTATCCACGCTGCAAGCCAAATAGCGTTCGTCGGCGTGCACGTCGGGCACGATGATGGCGTGCTTGGTGCGGGCGGCGGCGCCGCATATGCCCTGGCCGACGGGGATGCGCACGTGTTCGGTGGGCTTGCCGGCGAAGGGGCCGAGATGTAACTCGTCGCCGCGCAGCAAGTAAATGCCGACCCAGTGATAATGTGGCACCCGCGCCTTGAACAGTCCCACCAAGTACCGCATCAAGCTGGCGGCATCGCGATCCTCCGCGATGCGTTCGAGGTCGGCCGAGAGCGCCTCGACGCGGTCCAAATCCATGGCCAGCGCGACGCGCGAGGAGCCCAGGGGGGAATTCATCTGCCTATGCTAACACCGCTCGACGAGGCGCATCCTCCGTGTTCTCGGCCACCGCGACAAGCTCGGGCATGGGCTCGTACTCCGGCATCAATTCGCCGTGCAGCGCCCAATCCAAGCCTTGTTCCTCGTGTTCCGGGCTGACGCGCAAGCCGACCAGACGATCCACGCCCCACAGCAAAACCAGCGATCCGGCCGCCGCCACGCCCCAGGCGATGCCCACCCCAACCAACTGGTTGAGCAATTGCCGCCCGTGCCCCTCGAGCGCGCCCACCGCGTGCCCGGCGCCGAAGATGGGGTTGATCGCGAAAGTGGCGAAAACGCCGGTCAGCAGCGCGCCCACCGTGCCGCCCGCGCCGTGCACGCCGAAGGCGTCGAGCGTATCGTCGTAGCCCAAGCGCTCCTTCACGTGCGCCACCATCACGCGGCAGACGAACCCGGCGATGGCGCCGATCGCCAGCGCCGCCATGGGCGTGACGAAGCCGCAAGCCGGCGTGATGGCCACCAAGCCGGCCACCGCGCCCGAGATGGCGCCCAGCACCGTCGGCCGCCCGTTATGCAGCCACTCGGCGAAGGTCCAGCTCAGCACGCCGGCGGCGGCGCCCAGTTGCGTGGCGATGAAGGCGCTCGAAGCCAGCGCTCCCGCCCCCAAGGCGCTGCCGGCATTGAATCCGAACCAGCCCACCCACAGCAAGCAAGCGCCGGTCACCGAGAGAACCATGTTGTGCGCCGGCATCCGTTTCTGCGGATAGCCCAAGCGCTTGCCCAAATAAAGCGCGCACACCAGCGCCGAGACGCCGCTGGTGACGTGCACCACCGTGCCGCCCGCGAAATCGAGCGTCGGCCAGCGTCCGCCGACGGCGTTGAGCAGCCCGCCCTGGCCCCACACCATGTGCGCCATCGGCGCATAGACCACCAGCGACCAGAGCCCCGAAAAAATCATCATCGCGCTGAACTTCATCCGCTCCGCGAAAGCGCCGATGATGAGCGCCGGCGTGATGATCGCGAACATGAGCTGGAACAACGCGAAGGTGGACTGCGGAATCGTCGGCGCATAAGCCGGGTTCGGCGCCGCCCCCACGCCCCGCAGTCCGAGAAAATGCAGCCCGCCCAAGAACGGCGTCCCCGGGCTGAAGCAGAGGCTATAGCCGATCACCGCCCACAGCACGCTGATCAGCGCCATGAGCATGAAGCTCTGCATCAGGATCGAGAGCACGTTTTTGCGGCGCACCAGGCCGCCATAAAAAAGCGCCAGGCCCGGTCCGGTCATCAAAAGCACCAAGGCCGTACAGATCAGGACCCAGGCGTTGTCGGCCGGTGAGATCATTTCTTCTCCTTCTCGCCTTACCCCACGGGGTCGGCGGCGGCAACGGGCGGAGTGCGTGCCGGAAACCCATTCGCCGCCGCCTTTGAGGTGCACTCAGTCTCGCTTAGCCGGGCCGCCGCAGGCCAATCGGAAGTTTTTATTGCCGCCATTAGCTGCGGTTTCCAGGCTGTGCAATATTCCCGCGCCCCTCGTTCTGACGCCGCGGCCGCCAGGGAATGGGCGGCCCCGCCTTGACAGGCTTCGGCGTCTATCCCACAGTGAGCGCATGGTTTCCGAAGCCGAGGCGCGCGAACGCATTTTGCACATCGGCCGGCTCCTGCACCAGCGGGAGTACGTTGCCGCGAGCGACGGCAACATCTCCGCCCGCTTGCCGGATGGCCGCATCCTGGCCACCCCGACCTCGATGAGCAAGGGCTACATGGAGGCCGACGACCTGGTGATCACCGACGCGGAAGGCCGCAAGCTCCAGGGCGCGCGCAATGCCTCGAGCGAGCTGGCCATGCATTTGTTGATCTATCGCCTGCGTCCCGACGTCCATGGCGTGGTCCACGCCCATCCGCCGGTGGCCACCGGCTACGCCGCTGCCGGCCTGCCGCTCAACCAAGCGCTGATCTCGGAAGTCGTGCTGGCGCTTGGCTGCGTCCCGCTGGCCGCCTACGGCACGCCTGGCACGCCGGAATTGAGCGACGCGCTGCAGCCGCTGATCCCCGCCTTCGATGCGCTGCTGATGGCGAATCATGGCGTCGTCGCTTACGCGGAAGACCCGATGCGGGCCTACTTCAAGATGGAAACCGTCGAGCACTTTGCCCGCATCTCCTTGGTGGCTCACCTGCTGGGCAAGCAAGTGCTGCTCGGCAGCCGCGAAGTGGAGAAGCTGATGGATGCGCGCCGCAAGTACGAGGGCATCACCACCGCCGCCGAGCCCGTGCCCGGCTGCCCGGTTACCAGCGACGGCCCCGCCGCCCCGGCTGGCGAGGGCGACCGCTTCTGGGTAACGCGTGCCGAGTTGACGCGGCTGCTCGAAGAAGCCGCTGCCGGCGCCGGCAAACGTCGCTGGTAGGTTCGGCCGCCAATCGTCCCGCCGCTCGGCAACTCACGAGGCTAGCCGCGGCCTCCATTTAGAATGGGCGCAGAGGCTGTGGAGAAAGTGTTAGGGCCGGGGGCGCTTTCCGAAGGCGCGGTAAAAGGCGTGGTCCGGCCCCCTGCGCCGGCCGGTTGGCGTGGTTGGGCGGAAATCGCCGTCGTCTATGCCTGCATCGAAGGGGCGCTTTGGAGCGGCCCGGCGGCGCGCGCGGTCTGGTCCTGGAGCGCGGCCGGCCTGATCGTCCTATTCCTGCTGCTGGCACGGCCGCGATGGCGTCAACTCGGCATCGTAGGATTGGGTCCGCTCCGCGCCTGGTGGATTCCGCCGGCGGCCTTGGCGGCGGCCGCCGCTATCCTCTGGGCGGCTGCTCGCGTCGGCACCTTGCATGGGCTCTACGGCTCGAGCAACGTGTACTTCCATTCCTTCGGCTACGCCGCCTGGACCGTCATTCAGGAGTTCATCGCCCAATCGTTCTTCTTCTTGCACTTTGAGCGGCTGATTGGCGGCCGGCGAGCGGTCTTCGCCAATGGCTTGCTGTTTTCCGCGGCGCATTGGCCGAATCTCGTGTTGGTTCCCGTCACCCTCGTCGGCGGCTGGATTCTGACCGAGCTCTTCCGCCGTTACCGCACCATCTACGTGCTGGCCATCGCCCATACCTTGATCGCTTTGAGCATCGCCGTCGCCGTGCCCAATCACCTGCAACGACACATGCGGGTGGGGCGTGGCTATGTGCAATACGGCCGCCCCGCGCAGCGATGAGCACCATAGTCACAGCTTCTGAAAGCGTCGCCCCCAGCCGGCTCGCGACGGTGCTGGCGGTGGCGATTTACCTGGCGTTGCTGGCGGCGGTTTGGTTCGTGGCGCAGGAGCAAGGCGTGGCGGTGCGGCTGGGCGGCCATCTCACCGCCGGCTTTTTCGCCTTCGCGGGCTTGTTTCTTCCCTATTGGGCATTCGGTTGGGGTTGTGCCGCGCCCTTGCGGCGCTGGCTGACGGCGCCCGCCGCGCGCGTCGTGGCGCCCAGCGTCTTGGTGCTGCCGTATGTCGGCTTCGCGTCCGCCACTCATACCTTTCAAGTCCACATCTTCGTGATCCTGCTGGCCATTCCCGTCGGCCTCGCCGCCCTGTTCCAATTCGGTGTCCCTGAAGATGCGGCGGCCCGTCTGCTCTGGGCCGACTTGATCGCGCTGCCTGCCCTGGGCCTGCCGATCATGCTCAATTGGCTGGGCGGAGCTTTCCCCTATCCCGGCCTCGGCAGCAACTTCGTCAAGCTGCTGTTGATCGATTCCGCGCTCTACGCCTATCTCGTGGTCCGCCATCTGCCCGGCATCGGCTATGACTTTCGGCTGCAAGCCCGCGACTGGCTGATCGGGCTGCGCGAATGGGCTTGGTTTGCCCCCCTCGCCATTGGCTTGGGCCTGGCGCTGGCCTTCATTCGCTTCAACCCCCGCTGGCACGACGTTGGCCTCGCCGCCGGAGCCTGGTTGGGGATATTTCTGTTCGTCGCCGTGCCTGAGGAGCTTTTCTTCCGCGGCCTGGTGCAAAACCTACTCGAAACGCGCTGGGGGCGGAATTGGGCGCTGGCCGGCGCGGCGGTGCTCTTCGGCGCCGCGCATTTCCACCATCCGCCCGTCCCCAACTGGCGCTACATGCTGCTCGCGGCGCTGGCCGGCATTTTTTATGGCCGCGCTTGGCGCGATCGCCGCCGGGTGAGTTGTTCGGCGATCACTCATGCCACCGTGGACATGGTCTGGGGTCTGTGGTTCCGTTGACAAATCCTGGCGTTCTGCCGTACGCAACCGACACAAAGTGGCAGCGGCAGTCGGTCAGCGGCCACGGACCACGCCCCGGCCATCTAACCACGAACGCGGCCAAGTGGCTGGCGCGCAAGGCGATTCGCGCCATCCATGGCGACTTTGGCGCCCGCCGCCAGATTTGGCATCAGGGCTGCTCTTATCCCTGGCAATTGGGAATCTCTGCCCGAGATTCTAGCGCCTGAGGGGACGCCCCCAGGCAAGTTGTAGGAGGTCAAAGGATCAGGGAACGGCTCGCAGGGACTCGTTCTCTGATCCTTGGCTTTTTTGGCGCCGCTTCGCGCGGCTCTGGTCTGCCAAAATTGTATTTCGATGGCGGACACCTCCTGGGAAGACCTTTGGCGCCCCACCGTCGTGCGACGGCTGGCGCGCGAATTGGCCGACATTGCGGCGGATGAGTTGACGCGGCGCTCCGGCCCGGTGCGGCCGCCGGATTTCGTGGCCCGAACGCGGCGTGCGTTGCGACGCGGGGCGCGCCCCGGCCATCTCGCGGTTGCGGTTAAGGCGCTGGCGGATGCGGGGTTGCATCTCAATCATCCCCGCTACATGGCGCAGCAGGTGGCGGCGCCGATTCCGGCCGCGGCGCTCGCCGAGTCGGCGGTGGCGGCGCTCAACCAAAGCATCGCCGTTCTCCGCATGTCACCGGCGGGCACGCTGGTCGATCGCGAGGTGATGGCCCGCTTCAAGCCGCTGTTCGGTTTCCCGGCATCGGCCGAAGGCTCGCTCGTGCCGGGCGGCAGTTTCGCCAATCTCACCGCTTTGGTCGCGGCGCGCGCCGCGCTCGATCCCCAGGCCTGGAGCCGGGGCGGCGCCCGCATCGCCATCGTCGCCGGGGCGCAGACGCACTATTCCATCAGCCGGGCCGCGGGCATTATGGGATTGGGCGCCGACGCCGTCTTTTCAATTCCTCAAGACGGCGCCTTTCGCACCGACCCGGCGCGGACCGGCGCAGCCTTCGCCGCCGCGCGCCGCGCCGGCTATCGGAAATTCATCTTGGCCGCCACCTGCGGCTCGACTTCGACCGGCAGCTGCGACGATTTGCGCGCGCTGGCGGCGGTGGCGCGGCGGGAGCGAGCCTGGTTTCACGTGGATGCCGCCCACGGCGGCGGCTTTGCCTTCAGCCGGCGGCTGCGCGGCAAGCTGGGCGGCATCGAGCGCGCCGATTCGCTGACCTTCGATCCGCACAAAACGCTCTTCATGCCGCTGGCGGCGGGCGCGGTCCTGGTGCGTCGTGGCCGCTATTTGCGCGGCGCCCTCACCCAGCACGCGCCCTATCTGTTCCGTGGCGGCGCCCGTCCGATCGCGCCCAATGTGGGCGAATTCACCATCGCCTGCTCGCAGCGCTTCGACGCGCTGAAGATTTGGCTGACGTGGCAGGCCTATGGCGGCGCCTTTTTCGGCGGCTTGATCGAGCGCGCTTGCGATGCCACCCTCGCCGCCCACGACTACTGCCTGCGCTCGCCGCTGCTCGAGCCCGCGCACCGCCCCGAGTGCAACATCTTTTGCTTTCGCCTGCGCCACCCGCCGCGCGCCGCCGCCGATCGCCGGCATGCGGAACTCGAGGACGCGGTGAATGAGAGCGGCCAGGCCTACATCAGTTCCACCGTGCTCGACGGCCGCCGCGTGCTGCGCATCGTCGTGCTCAACCCGCGCACTACGGCAGCCGATACCGTGGCGGTGATGCGGCTGGTCGAGCGGCTGGCCGGACGCAAGCGCGCCCGCAAGCTATCCTACTAGCATGACCGCGCGCGAACGCTTCTTGCGCGCCTGCCGCAAGCAGGCGGTGGATCGGCCTCCCGTTTGGTTCATGCGCCAGGCGGGCCGTTACCTGCCTGAGTACCGCGAGTTGCGGCGGCAGTATTCCATCCTCGAAATATGCAAGCGGCCGGACCTGGCCAGCCAAGTGACGGCACTGGCGGTCGAGCGGCTGGGCGTCGATGCGGCCATCATCTTCGCCGATCTGTTGCTGCCCGCCGAGCCGCTGGGATTGGAGCTGCGCTATGCCGCCGGCGAAGGGCCCATCGTCACGCCGGCGGTGCGCGATCGCGCCGCCATCGCCAATCTCGATGGCGAGCTGCGTGGCCGGCTCGGATTCGTTGCCGACGCCATCCGCCGTTCCCGTGCCGCCTTGGGCGAAGCGGTGCCGGTCATCGGCTTTGCCGGCGCCCCCTTTACCTTGGCCAGCTACTTGATCGAGGGCGGCGCCAGCCGCGACTTTCGCCATACCAAAGCTCTCTTGCATGGCGACCCGCTGGCCTGGAGCAAATTAATGGAAAAGCTCAGCCCCATGATCGTCGAGTACCTGAGCGAACAGGTGGAGGCGGGAGCGGCGGCGATTCAGCTTTTCGACAGCTGGGCAGGCGCCTTGAGCGAGGCCGACTATCGCCGTTTCGCCTTGCCTTTCAATCAACTGATCGTCTCCGCCGTGCAAGATCTCGGGGTGCCGGTGATCTATTTTTCGACCGGCACGGGCGGCTATCTCGACGCCGTCGCCGCTACCGGCGCGGCGGTGATTGGCCTGGATTGGCGGGTGTCGCTGGGCACGGCTTGGCGCCGGCTCGAATATGCGCCGGCGGTGCAAGGCAATCTCGATCCCGCCCTGCTGCTCGCGCCCTTGCCGGAACTGCGCTCGGCGGCGCGCTTGATCTTGGCCGAGGCTGGCGGCCGGCCGGGGCACATTTTCAACCTGGGGCACGGCATCTGGCCGGAGACGCCGGTGGACCACGCGCAGGCATTGGTGGCCATGATCCGGGAAGGCGAAGTGGGCGAACCCGGCGAGCCGCCCCAATCCCGCCGCGCCCGGCCTGCCGCCGCGCCGGCGTCGGCCGGCTGCCGCCGCCGTGGCCGCGCCTAGCGCCATCGTCATCGGCGCCGGCATTTCCGGCCTCAGCGCCGCGCGCGCGCTGATCGCGGCCGGCGTCACCAACACCTTGGTGCTGGAATCGTCGGCGCGCGCCGGCGGCGTGATCGCGTCCTGCCGAGAAGGCGAGTTTCTCTTCGAGCAGGGGCCGGATTCCTTCCTCGCCTGCAAACCGGCCGCGCTGGCGTTGTGCCGCGAATTGGGGCTGGAAGCGCGCTTGCTCGGTTCGTGCAATGCCGGCCGCAAGACCTGGATCTGGCGCCGCGGGAAGCTGGCCGCGCTGCCCGCCGGCTGGCAGTTCTTGGCTCCTAGCCGTTTCACGCCCCTTCTGGTTTCGCCGCTGATTGGACTGGGAGCGAAGCTGCGCCTGGCGCGCGAATGGTGGGCGGCCGCCGAGCCGGAGGGCGAAGACGAGTCGGTGGCAAATTGGGTGCGGCGGCGTTTCGGCGCGGAAGTGCTGGAGGCGATGGCCGCGCCGATGTTGGCCGGCGTTTATGGCGGCGACGCCGAGGAATTGAGCCTGGCGGCGGCGCTGCCGCGCTTCGCGGCGCTGGCTCGCCAAGGCAGCGTCAGTCGCGCCTTGTGG
>JBOGKX010000073.1:0-4441 GCA_050746125.1 Terriglobales bacterium | reverse complement strand
CCGCCCGTCTGCCGCGCCCGCCGCTCGCGGCGGCAGGCGGCGGCCAAGTCGCTGCCCTCCCGCGGCAAGCGGCCGCGGTCCGCGCCGGCGGCGGCGCGCAAGATCAGTCCATCGCCCGCGGCCGCGTAGATGCCGGCGGCGAGCAGCCCGAAGGCGTCGCAGGCGCGGGCCAGCAATTGCTCGAGGTGGGCGGCGTCGTCGGCCGCGCCGCCCAACATCGCAAACAGGGTCAGCAGTTCAGCGTCTTGCGGCGCGGCGGCGGTAGGAGCCTGGGACGACACGTTCTCCATGCTCAACCGAATCACCACCAGCGATCAAGACCAAAGACGCCGCCGAGCGTTGCTTGATAGAAACCCGTCCTATCAGACAGGCGCTCACGCGGCGCGAGATGAGAAACGCCTAATCAAAAACGGCCGCAGGCGCTTGCTTTGCGCGCGGCGCAGCGCCCATCCCAAAGCCAGCAGGCCGCCGGCGGCGGCATAAGCCCAGGCCGCGTGCGTGGCCAGCCACCATTGCCGGCTGCGCGTCCGCGCCCGGGGGTCGAAAGGCCCGTGCGCGCCGTGATCGCCGGCGAGGGGCTGAAAAAGATTGTCCGGGCGATTGGGATCGGCGGGCTGGTCGGTTTGCTGCGCCTGGTAGCCGGTGCGGCCCAAGTAGCGGTCGAGAATGCCGGGGGCGACTTTGTTGCCCTCGACGGCGCGCACGGTCGAGCCGCCAACGAATCGCTCGCGGCGGCGGGGATGGAGGGCCGCGTACACGATCGCTTGCGCCGCCACCTCGGGCTGAAAGATCGGCGGCACGGGCTGCGGCTGGCGCGGCAGCCGGCTGCGCACCCACTCGAACTGCGGCGTGTTGAGCGCCGGCATCTGCACCATGGTGATCCGCACGTGGCTGTGCTCGTGCAGCAGCTCGCAACGCAGCGCGGCGGTAAAGCCCAAAACGGCGTGCTTAGCCGCGCAATAGGCCGCCTGCAACGGAATCGACCGATAGGCCAGCGCCGAGCCAACCTGCACGATTACGCCGGCGTCGCGCGGATACATGCGCCGCAGCGCCGCCATGGTGCCATGCACGGTGCCCATATATGTGACGTCGGTCACGCGCTGGACCTCTTCCGGGCGCAACTCGCGCACCGGCGCGAAGACCGAGGTCATGGCGTCGTTGACCCAAATGTCGAGAGGGCCGAGCTCGGCCTCGATCGCCTCCGCGGCGGCTTCCACTTGGCCGGCATCGGCCACGTCGGCGGGGATCGCCAGCGCTCGCCCGCCCAGCTCCTCGACCTCGCGGCGCGCCGCTTCCAGCCCGTCCCGGCCGCGCGCAATTAAGCCGAGGCGCGCGCCGCGGACGGCAAACGCCCGCACCGCTGCCCGGCCCACGCCGGCCGAGGCGCCGGTGATCGCCACCACGGGCCCATTGCCGCCATTCGTTTTCGCCATCGAGGCTTGGATGCCGGGCCGCGCCGCAGTGTATGATGCTGGGTTCCACGCCCCCTCGGAATTCCACCATGCCCCATTTCACGATCCGTGCGCGCCGCCTGCGGCGCCCGCTGCTTGGCTCGGCTCTCGCCTTGGCTTTGGCTCTTGTCCCCGCGCTTCAAGCGCAAAACGACGAGCGCACGCCGCCGCAGCAGCAAGCCTACCGCCAGGCGATGGAGAAAGCCGACTTGGCGATCCAGAGCGAAGTCAAGCAGCACTCCGAGCTGATGAAGAACTTGGAGTACCTCACGACCCAGATCGGCCCGCGCCTGACCGGCTCGCCGCAGATGCAGGAGGCCAGCCGATGGACGCTGAAGCGCTTCCAGGATTACGGCTTGGACGCGCATCTCGAGACCACCACGGTGGCGCACGCCTGGTACCGCGGACACGACACCGCCGCGATCGTGGCGCCGATTCAGCGCGCCATTCCGGTGCGCTCGCTCGGCTGGAGCAAGGCAACGCCGGGCGAGGTGACCGGTCGGGTGGTGGTGCTGACGGATGGCAGTGGCGCCGCGCCCGACGCCGCAGAGCTGCGCGGCGCGATCGTGCTGGCCGGGCCGCCGGCGGCGATTCCGCCCGATTTCCCGCCTCCCGACAATGCCTATGACGCGGTAATTCCGCCGCCCCACGGCGTACCGCAAAACGAGGGCAACCGCTATGCCCGCCGCCGGCAGCAGATGCAAACGATCGTGCAGAGCGGCGCGGCCGCGATCTTGCTCGACAGCGGCAAGGAAGACAATCTATTCAACATGGGCAGCTTCGGCGCCTATCAGCCTTCCGCCCTGCCCTTGGCCTTTCTCACTCATGAAGACTACGACTTGATCTATCGGCTGGCGAAAACGCAGCCCGTGACCATGAAGCTGGACCTCGCCGGCACCTTCAGCGCCGGCCCGGAGCCGGCTTCGATCACGGTGGCCGTGATCAAGGGCAGCGAATGGCCGGAGCAGCGCGTCATCGTCGGCGGCCATCTCGATTCCTGGGACTTGGGCCAAGGCGCGGTGGATAACGGCACCGGCGCCATGTCCACGCTCGAAGCGGCGCGCGCGTTGCACGCTTTGGGATGGAAGCCGAAGCGCACGATCACCTTCGTGCTCTTCACCGGCGAGGAAGAGGGCGGCGTCGGCGCCCGCCTGTTCGTCAAGAACCACGCCGCCGAAATCCCCCAGATGGATGGCGTGCTGATCGACGACACCGGCACCGGCAAAGTTTTTAGCATCGCCCTCGAAAACCTCTGGAAGACGGCGCCGCTCATGACCGAGATCTACCGGCCGCTGCAAGAAGTCTTCGACTTGCGCCCGCTCAGCACGCGCTACTTCGGCGCTTCCGACCACGTCGAGTTCCTGGAGGCCGGCGTGCCGGCGTATTTCTGCGTGCAGAAGCCGGCGCATTACCGCCAGGCGCACCACAGCCAAGCCGACACGTTCGACCTGGTCATTCCCGATCAGGTGAACGAAGGGGCGGCGCTGCTGGCCGCCTGGGCTTGGAACGTCTCGGAGATGCCCGAGCCGCTGCCGCATCATGCCGCCCGCAGCACGCGCGGCGAGTTCTAGGCGGACCGCCGTTACCTATCGGCGGGCAAGTCGCGCTCCGGCCCTTTGAGGTCGAGCACCAATTCCGCCGATTCGGGCGGAGCCGCGCCCAAGCGGCGCAGCGCGGCGGGCAGATGGGCGGTGATGTCGGTGGCGCAGAGGCCCATTTCGCCCGTCGTCTCGACCGCCAAATCCGCCGCCCAGCCGTGCAGATAGACGGCCGCGGCCACGACCTCGCCGCGCGGAGCAGCGGGAAACTGCGCCAGCAAGCCGGCGACGATGCCGGTGAGCACGTCGCCGCTGCCGCCGCTGGCCATGCCGGGGTTGCCCGTGGGATTGATCCAGACGCGGCCGGATGGTCCGGCCACCACGGTGCGGAATCCCTTGAGCGCCACCACGGCGCCCGTCTCCCGCGCCAGTTCTTGTGCGAGCTGCACGCGGCGGGCCTGCACCGCCGCAATCGAGACGCCGAGCAGGCGCGCCATCTCGCCCGGATGAGGCGTGAGCACGCCACCGGCGGCGCCGGCGCGCAGCTCGTCGCGATGGCCGTCGAAAGCGTTGAGGCCGTCGGCATCGAGAACCCAGGGCAGCGGCGCGGCGGCGATGAGGCGGCGCACGGTGGCCGCCGTCTCGGCCTGGGCGGAAACGCCCGGGCCGAGCGCCAGCACGGTCTTGCCGGCGCAGAGGACGCGCAGACACTCGGGCTCGACCAGGGCGGCGGCGAGCGTGCCCTCGCTGGTTTCCGCCAGCGCTTCGGTCATCACTTCGGGGCGGTAAGCGGCGACCAGCGGCTGCACCGAGCGAGGCACGGCGGCGGTGACCAGGCCGGCGCCGGCGCGCAGCGCCGCTTCCGCGGCCATCGCCGCCGCGCCGCTTTTGCCGAGCGAGCCGCCGACCACCAGCACGTGGCCGTAGCGGCCTTTGTGGCTATCGGCCGGGCGGGGCGCGGCGAAGCGGCGCAGGGCGGCCGCCGTGGCCAGCTCGATGGGAAATTCGCCGCTCGCCAGCAGCGCCGCCGGCGTGCCGATGGGCATGACATAGAGGCGGCCGCAAAACGCCGCGCCGCGCCCCGAGACCTGGCCAATCTTGGGCGCCGTGAAGGTGACGGTGGCGGCGGCCTGGAAGACGGCGCTCCAGTCCCAGGCCGCCCATTGCGCCGCGAACTCGCCGTCGGCGGGCAGGCCGCTGGGCAGATCGACGGCCACGCGCGCGGCGGCCGGGGCAAGCTCGTTGGCGTCGCGGATGACGGCGGCGGCGAAGTCGCGGGGCGGAGCTTCGAGGCCGGTGCCGAGGATGGCGTCCAGGACCACGGCCGCCTGCGGCAAGCGCTGGCGCCAGCGGCTCCAGGCGTCGGCGTCGGCAGCGACGTGGGCGCGGTCGGGGGCGGACTGGCGCAGCGCCGCCCACGCCTCGGCCGCCTCGCCGCGCAGGACGCGCGGC
>JBOGKX010000072.1:0-15726 GCA_050746125.1 Terriglobales bacterium | reverse complement strand
CCGCCAGCACCCAGCGGCGGCGGCGGCGCGACAACGCGGCGAGCCGTGCGGCCACGCCGGCGAACGGCGGCGGAGCGGCGCCGTGGCTGGGCAGGCGCCAGAGGTAAGCGGCAAAGAGCGCCAGCAGCACGACGGTATCGAGCGGCCCCAGCCGGTGGCGCGCCACGATCCAAAAGGAATAGACGGTGGCCGCGAGAAGGATGAGCACCTTGTCGCGCTGCGCGCGATCGAGGGCGACGCGGCGGGCGCGCCGCCGGCCCCAGGCCAAGGCCAGCACCAGCGGCCATCCCCAGCCGATCAGGATGCGGTTAGCGCCGGTCATATTGGCGAGCGGGAAGCTCAGGTACTGAGCATGGCGGCCCGCCAGCCAGGCGAAGGTGCCGTCCACGGCATATTCCGGCAGCACCGCGGCCAGCGCCAGCAGCGCCAGCGCCACGCCGCGGGATAGATCCTGCTCGGCGGCCTCCGTCGCCCAAGCCAGCACGAACGCGGCGGCGCCGATGGTGAGGCCGAAGGCCAGTGCCGCCAGTGGCGGCGGCCAAGCGCCGGGGGCGAAGCGCAACGCCACGCCGGGCAAGGCGCACGCCGCCGCCAGCAACAGCGGCCACCATCGGCGGAGCGCGGGCGACATCCTTCCACCCTACCCCGGACACCGGGCACCCGGAATGAGTTGGGGGACGATGGGCGTCGCCGCAGGGTCATGGCTCGCGGTGGGCGCGCCGCTTCCCCTGATTGGGGGCTTTCGGCGCGCGCGGCATTTGTTGCAACCTCGCGGAGCGATGATTCGCGTTTGTCAACTGGCCTGGCCCACGCGCACCGTGCTTTTGGCGGCGACGGAAGCGCTGCTCGTCGCGGCGGCATGGCTGCTGGCCGCCGGCTTGGCGGGCAGCGACATCGCGATCTCGGCGGCATGGCTGGCGCGCCTGGCGGGCGCGGGGGCGGCTTGCGCGCTGTGCCTTTATTACTTCGACCTCTATGAGCCGCTCATGCTGCGGCAGCCGCGGGCGATGGCGCCGCGAGTCTTGCAAACGCTGGGCGCCGCTTCCCTGCTGCTGGCGCTGGTCTATCTCGAATGGCCGCCGCTGGCGATCGCCATCGAGATTTTCTTGCCGGGAATTTTGCTCGCCGGCTTGCTGTTGATGCTGTTCCGCGGCCTCTTCGCGGCCTGTAATCTGTCCGCGGCCTGGGCGCAACCCGCCGTGCTTGTGGGTTCCGGCCCGCTAGCCGACGCGGTGGCGGCGGAACTGCGCCGGCGTCCCGAGCTGGGCTTGCGGTTGGTCGAGCTCGGCGCCTCGGGCCAAAGGATTCGGCGGGTCATCGCCGCCGGCTCGGAAGCGGCGCTGCCGGCGCTGCGCTGGCTGCGCGCCGCCGGCGTGCGCATCGAGACGGCCGATTCGTTCTATGAAGCCTTGACCGGCCGCGTGCCGCTCGAGACGCTGGGCGGCGGGGAGAGGGCGCCGGACTGCTTCCCACGCCCGGCGCGCTGCCTGTGCATTTATAAGCGCGCCTTCGCCGCCGCGGCGGCCGGCGCCGGCCTGCTGTTGGCGGCGCCGCTGATGCTGGCCGTGGCGGCGGCGATACGGCTCGATTCCCCTGGCCCGGCCCTGTTTCGGCAGGCGCGCGTCGGCTATCGCGGCCAGCTTTTTCTGCTCTACAAATTTCGATCGATGCACGCGCGCGCCGACACTTCCGGCTTGGAGCCGCCGGCGATCCCCGGCGACCGGCGATTCACCCGCCTTGGGGCATGGCTGCGGCGGACGCGCCTCGACGAGCTGCCGCAACTTTGGAATATTTTGCGCGGCGACATGGATTTGGTGGGACCGCGCCCCTTCGTCCCCAGCCAGGAACGAGCTTTGGCGCAGGCGATTCCCGGTTACTCGCTGCGCTGGGAGGCGCGGCCGGGCATGACCGGATGGGCGCAAGTGCGCCGCGGTTACTGCGCTAGCGAAGCCGACAATCGCGACAAGCTTGGCTACGACTTGTTTTACCTGAAGCACATGTCGGCGGCGCTCGATTGGCTGATCTTGTTCGAGACCGCGAAGACGGTGCTGCTCGGCCGCGGCTCCCGCTAGTTAACTAGGGCGGGGCGATAAGCATCGCAGGGCTTTGTTCTCGGCTGCTCGCCTCTCGCTACGCTCATGTGCCGCCGCTGTGAGCCACGTGCCATCTTGGCGGCAGTAAGGGGAGGGCGGGGCGATAAGCGCCTGGGGAGATATTTGCCTGTTCGGGGGGAAACGGCGGCGTGCATGCGCACCTAAGATTCGCGTGCATGGCGACGAACCGCGGCGGCGAGCGCCCTCACCTTTTCATTCTGATCGACGCGCTGGGATGGCGGCTGGCCGAGCGCGCGGCATTTCTCACCGAGCTGCTGCCCTTCCGGGCGGCGCTGCGGACCACGCTGGGCTACAGCTCGGCCGCCATCCCGACTTTGTTGACCGGCTTGCTGCCAGCCGAGCATGGCTTCTGGAATTTACTCTTCTACGCCGCGAGCGGCGCACCATTCTCCTTTTTGCGCCTTGCGCCGGATGTGGCCCTGCGCGCCCTCGATCATCGCGCCGGACGGCGGCTGCTGACCGGGATCGGCCGCCGCTGGCTGCGCCTGGGCCCGCATTTCGAATGTTGCGTAGCGCCGCGTCTGCTGCCCTATTTGCAATGGGGTGAGCGCGGCGATCTCTTCGCGCCCGGCGGCCTTCACCCGGCGCGCTCGATCTTCGACGATTGGCAGGCGGCCGGCCTGCCGGCGCGCGTCTTTTCCTATCGCCAAGGCCGGGACGCGGATCTCATCGCCGCCGCGCGCCAGGCCTGCCGCGACGGCGCGAATCCGGTATTCCTTTATTTGAGCGAGTTCGATCACGCGCTGCACCAGGCGGGCGCCGGCCCGGAAGCGGCCCTTCCGCTGGCAAGACTCGCGGCCGACTTGCGCGGCTGGCTGGAGGAGTTCATCGCCGCGGGCGGCCGGGTAGCGGTGTTTTCCGACCACGGCATGATGCCGGTCGGGCAACACTGCGACCTGTCAGCCACCATCGCGGAGCTGCCTTTGCGGCAGCCGCGAGATTACCTGGCCGTGTATGACTCGACCATGGCGCGCTTCTGGGTTTTCAATGAGCGCGCCCGGCAGCGGCTGAGCGCGGCTCTGGCCGATCTTCCCTACGGCCGCCTGCTCGGTGCCGACGAGCTGCGCCGCGAGGGCGTGTACTTTGCCGACGGCCGCTACGGGCAGCTGATCTTTCTATTGCATCCCGGCTGGCTGTTCGGCCGCGGCGACTTCAACGGCCGCGGCTGGAATCCTGTCGCGATGCACGGCTATCATCCCGACCACCCCGACAGCGATGCGTTCTTCGCCAGCAACGAACCGCCGCGCGCTCGGCTGCGCGGATTAGCGGACGTTTATTGGGAGCTGCGGCGGCCGCTCGAGGCGGCGCCGCCCCTTGTCGCGACGCCGCGCCCGGCGGCGCGCCCGCTTCGCGCCGGCTCGCCGCGGCCGCTCAACGTGCTTTATTTCTCGAGCGCGCTGGCGCGGGGCGGCGCCGAGGAGCACCTGCTCGGCTTGCTGCGCGGCTTGGACCGCTCGCAATTCCATCCCTATCTCGCCTGCCCGGCGGCCCTGGCGCGGGCGTTGGGCGAGGCCATTCCCAACGATGTGCCGGTCGTGCCGCTGCGGCTGCGCGGCCCGCACCACGGCGGCGCCGCGCTGCGGCTGGCGGCGCGGCTGCGCGGCTGGAGGATCGATGTGCTGCACAGCCATCTTTTCTATGCCAGCCTCTTCGCGACGCCCGTGGGAAGGGCGGCGGGAGTGGCGGTACTGGTCGAAACGCCGCACCTGCGCGAGGAATGGCGCAAGGGCTGGAAAGGCCACTTCGCCCTGGATCGCGCCGTCAGCCGGGCAGTTGACGCTCATATCGCCGTCTCGCGCGCCAATGCGCGCTATCTGCTCGAAGTTAAGGGCCTGGCGGCGGAAAAGATCTTCGTGATCGAGAACGGAATCGACCTCGATCGCTTCACCGCGCCGCTGCCCTCGCCGGCGCCGCTGCGGGCGGCGCTGGGGCTAGCGAGCCGCGATCCCGTCCTGCTGGTGATCGGCCGGTTGGAGCGGCAGAAGGGCCACCCCGTGCTGCTGCGGGCACTGCCGGAATTGCGGCGGCGCTTTCCGCGCCTGCGGCTCATTTGCTTGGGCGAGGGCTCGCAACGGACGGCGCTCGAGCGGGAGGCGGGACGCTTGGGCGTAACTGGCGCGGTTCACTTCGCGGGCTATCAGGCGGCGATCGAGCCGTGGCTGGCGCTGGCCGACGTCGTCGTGCTGCCCTCGTGGTTCGAGGGCCTGCCGTTGGCGGCCCTGGAAGCGCTGGCGGCGGGGCGTCCGCTGGTGGCCACGGCGGTGGACGGGACGAGCGAAATTGTCCGCCACGAGCGCACGGGTCTGTTGGCGCCGGCGGGCGATTCCGCCGCCTTGGCGGCAGCGATTCAGCGCCTGTTGCTCGCGCCCGCATGGGCGGCGCGGCTGGCCCGCGAGGGACGGCGCTCGGTCTTCGCGCATTTCGACCGGCGCACGCAGATCGCCCGCACGCAAGATCTCTATTGGGACCTCTGGCGGACGCGCACCGGCCGCGCGCTGGCAGCGGGGAGGACGGCCTGAAATGGCGGCGACATGCGGCGTGCCGCGGGCGGAACGGGCGGCAGGCCTGACGGCGGCGGTCCGCCGCGCCTGCATTGCGGCGTGGCGAGCAGTGGCGGCGCGGTGGGGCGCCACGCTGCTGCTCACCGGCAGCTTGGCCGCCGGCGAAGGGGCTTGGCGGCGGGAAGCCGCGAGATGGCGCTTGCTAGGCGACATCGACTTGCTCATCGCCTGGCCGGACTGGCGCCCGCTGCCACGCAGCGGCGCGATGGCGGAGTTCACGCGCGCCATCGAGCGGCGGCTGGCGGCGGAAGGGATTTTCGCAGTCGCGCCGGCGCACGCCGGGCACGCCCGGGCGCTGCGGCGGTTGCCGGCCAGCATTTGGTTGCACGACCTGCGCGCCCATGCGCAAGTGCTCGCCGGCCCGGGCGAAGTTGCGCAATTGCTGCCAGCGTGCCCGGCGGCGGCGATCCCCGCCGAGGACGGCTGGCGACTGCTCAACAACCGCATGGCGGAGCTGCTCGAGACGCAGGCGGCCGGCGGAGTCGCGGACGATTACCGGCTGGTGCGCCTGCAACTGGCCATGGGAGCGGCGGCGCTGGTGGGCGCCGGCCGTTATACGAGCGGCGCGCGCGCGCAAACCGCCGCGTTGCGCCGCTGGGCCGC
Organism: Terriglobales bacterium; assembly: GCA_050746125.1. GTDB lineage: Bacteria > Acidobacteriota > Terriglobia > Terriglobales > SCQP01 > JAJPKR01. The sequence continues at coordinate 10,448 of JBOGKX010000072.1, read as the reverse complement.
GGAACCTGGGTCGCCGCCGGCGGTGAGCGAACTCGCCGCCATGGCCGAGCGCGCCCTGGCCGCGAAATTCGGAGGCGTTTCGCCTTGCAGTTGGCCGCGGACCCAACCCCTCCTTTACCGGGTTTGGCGCTGGCAATTGGAGCGCCTGGCGGCGGCCGCGAAGGTCGAAGCGAGCGAGGCCGGCGACGCGGAGCTGTTGCGGGCCTTGGCCGCCAAGCGTCCATTGCGGCAGCGCCTTCGCGCCTGGGCAGCGCTGGCGCGGCGCACGCCGCTTGGCGAATGGCAACGGCATCGGCCCGCCGCGATCGGCGCGTCGGCTGCCACGCCGCGAGACCGGGTGTATGCGGCGGCCGCGCAACTGCTCTTCGCGCCTACGGCGACGCAAGCGGAGGACTCAATGGCATGGCGGCGGGCGGCGGCGGATACGGCGTGGGCTTACCACCGCTGGGTAGAGCCGACGCGCGCATGAAGTCCGCGGCCCAGCAGCGCCCTGCTCCGCCGCTCGCGGCCGCCGTCGCGACGCCGCGCGCTAGCCCGCCGACCGCGTTTCATCGCGCTGAGCTCGTGGCGCGCTGGCGCCGCTGGGTGGCCGCGCCGTGGCACGACTTTCCGCTGCGCGAGCACATCCTGACGCAGTTTTCGTCGCTGCCCGCGCTGCTCGCCGCGCCGCCTCCGCGCCGCCCCTGTCGCATCTTCGAAGCCGGCCCGGGGGCTGGCTACGCGGCACATTGCTTGGCCGGCACAGCGGAACTGACGCTGGCCGAGATTTCACCCCGCTCGGCGGCGCTGCTCGCCCGCCGATTCGCTCGCACTCCCAGCATCCGCATCTGGCGCACGGATCTGGGAAGCGCGGGGGACTCGGCGCCGCCGGCGACCAACGCTCCACTCGATGAAAGCTTCGACTTCGCTTTCGCGCTCGACATGTTCGAGTACGTGGACGATCCGGCGGCCTGCCTGCGCCGGCTGGCGGCGATGCTGCGTCCCGACGCCGAGCTTTTCTTGACCTTTCCGAATACGCCGCCGCCGCGTGGCGATGCGCGCTGCTGGTTCACGCACGCCGCCGAACTCGAAGCCATGCTCGACGAAGCCGGCTTTGCCCGCCACGAGATTCGGGCAATTCATCTGCGCCCCTGGTCGCGGCTCGTCTATGTCGTCGGACACGAGTTTCCGCTGTGGGCGCTGCGGCGCATGCGCGGCGGGGGCGGGGCGGCGCGCACCTACGAGGAAACTTGGGCGTTTCGGCGCCGGCGCCGATTCGAACGCGGCAAATGTTTGCTCCATTTGTGGTGGAGCGTCTTGGCGCGTCTGCTGGCGCTCGGCGGACCGCTCTTCGCCGGCGCTCCAGCCGCCGAGGAGTTGCTGGGACGGCGGCTTGCCATCCGCGCTTGGAAGGCTTCATGAAGCTGCTCGTCGCCTCCGTGGACTGCCCGGCGCCGCCCGACAACGGCCATCGCCTGCGTTCCTACGCGCTGTTGCGGGCGCTGGCGGCGCTCGGTCACGAGACGACCTTGCTGGCGCTGACTCGCCGCGAAGAGCGCGCCGACCGCGCGGCGCTGGCGCGGTATTGCGTCGCCGTCAAGTTGTTTGCCGCCGCCCCTCCGCCGTCGCGCTTGGCCAGCTTGCCCGCGCGGGATCCGTACGGGCGCCGGCGCTACCACCAAGCGGAAATGGCGGCGGCGCTCGAGCGCGCCGGGCAGCGATCGGACGCGCTCATCCTCGACACGCTCTACGCCGCCGCCAACGCAAGCGGGGCGGCGGCCGAGCAGCCGCCGTTGATCCTGCACGCGCATAACGTCGAGCACCTGCTGCCGGCGCGCTTCGCGTCCGTGTCCGCCAACCCGGCGGCGCGCATCTATGCGCGCCACGAAGCGGCCCGGCTGAAGCGCTGGGAACGGGACGTGGCGAGCCAATGCCGGCAAGTGTGGGCCTGCTCGGCGGCGGACGCGGCCGCGTTTCGTGCCTTGGCGCCGGCCACGCCGGTCCACGTCACCCCCAATGTTCTCGACTTGGCGACCTATGCGCCCAGCCCGGAAGGCGATCCCAACCTGCTGCTCATCGCCGGCGGGCTCGATTGGCTGCCCAATCGCGACGCCCTCGAATTCTTTTTGCGCGCTATCTGGCCGCGGTTGTGCCGCGCCCGGCCAAGCTTGCGCCTGTTGGTTGCCGGGCGCCCCGGCCCCGCGCGCCGTTTCGGCCGCGGCCGGCACGGCGCGGGCGTGACTTTTCGCCACGACGTGGCGGACATGCGCCCGCTGTTTTCCGCGGCTGCCGCCTGCGTGGTGCCGCTGCGCATCGGCAGCGGCACGCGCTTCAAGATCTTGGAAGCCGCGGCCTTGGCGCGACCGGTGGTTTCGACGGCGCTCGGCGCCGAAGGACTCGGCTTTGCGCCCGGGCGCGAGATCTTGATCGCCGACGAGCCGGGGGACTTCGCCGCCGGCGTGCTCTGGCTGCTCGAGAACACGGAGGCGCGGCGCGCTATCGCCGTCGCCGCCCGCCGCCACGTGCTGCTGGCCCATGGCCTCGACGCGCTAACCGAAGCGCTATCCGGGGCGCTTGCCGCCCTAGGCTGCGAACCCGTGGCCCGCGGGATCGCCCGATGATTCTCTACTACTTGTTCGTGCTGACTCTGCCGCTCATCAACCAGCCGCTGCTGGCCTATTCCCTAGGCGGGCTCACGGTCGAGAAATGGCTGGGTCTGGCGTGCTTTGCCTACGCGCTGGGAGTGGCGGCGCGGCGGCGCGGGGCAATCGCAGCGGCGGCGCCGGCGCGGGCTTTCATTCTGCTTTACCTGATCGTGGCCATCTCCTTGCTCGGCTTCGGCGCCTCCACGCCGGACAACTTGTTTTGGGTGCTCACCTCGCAGTTACTCTTCCTGCTGGCGACGCTGTGCCTGGTGGACAGCCTGGCCAAATTGCGCCGTACGTTGCTCGCCGCGATTTCGTCGCTGGCTATTGCTTCCCTCTTTGTCATTCACGACTGGCTGGCTGGCAGCGCCGTCTGGGGCAACGCTTACCGCCCCGGCGCGGTGACGGGCGATGCCAATTACTTCACCGCCGGAGCGGTGCTAATCCTGCCGGTGGCGGTATTTTTCTTCGCCGAGCGCGGCAGCCGGCGGGAGCGGGCGTACTGTCTCGGCGTCGTCACCGTCACGCTGCTGGCGGTAATGCTGGCGGCTTCGCGCGGCGGCTCGCTGGCGTTGGCGGCGGCGAGCGTGCCGCTACTCCTGAGATCGCGGCGCCGTTGGCGGAGCCGGGCGGTGGCGGCGGCCTTGATCGTGCTACTAGCCGTGGTGGCGCCCGTATCGCCGCTGCGAAGATGGCTGCATCCCTCGAGCGGCGACCGGCAATCGTCGCAGGACCGGGTGGAACTCTGGCAGGCCGGCATGGCCATGCTTGCAGCCCATCCCTGGAGCGGAGTCGGCGTGGGCAATTTCAAGTCGCAGTTCGCGCTCTACGCTCCTCCCAACGCGGATCTCGACTTCATCGCCCACAACACCTATATCGAGATCGGCGCCGAGACGGGCGCGCCCGGGCTGGCCGTTTTCTTGTTGTTGTTGCTGGCGACCGCGATCGCTTTGGCGCGCGCGCGGCGGCGCGCGCCGCGCGGTGGCGGCGAGTTGACGTACTGGGCGGCGGCGGGCCTCGAAGCCGGCTTGATCGGCTTTCTCGTCGCCGCCTTTTTTCTGTCCGCGGCGTTTCTTAAGCTCTTTTGGCTGGTCGTATTCCTGGCGGCGCTGCTGCCCGGCATGGCGGCGCTGGAAGCGGCGACTTCGGCGACTTCCGCCCTGGCGGCGGGCGAGGCGGCGCCAGCCGCGCGCCGCCGGGTAGCGCGCTGGCTGGCGGCGGCGCCATGAGGGATTCGGCCAGCCCGGCCTTGCTGGCAAGCCTCGAACCGTCATTTCGCCAGGCCGTGCTCGCCGGCTTTCGCTGGACCCTTTGGCTTGCCATCGCCGGCTTGCCGCTGGGGCTCGCGGCCCGGCTTTTGCTGGCGCGCGCCGGCGCGGAAGTCTTGGGCGCTTACGGAGTCCTGCTGCTGTATAGCGGCTTCACCGCGACGCTGCTGTTTTTCGGCGGCAACGCGGTGGCAATACGCTTTTTGCCGTCGCTGCCCGCCGCCCGCCGCGGACCTTTTTTGGCGCGCTACGGCGCGGTCGTCCTGCTGGGCCTCGTGCCGTGGTGGATGATGGCGGCGATATGGCCGCGCGGCTTGCATTTTCTCTTCGGCGATCTCGCCGGCATAGGCGCGCAACGGCTGCTGATCGCCCTGGCGCCGCTGCCGATTCTCTTTTCGCTGCTGACCTCGGCGCTGAAGGGGCTGCTGGAAATCAAGTCGGCGCAGCTCATCGCTCGCGCGACGACCAGTGGATCGCTGCTCGTCTATGCGCTGCTGAGTCTGTTCGCCCGTGATCCGCTGCGCGCCCACTGCACCGCTCTGCTCTGGGGCGTGTACTTTTGCCTGTCGGCGGCTGCCTGCGGCGGCGCGTGGCGGCGGCTGCGGCGGCATCTCCCGCGCGGCGGCGAAGCGCGCCGATGGGATTGGCCGGCGGGCTTTTGGGGCTACACGCTCGGGCTGCAAGGCAACAGCGCGATTACGTTTTTCAGCCGCCAGTTGGACATGATCCTGATCTTGCAGCTTGGCGGCACGCGGGCGCTCGGGATTTATCTCGCCTGGCTCACGCTGATCCAATTCGCGCCGACGCTGCTGACGGTTCTGCTCGACGCGTTGCTGCCTTCGCTCACCAATGCCCTGGCCCGCGGCAGCGCGGCGGCGGTCCAGGACTTGACCGCCACGGTCGGTCGCCTGCTGCTGCCGAGCGCCTTCGCCGCGGCCGTGGTCTTGCTCTTTTTCCCCGCCCCCATCGCCGGCCTATTCGGAGCGCCCTATGCGGCGGTAACCCCGTGGCTGCGTTGGGCGGCGCCGCTCGCGGCGATCGTCGCCGCCAGCAACTTGCTCGGTACGCTGTTTACCGCCGCCGGCCAGCCGCAACGGCTGATCGCCGCCCACCTGGCTCGCATCGCGATCTATGCCGCCGCCTTCCCGCCGCTGTGGCGCCGCGATCAGTTGGCCGGCGCGGTGATGGCTTGGATGGCCGCCGAACTGGCCTTTCACGCCGCGGCCCTGGCCCGCCTGCGGCGGCTGCCGCCGCTCCCGGCCGGCTTGCGTCGCGCCTACGCGGCGCTCTGGCCGCTGCTGGCGCTGGCGGCGACCGCCACCGCCTTGGCCTCCAGCTCGCCGCCGGCCGTGCGCGGCGCGCTCGCGGCCTTGCTGATCGCCGCCTATTTGCAGGCGGGCGGCTATTCGCGCCGCGAACTTAGCGCCTGGAAAGCCTTGTTGGCGGCGCCGGCGCCGACGGCCCCCAGCCAGTCTTTTAGACTGGAAGCACGATGATTCGCGTCGCGCTTCTCTGGCATATGCACCAGCCGCTCTACCGCAATCCGGTCAACGGCGCTTATGCCCTGCCCTGGACGCGCTTGCACGCGCTCAAGGACTACTACGGCATGGTCAAGCTGGCGGAGGAGTTTCCCGCCTTGCGCCTGACCTTCAATTTGGTGCCGTCCTTGATGGCGCAGATTCTGGATTACGCCGACGGGCGCGCCCAGGACCCGTTCTTCGCCGCCGCCGCCGCGCCCGCCGAAAAGCTGGACGAAGCAGACCGGCAATTCCTGCTGCGCTATTTTTTTCAGGCGGCGGAGGCCACCATCGAGCGCTTTCCGCGCTATGCCGAACTCCTGGCCAAGTTCCGCCAAGACAATTGCAGCCCCCACCACGGCGCGCGTCATTTCAGAGTGACCGAACTGCGCGACCTGCAGGTGCTGAATCAACTGGCCTGGGTGGATGACTTCTGGCTGGAGGAGGAGCCGGCGCGCAGCCTGCTGCGCAAGGGGCGCGAATTCACGCGCGACGACCAGCGGGCGCTTTGCGAGGCGCAGCAAACATGGATCGGCGCGGTCTTGCCCGAATACCGCCGCGCCCGCGATCGCGGCCAGATCGAGATTTCCGCCAGCGCCTATTACCACCCCATCCTGCCCTTGCTCTGCGACACTGAGGTGGCGCGCGAGGCGCATCCCGGCGTGGCGCTGCCGCGGCAGCGCTTTCGCTTTCCGCAGGACGCGCGCGAGCAGCTCACCCGCGCCCGGCGGATGCACGCCGAGGTCTTCGGCGCCGAGCCGCGCGGCCTGTGGCCCTCGGAGGGCAGCGTGTCGGCGGAGGTGGCGGCGCTGGCAGCCGGCGCGGGCTTTGCGTGGATGGCCAGCGACGAAGGCGTGCTGGCGCGGTCGCTGGGCACCACGTTCGAGCGTGACGAGCACGGCGCGATCGACGGCGCCGAGTTACTTTACAGCGGGCATCGCCTCGAAACCGAGCAAGGCCCGATTACGCTCTTCTTTCGCGACCACCGGCTGTCGGATTTGATCGGCTTCGTCTATTCGCAGTTGCCGGCCGAGCAGGCAGCCGCCGATTTCATGCAACGGATCGAGGCGGCCGCGGCACCCCTCACCGCGGCCGGCCGCGACGCAATCGTGACAATCATTTTGGACGGCGAGAACGCTTGGGAGTACTTCCCCTCCTCCGGGCGGGACTTCCTGCGCGCCCTCTATGGGCGGCTCACCTCCACCCCCGGCGTCACGACCTGCACCTTCAGCGAGGCGGCCGCCCTGCCGGCCCGGCCCCTGGCTCGCCTCGCCGCCGGCTCCTGGATCGACGCCAACTTCGACATCTGGATCGGCCACGAAGAAGACAACCGCGCCTGGGACCGGCTGCATGCGGCCCGCTTGGCGCTGGCGGCGCGCGAGCCGGAATCCGTCCCCGGCTATGCCGCCGCCTACGACGACCTGCTCGCCGCCGAAGGCAGCGACTGGAACTGGTGGTACGGGCCGCAACACCACTCTGAAAACGCGCCCGAGTTCGACAGCCTTTTTCGCGCTCTATTGAGCGACGCCTACGCCAAGCTCGGCCATGCCCCGCCGGCGATCCTGGCCGTGCCGATCACCCACGACGTCGGCCTGGCTGCCCTCGAGCCCGCTACCGGCCTGATCCATCCGCGCATCGACGGCCGGGTGAGCAGCTATTTCGAATGGATCGGAGCCGCGCTCTATCGCGCCGACCCGCGCACCGGCGCCATGCACGGCAAGCAATTTCGCATCTCCGCGCTGCATGCCGGCTACGACGACGCAGCGCTTTACTTGCGGCTCGATTTCAGCTCGCCGCCGCAAGAGCTGGAGGGAGAACTGCGCTGTGACATCTCCAACGAACGCGACCACGCCCTGGCGATCCGCCTGGCCGGCGGGCAAATCGCGTCATGCCGGCTGGACGGGGCCGAGGCGCCCGGACTGGAAGCCGCCCTGCACCGCATCCTCGAGGTGCGCGTGCCGCGCGCGCCGCTGGAACTGGAGACGCGCCCCAGCCGGCTGCGCCTGCGCGTCGGCTATTGGAAAGCCGGACTGCCGCACGAGATGCTGCCGGCGGAGGGGAGCTTGGAGCTGGTGTTGCAGCCGGCGAACACGGTAGAAAGCTATTGATTGACGCTAGAACTGAGTCGCGTCATCAGCACCGTGCCCAAATCGTCGAGCGGGCCGGCGGTCAACAATCAATCCGGCGGCGACCGCCCCATGAAGCACGCCGCGGGCTTCGCGAATTTGGCCGCGCTCCAGGCAGGCTTGCACCGCTGCGCGCACGCGCGCCTCGCCCACGTACTCGCCCGCTACCCTAGCGCTGGATACTGCGGCCACGACCCCCTCCGGATTAGAAAACTTTCACGCAGGCAACTACTTCCGCAATCATTCAGGCAATTGACGGGCCAAAGAATCTCGAGGCGGGCGCTAAGATGATTTACAGAACCTTGTGCGGACGACCTCCCGCTATTTGACTCGCGAAGTTCTGGCCCATGCCGGCCTGGGCCTTTTACTGTTTACCTTCGTCATCTTCATGCGGGAGGCGGGGCGGCTGCTCGAGCTCGCCGTCCGCAACAGCTCGTTTTCGGTCCTCACCGCCTTCCTCTACGCGCTACCCAGCACGCTGGTTTTCACCCTGCCGATGGCGGTGCTCGTGGGGCTGCTGATCGCCCTGGGCCGCTTCGGGGGCGACAACGAATTGACCGCCTGGCGCGCGGCGGGCGTGAGCGGCTGGCAGCTGGCGCGACCGTTGGGGGCGCTGGCGCTGACCGGGCTGGCGGTCTGCGCCGCCTTTTCGCTCTGGATCGCGCCCGCCGGCGCTCGCGCTCTCTTGCGATTGGAAGGCGGCCTGGTCAACTCCGAGATCGCCTTTGCGGTGCAGCCGCGGGTGTTTCTGGAGAACATCCCGCACGCAGTGATCTATGTCTCCGACGTGACCGCCGGCGGGCGGGACTGGGAGAACGTCTTCGTCGCCGACACCAGCAATCCTTCCTGGCCGCGCATCACCATGGCGCGGCACGGCCAGTTGCTGGCGGTGGGACCGGAGCGGATGCAGTTGCATTTGGAGCAGGGGGCGAGCTATGACACCCCGGCGGGCAAGCCGGAAACGCTGCTCGCCAGCTCCTTCGTCACCACCGACATTCCGATGAGCCTGCCGCCGCCGCGCGCCGGCAAGACGGTGCTGGAGGCGCTGCCGACCGGGCAGCTGTGGCAGCGAGCCCGCTACTCGGCCGATTGGCTGGCGGCGCGCATCGAGATGTACCGGCGTTTCGCGCTGGCGTTCGCCTGCCTGGCGCTGGCGTTGCTGGGGATTCCGCTGGGCCTGCGGGCGGTAGGCGGCAAGGCCACCGGCTTCGTGCTTACGCTGATCTTGGTCTTCGCCTATTACGTTGTTTTCATATTGGGCATCGCGATGGCGCGGCAAGGGCGGCTGCCGCCGGCGCTGGGGGTATGGGCGGCGGACCTGATTTGTGGCGGCTTGGGCCTGTGGCTGATGTTCGGCACTGAGCGCATTCCCGACACCCGCAGCCGCGGCCGCGACCCGCTCGCGCGGGTGCGCGATCTGGCCGCCCACTGGCTGCGCGGGGGCCCAAGCCCGCCGCGCCGCGTGCGCCGCGGCTGGCTGCCGGCCTTGATTGACGGCTACGTGGTGCGCGAATTCGTCGGCTACGTGGGCCTGCTGCTGGCCGCGCTCTTGGTGTTGATCCTGGCTTTCACGTTTTTCGAGTTGCTGGGAGACATGATCCGCACTCGCGCCGGGCTGGCGGTCATGCTGCGCTACTTGTTTTTCCTGTCTCCGCAGATGATCTACATCCTGGCGCCGGTGGCGATCTTGGTGGGCGTGCTGGTCACCTTCGGGCTGATGTCGAAGTCGAACGAGATCACCGCCATGAAGGCCTGCGGCATCAGCATCTACCGCCTGCTGGCGCCGGTGGCGGTGGTGGCGCTGATCTTCGCGGCGCTGCAATTCGGCCTCGACCAATCGTTCTTGCCCGCCTTCAACCGGCGACAGGACGCCCTGCGCGCAGTGATCAAGGGACGGCCGGCGCAGACCTTCGAACGGCCGGAGCGCAAATGGATCTTCGGCCAGCATAACGATATTTTTTACTTCCAGTACTTCGATCCGGTGCACAACGAGTTCGGCAATGTCTCGGTCTTCGACTTCAACCCGCAAACCTTCCGCCTCACCCATCACATCCACGCCCGCTACGCGCATTGGGATTCGCAGCTGCGCGCCTGGATCTTCGCGGCCGGCTGGGTGCGCGATCTCGACGGCATCGCGGTCCGGCGCTACCAGCCCTTCCAAGTCGCCAGCTTCGCGCCGATCACCGAGACGCCGGAATATTTCAAAACCGACGCTCGCGAGAGCACGCAAATGAGCTATGAGGAGCTGTCGCGCTACGTCGGCGATCTCAAGCGCGGCGGTTACGACGTGAGCCGGCTCACCGTCGCGCTCGACAAGAAGATCGCCTACCCGCTCATCACCCTGATCATGGCCATGCTGGCCTTCCCTTTCGCTCTCTCGGTGGGCCGGCGCGGCACGGTGACGGGCATCGCGCTGGCCATCGGCGTGGCGATTCTGTATTGGGTGAGCGCCGGGTTTTTGGAAGCGCTGGGCAATTTGGATCAGATCCCGGCGGCGATGGCGGCCTGGTTCCCCGATCTTTTGTTCCTGGTCGCCGGTCTGTATTTGCTGCTGCGCGTGCCGACTTAAACCGTGCCCAAGACCGAACCCATGACCGAGCCGATCCCCGCTCTGCGCCGCGAACTCGACGCTTTCGCCTCGCCCGATCCGGAGCGGCCGGGATTGGTGCTGCGCGACCCGTTGGGCTACACGGAAGGGATGGTGTTGATTCCGCCGCCTTGGCTGCCGGCGCTGCGCTGCTTCGACGGCCGGCAAAGCGTGCTCGACTGCCAGGGATTGCTGGCGCGGCTGAGCGGCGAGATCGTGGCGGCGGAAACGGTGCGCTCGTTCGTCGCCATTCTCGACGAGCAGGGCTTTTTGGAGACGGCGGGATTTGCGGCGCGGCGGCGGCGGTTGGAAGCGGAGTTCGCGGC
>JBOGKX010000071.1:0-40294 GCA_050746125.1 Terriglobales bacterium | reverse complement strand
CGCTGTGCCTGGATGTCGAGTTGATGAATAGCCAGAAACAATCGCCCCCGCTGGCCGTCGCCGCCGACGACTAGCCTCCCGCAAGCATTTTGGCCGGAAAGTTGAAACCCTAAGGAGCCACGAGCCCTTCGAGGAGACAAAATATGTACCGCAGCAGCCCTTACGACCGTGCCAACCTGATCGCCGATTTCGACAGCATCCGCATCAGCCTGGCCTCGCCGGAGAAGATCCGGAGTTGGTCGCACGGCGAAGTGACCAAGCCGGAGACGATCAACTATCGGACCTTCAAGCCGGAGCGCGACGGCCTGTTCTGCGCCCGCATCTTCGGCCCGGTGACGGACTGGGAGTGCTTGTGCGGCAAGTACAAGCGCATGAAGCACCGCGGCGTGATCTGCGACAAATGCGGGGTGGAAGTCACGCTCTCGAAGGTGCGGCGCGAGCGCCTCGGCCACATCGAGCTGGCCTCGCCCTGTTCCCACGTCTGGTTTTTCAAGGGCCTGCCCAGCCGCATCGGCCACCTGCTCGACATCACGCTGCGCGAGCTGGAGCGCGTGCTCTACTTCGAGGCCTACGTGGTGATCGACGCCGGCGAGGCGCCGCTGAAGGAGCGCGAGGTCATCACCGAGGAGCGCTATCGCGAGCTGATGAACGGCGGCTTCGCCGGCCGCTTCACCGCCCTGATGGGCGCCGAGGCGATCAAGGAGCTGCTCAAGAGAATCGAAGTCGAGGAACTGGCCGCCGAGCTGCGCGAAAAGATGAAGTCCGAGGCCTCGGCGCAAAAGCGCATCAAGTTCGCCAAGCGGCTCAAGGTGGTGGATGCCTTTCGCAAGAGCCAGAACCGGCCGGCCTGGATGATTCTCGACGTGCTGCCGGTGATCCCGCCGGAGTTGCGCCCCTTGGTGCCGCTCGACGGCGGCCGTTTCGCCACCAGCGACCTCAACGACCTTTACCGCCGCGTGATCAACCGCAACAACCGCCTCAAGAAGCTGATGGAGCTGCACGCGCCCGAGGTCATCGTCCGCAACGAGAAGCGCATGCTGCAGGAGGCGGTGGACGCCCTGTTCGACAACGGCCGCCGCGGCCGGGTGCTGCGCGGCGCCAACAACCGCCCCCTCAAGTCGCTCTCGGATACTCTCAAGGGCAAGCAGGGCCGCTTCCGCCAGAACCTGCTCGGCAAGCGCGTCGATTACTCCGGCCGCTCCGTGATCGTGGTCGGCCCGGAGCTGAAGCTGCACCAGTGCGGGCTGCCCAAGAAGATGGCGCTCGAGCTGTTCAAGCCCTTCATCTACCACCGCTTGGAGCAAAGCGGCCATTGCACGACCATCAAGCAGGCCAAAGAGATGGTCGAGCAGCACGAGCCGATCGTCTGGGACATTCTCGAAGAAGTGATCAAGGATCACCCGGTGCTGCTCAACCGCGCGCCCACCCTGCACCGCCTCGGCATCCAGGCCTTCGAGCCGGTGCTGGTGGAAGGCAAGGCGATCAAGATCCATCCCCTGGTTTGCACCGCCTTCAACGCCGACTTCGACGGCGACCAGATGGCCGTGCACATCCCGCTTTCGCCCGAGGCGCAGGTGGAGGCGAGCGTGCTCATGCTCAGCTCGCACAACATCCTCTCGCCGGCTTCGGGGCAGCCCATCACCGTACCCACGCAAGACATGGTGCTGGGCGTCTATTACCTGACCAAGGCCAACGGCAAGGCGCGGGGCGCCGGCCGCACCTTCGGCACGAGCGAAGACGTCTTGATCGCGCTCGAGATGGGCGAGGTCGAGACCATGACGCCCATCCGCCTGCGCTACAGCGGCGAACTCGTGGACCTCACCACCGCCTACGACAGTCAGGACGTGGTGCGGGCCGAGCAGCAGACGGTCAAGAACCAGTACGTGAACACCACCGTGGGTACGGTGATCCTCAACGACCATCTGCCCGAGGGCATGCCGTTCGTCAACGGCCTGCTGAAGAAAAAGGGCTTGAGCTCGCTGGTTAACTACGCCTATCTCCAGTCCGGGCTGGAGGCTTGCGTGCGCATGCTCGACGAGATCAAGGCCCTGGGCTTTTTGGCCGCGACCCGCGCCGGCATCTCCATCGGTATCGACGATCTGGTGATCCCGGCCAACAAGTCGGCCCTGGTGCGCGACGCCGAGAAGCAGGTGGTCGAGGTGCAGAAGCAGTACCTCGACGGCGCCATCACCAACGGCGAGCGCTACAACAAGGTCGTCGAGATTTGGTCGAACATCACCGAGCGGGTCAGCGACGAGATGTTCGGCGTGCTCGAGAAGCAGGACCGCGAGGGCACCGTCAACCCGGTGTACATCATGGCCGACAGCGGCGCCCGCGGCTCCAAGCAGCAGATCCGCCAGCTCTCCGGCATGCGCGGCTTGATGGCCAAGCCCTCGGGCGAGATCATCGAGACCCCGATCACCGCCAACTTCCGCGAGGGGCTGACCGTGCTGCAGTACTTCATCTCCACCCACGGCGCGCGCAAGGGCTTGGCCGACACGGCGTTGAAAACCGCCGACTCCGGCTACCTCACCCGCCGCCTGGTGGACGTGGCGCAGGATGTGATCATCAGCGAGATCGACTGCGGCACCGTGGACGGCATCTATGTGAGCGCCATCGTGGACTCGGGCGAGATCGTCGAGAGCCTGCGCGACCGCATCGTCGGCCGCGTCTCGCTCGAGCGCATCAAGGACTACGAAGGCGGCACCATCGTCGAGGTCAACCATGAAATCACCGAGGACCTCGCCGCCCGCATTCAGAATGCCGGCATTGAGCGGGTGCTGATCCGCTCGGTGCTGACCTGCGAGTCGAAGCGCGGTGTCTGCGTCATGTGCTACGGCCGCAACTTGGCCTCCGGAAAGCTGGTCGAGCTGGGCGAGGCGGTGGGCGTCATCGCCGCCCAGTCCATCGGCGAACCCGGCACGCAGCTGACGATGCGCACCTTCCACATCGGCGGCACCGCCAGCAAGGTCAGCGAACAGAGCCGCCAGGAGAGCAAGAGCAAGGGCTTCTTGCGCTTCCTCAACCTGGCTACGGTGCGCAGCAAGGAAGGCGACCTGGTGGTGATGAACCGCAACGGCTCGATCGCGGTGGTCGACGACAAGGGCCGCGAGCGGGAACGCTATTCGGTGGTATACGGCGCCCGTCTGAAGAAGAGCGACGGCGATCCCGTGGCCATGGGCGAGATCATGGTCGAGTGGGATCCCTATACCTTCTCCATCCTCACCGAGATCGGCGGCACGGTGAAGTTCAAAGACATGGAGGAAGGGACCACGCTGCACGAGGAGGTGGATGAAGTCACCGGCCTCTCGCACTGGGTGGTCACGGATTCTCCCGACGAGAAGCGCCAGCCGCAGGTGGTGATCGCCGGCGAGGGGCGGGGCAGCAAGAAGTACCTGATGCCCTCCCACGCCCACTTGATGGTGCAGGACGGGCAGTCCGTCGCGGCCGGCGACGTGCTCGCCAAGATCCCGCGCGAAACCACGAAGACCAAGGACATCACCGGCGGCCTGCCGCGCGTGGTCGAGCTCTTCGAGGCGCGCAAGCCGCGGGAAACCGCCGTGATCAGCGAGATCGACGGCGTGGTCAAGTACGGCGACATCGTCAAGGGCCAGCGCAAGATCCTGGTCGTCGCCGACAACGGCACGGAGAAGGAGTACCTGCTGCCCCGCGGCGTCCACATCGCCGTGCAGGAAGGCGAGCGCGTGCGCGCCGGCGAGCCGCTCATGGACGGCCCGCGCAATCCGCACGACATTCTCGCGGTGCTCGGCGAGAAAGAGTTGCAGGCCTACCTGGTCAACGAGATTCAGGAGGTGTACCGGCTGCAAGGCGTGAACATCAACGACAAGCACATCGAAGTCATCGTCCGCCAGATGATGCGCTGGGTGCGGGTCGAAGACGTGGGCGACACCGAGTTCCTGGTGGACGAGCAGGTGGACAAGTTCCGTTTCCGCGAGGAAAACGAGCGCGCCATCGCCGCCGGCGGCCGTCCCGCCACCGGCCGGCCGTTGCTGCTCGGCATCACCAAGGCCTCGCTCTCGACCGAAAGCTTCATCAGCGCCGCTTCGTTCCAAGAGACGACGCGGGTGCTGACCGAAGCCTCGATCCAGGGCAAGATCGACTACCTGCGCGGCCTGAAGGAGAACGTCATTATGGGCCGCCTCATCCCCGCCGGCACCGGCCTGGAGTACTACCGCGCCGTCCGTCTGGTGGGCGAGGAGGAGGAAGAGGCGGCGGCGCTCGAGGCCGCCATCACGCCCGCGCCCTACGAAGAGGCCGAGCGCGCCCTGGACCTGTTCCATGGCGACGAGAACGAGGCCGACGACGCCGGCGCCGAGGAGCTGCTCGAGTAGCGCCGCCGCAGTCGCATCGCAGGCTCTTGGCCTGCTTTACCAGGGGGGATTGCCGCGCAACCGGCTCCCCCCTTTCTTTTTGCGACCAGGGCGCGGCGAGTTGGATTGGGCTCCCCGACGGCTCCGCAGCCCGCGCCACCCTGCCTGCCGCTAGGCTGCGGGCGCGGCGCCCAGGCAAACCAGCACCACGCCATCTTCGACGCGCGTGGGATAGGTGGGGACGCACGCGGTGACGTCGGGTTGCCGCACCGCGCCGCTTTCCAAGCAGACCTTCCAGCTATGCAGGGGACAGACCACGGTCCCGCCGGCCACGATGCCGTCGGCCAGCGGCCCGCCTTGGTGCGGGCAGCGATTGTCAACCGCCAGAAAGCGGTCGCCGAGATTGAAGATGGCGATCTCGCGGGTCCCCAAGCGCACGCTGCGGCCCTGGCGCAAGGGAATGGCCTCGACGCCGGTCACGCGCACCCAGGTTTCGGGTTCGGCATCGGCGGCCGCGGCAAACGAGCGGCTTAACATGCCGGCGTGGGGCGCGACGCCGCGAGCTGGGAAGGCGGGCGTCATGGCTGCAGTACCTCCATGGCTTGGATCTGGACAAATTGCGCGGCGTGGACGGGATTTTCGCGCTCCAGCCATGCGTCCTTGGCCAGCGCCTTGGCTTTGCGCAGCCGCTCGAGCAGCGCCGCGCGCGTCGGCGCGGGAGCGTACACGGTCTGCTTGCGCACTTTCTCGATGCCCACCCGCTCGATGAAGTCGTAAGCGCGCTCCAAGTAGTTGGCGTTTTCGCGGTAGTACTGGAAAAACAATTCGGCGGCGCTCAGCGCTTCTTCCGTAGTGGCGACGGTAACCAGCAAGTCGGCCTTGCGCACCGTCTTGCCGGCCGCTCCTCCCACCACTACTTGCCAGCCACCCTCCTGCCCGATCAAGCCGATGTCCTTGACCGTGGCCTCGGCGCAATTGCGCGGGCAGCCGACGGCGGCCATCTTGACCTTATGCGGGGTGTAGAGATTTTCCAGCCGCCGCTCCAGCTCGATGCCGGCGCGGGTGGAGTCTTGCGTGCCGAAGCGGCAAAAATCCGTGCCCACACAGGTCTTCACCATCCGCACGCCCTTGGTGTAGGCCTGGCCGGAAGGCATGCCGAGATCGGCCCAGATCTTGGGCAGATCCTCCTTGGCGACGCCGAGCAGATCGATGCGCTGGCTGCCGGTGATCTTGACCATGCGCACTCGGTACTTCTCCGCCACGTCGGCAATGCGCCGCAGCTCGGCGGGCGAGGTCACCCCGCCGCGGATGCGCGGCACCACGGAAAACGTGCCGTCGCGCTGAATATTGGCGTGCACGCGGTCGTTGATGTAGCGCGCCGAGCGGTCCTCTTCGTGCTCGCCGCACCAAACCATGTCCACCAGGTAGCTCAGCGCCGGCTTGCAGATTTCGCAGCCCTCGCCATGGCCGTAAATCTCGAGCACTTCTTGCACCGAAGTGAGCTGCTGCGAGCGGATCATCTCCCGCAGCTGCTCCTGGGTGAAGGGCAGACAGGCGCAGATGGGACTCGGGCCCGCCTCGACAAAATCCGGCGCCACCGCGCGCAGCAAACGCTCGCAGACACCCGCGCAGCTGCCGCAGCCGGTGGCGGCGCGGGTGCGGTCCTTGAGCTGCGCCAACGTGTTGATGCCGCCGGCGTGGATGGCGGCGATCAAATCGCCCTTGGTCACCCCCAGGCAGCCGCAGACGACCTCGGCGGCGGGCAACTGGGCCACATCCAGGCCGCCATCGGGGCCCGGCGCGGGAAAAAGCAGGCTGCCCCGCCGCGCGGTCAGGTCGGCGCCGCCACGCAGCCAAGCCGCATAGCGCTGGCTATCCGCGGCATCTCCGACCAGGGCCACGCCGGCGAGCTTGCCGTCGCGCAGCAGCAGTTTCTTGTAGACTCCCAGGCCGGCGTCCTCGTAGCGCACGCAGTCGAGCCCGTCGCCTTCGTTGATCTCGCCGGCGGAAAAAACCTCGACGCCCATGACCTTGAGTTGCGCGGCCGGGATGCTGCCTCGATAGCACTCGTCCCGATGCCCGGCCAGCACGGCGGCAAGCACCTTGGCCTGCTCCAGGAGCGGCGCCACCAGCCCATGCACCACGCCGCGATGCTCGGCGCATTCGCCCACCGCATAGATGGCCGGATCCGAGGTGCCCAGTTGGTCGTCGACCACGACGCCGCGCCGCACTTCCAGCCCCGCCTCGCGCGCCAAGACGACGTTGGGACGCACGCCGGCGGCAATCACCACCAGATTCGCGGGCAGTTTAGAGCCGTCGGCGAACTCCACCCCCTCCACCCCGCCGTCGCCCAGCACGGCGCGGGCGCAGCGGTTCACGCAAACGCGCACGCCCAAGCGCTCGATATGCCGTTGCAAGTAGCGCCCGCCGACAGCGTCGAGCTGCAGGTTCATCAGCGTGTCCAGCAGATGCACGACGGTAACCTCGCAGCCGCGCAACTGCAGCCCGCGGGCTGCCTCCAGGCCCAATAGGCCACCCCCGATCACCACCGCGCGCACTCCGGCGCCGGCGGCTGCGATCAGCGCGCGAGTATCGTCCAGGGTACGGAACACAAACACGCCCTGCAGGTTCAGCCCGGTGAGGGGCGGGAGCACGGGCGCACTGCCGGTGGCCAAAATGAGGCGCTCGTACTCCAGCCGGCGGCCGTCTTCGCACGTTACGGCGCGCGCCGCTGGATCCAACCTGGTGGCGCGGGCCCCCAAGCGCAAGTCAATATCGTGGCCGGCGTACCACGCCACCGGGTTGAGCGTGATTTCGTCGGCGTCTTTCTCGCCCGCCAGCACGGAGGAAAGCAGAACGCGGTTGTAGTTGGGATAGGTTTCATCGCCCAGGATGGAAATAGAGAACTTAGGGCCATGCTTGAGCAGTTGTTCCACGCAAGCCACGCCCGCCATGCCGTTGCCTACCACGACTAACCGCTCCATGCCAGTCTCCTAGGGCCGAGGCAGGCGGCGCCGCGGCCGGGCGGGCTGGCCGGCGCGGGCAAAAAGCCAGCGTGATTTGCGGGCAAAAACATGTCCGACGTCCTTCTGATTGGCGGCATCCCCCCGGAGCGCGAGCCCAAGGCTGTCGATCCGCCTTCAATCGCAGCCGGAGCTATTGTTAGGCCCCCTATCTGGGGCGCAATGTAATAACGGTAGCCAATCCGCGCCGCAAAGGCCAATTCAAATGTTGAATAGCGGCTAGAAGCAGGTGTCGGGTCGGCGTGCCCCTAGGGGAGGGTAGAGGGAAGCGAAACGGATGGCCGGCGGCTGGCAATGGAGCTCCGTTCCGCTAGCGGGACCCACAATATTTTGTGGTTTAGCCAAGCGCCCTACAAAGCAACGCGCCGGTCTCGGGCAGAACCGGCGCGTAGAAAAGCGGCCGCGGGCGCTCCGACCGGCGCGTCCGTGACCACTTGCATACATTCAATCGAAGATCGTGCTTTTCTTTCTTCGCACACATGAAAAGAATTTTGAGCCCGTCTCCGGCAAGAGGGGCGCCAAGATCGCTAGCCGTAGATGACGGCCCCGCCGCCGCAGGTCAGCAAGTTGGGGTAAACGCGGCTCGTACGCAATTCGTCGAGATCGAGCAGATCGCCGCGATCAATGCACCAAGGCATCATCGAGCTGCTCATCACGCCAATGTCCTGGCCGCTGACGTCCAGATCAAGGCCGAAGTCGCGCGCCATCAATTGGAAATGGCTCGGCATGCCCGGCGGCATCGGCTGGGGTACGGACGCGACCTGAGCGAACAGATGCAGCTTGGCTGAGCCGGACAACGCCTGGCCCGACCAGCCTGCGCCGGAGGGCAAACGCAACGACGCCCGCGGCAATGCGTTGGCGTAATAGAACAGAAGCGTATGCGGGAAATCGCGGCCAGTCACGCCCCCTGCATCCTGGCCGCTAAAAACGACGGTTTTTCCGTCGTTGGGCAGAAAGCGTGCCGGGTAGCAGATGCCGCTTGAAGGCAGCGACAGCGTTAAATACGGCTTCCCGGCAATTGCAGCTCCCTTCTTGCGCACCACCACCTGCAGCGAGTCGAGCAGCGTCACATTTCCGCTCGGATTCGGCACGGTGAGCGTATAGGCGCCCGGGGGAAGCGCGCCCCGCGGCCCGCTGTCAATGCACCACTCGTATGCGTGCACCAGCGGACCTGCCTGGATGTCGGGCGTCGCCGCCGTTACGCTGTTGTCGGCGGCAATCAAGACGCCCCAGGTACCGTGGAGGATGACACAAAGATCCCGTCCTGCCTGAGTCATGGATCGCCTTGGACTTAGGGGCGGGCGTCGAAGAGCGCGAAGCCGGCCCAATAATAGGGCGCGGCAAACCGCGGCTGCCGGCGCATTGCGGCCTCTGCTTGATGTATCGACAATGCCGGCGAACTTCCCTTGAGCAAGGCCGCATAAAATCCCGCGCTCAGCGCCGCCGTGCTAGCCGAATCCACCGCCCACAGGCTGGCGACGACGCTTGGCACCCCGGCGCGCAGCAGCGCCCGCACCAAGCCGTTGGGATCGAGCAGCACCGCCGATCCGCGCGCGGTCGCGCAGGCGGCTAGCACCGCCAGCCGGCAATGAGCCAGCCGCTTTCGCTTAAGCAGGGCGGCGGCGAGCGGAGCCGGTCCGTCCCGCCCCGCGAGCAACAAGCTCGCTTGGTCGACCCCAACTTCGGCGTGACCCGCGAAATGAAAGATCTCGGCCGACGGCAATGCCGTCAGCACCGCCGCCCGGGTGGCTTGGGCGCCAGTCAGCACCCGCGCCCGGCGAAACCGCGCCGCCACCCGGCGCGCTTCTTCCGCCGCCATGGGCAGCGGCGGATAGCGATCGGCCGCCGTTCCCAGCGCCGGATCGCCCACCGCCAACATCCTCGTCCGCGCTCCAAAGCCCGCGCCGCCAGCGCGCGCCGCCGCGGCCCAGGCGAGGCCGGGCGAATAACGCAGCACGAAGCGTTCGCCCAGCCAGCGTCCGTCCGGTCCGACCAGCGCCGCAAACGGCACTTGCCCCAATGCCTCGTCGGGCTCGATGATCAGTTCCCGGCCGGCATCGAGTCCCGCCGCGATCGGTGCGATCAGCCATTCATAAAGTTGTCGCGCCTGCGCTCGCAGCAGCGCCGGATCGCCCCCGGGGTTCGCGCAGGACGCGGCGAACGCCCGCGCCGCCGCCCGCAATTGCGCTTCGGAAACGGCCAGCCGCTTGACTTCGACGCCACGGTCGTCGTAACGCCAAATCGCCAAACCGCGGGCAAACGCCGCGTAACTCACCGCCTGCGCGCCGCGCAGGCTGGCCAGCCCGCCCTGCAAGGACCAGCGCGGCGCGGCCAGCGCGCCGCCGCGCGCCCGCTCCCACAGTTCGAGCGCCGCCCGCGGTCCGGCGGTCTCGAGCGTCGCCTCGACCAGACCGCGATAGGCGGTCAGATGACGCTCTTCCCAGCTTGCCCGCTGCCGGTTGCCGCCGAGCCGCGCCATGGCCTCATCGTTGAGGCGCGTCGCGGTTTCGAATTCGCGCGCCGCCTCGGCGGGACGCCCCCGCCCCAGCGCCACCTCGCCGCCCACTTCCGCGGCCAGCTCGTCCCAATAAGCCATCTTCGCGTCGCGTCCGCGCTCCTGTCGGTAGCGGGCCAAATCCGTACCGGCTTGGGCGATAGCGCCCGCTTGCACCGCCTCGGCCGCCAGCTCCAGGTCGCAAATGGATTCGAAGTTTGCCGTCGCCGCGGTCGGCGGCAAGCGCCGAAACGCCTCCTTCGCGCGCTGCATGGCGGCTTCGGCCAGCTCGGCTCGCCCGCTCGCCGCCGCGTAAAGCGCCACCTGCCGCCACGCCAGCGCCTGAAAAGACCGTTCCGGCGAATGCGCGATCCGGTCCGCCGCGCCGCGCGCGAAGGCGAGCGCCGCGTGGGGACGCCCCAGATCGGCGGAATCGATCGCCAGCGTCATGTAGAGCTGGTAGCCCCACATCGGCCGCATCGGCGCCTCCCAATAGCTCGCCAGCAACGCACGATGGCGTTGCCAAATCGGCGGCGCATCCGGGGGCGCGCCCACGTCCGCGGCCAGAAACGCGCGCGCTCGCATGCCGACCGAGGGATAGCGCGCCGCCGTCGCGATCGCCGCCGCCCGTGCGATTGCGGCCTGGGCGCCCTCGAAATCGACGAGCGAGGCGCGGCAGTTCGCTTGCTCGAGGAGGGCGTCCGCCCCGATCCAGTGCCAGCCATGCCGCGCCGCCGCGGCCACGATCGCCGGCAGTTGGGTCGAGCACGCGCGTATGTTTCCTTGCCGGTCCAAGCCGTAAACCTCGGCCAGTCCGGCCCGCGCGGCGCCCGCCTCGGCGCCGGAGGCGAAATCGCCTGCCGCTCGCGCCCCGAGCCGCGCACCATCCGCTGGATCGCCGCCGCGATTGGCCTTCTCCGCCCGTGCCAGCTCGCCCACGCCCGCAGCGAAGTGGCGCTGGTCGCGCCGCGCCTCGGCCAACAGGTCGCTCAGCCACTGGTCCTGGTGCCCAAGCGCGAGGCGGCTTGCCAACGCTTGGAGAGCGCGGCGATTTGCCATGACCGATTGGGCGCGAGGACGGGCGGTGGGAAAGGTGGCGGGGAAAGCGGCGGGCAGCCATGCGATCAGGGCGCGCTCGAGATAATCCTCGTCGCGTCCCGCCAAGCTCGGGTCGCCGCGCGCGGCGGCTTCCACGTAAGCGCTCGCCGCCAGCAAGGGCCGCGCATAGGAGCGGTCGTGGTTCTCGACCGCCGTCTCGTCCGCCGCTAAGTGCCGGCGCGCCACCGCCGCCCAGCCGCTGGTGGCGTCTTGCCGCAAATAATTTTGCCAATCGCGGATCGCCTGGGGATAGAGCAAGAGCCGCTCGGCCACGAGCGCCCGGTTGAAGCGGGCCGTCAGGTCCCGGGAATCGGCCGACAGCGCCCGACCCAGCGCATCCAGCGCCGCATCGTAATCGAGGGCGTCGCCGGCAGCTTCCCCGCGCTCGAAGTAGGCGGCGGCAAGATCGCCGAGCAGCGGCGCCGAATGCGGGGTCCCCAGCAAGCCGCGTTGCGCGTGCGCCAGCGCCGCCGCATAGTTCCACTCCAGCAGGTCGGCTCGCGCTTGCAGGTCGAGCCATATTGCGCTGTTGGGCGCGCGTTCCAGAGCGTGGGCGATGCGGTCTTCGGCTTCCAGCAACTCCGGCGGCCGCGCCGCCGCGCCGCCGCGCTCGGTGGTGAGCGGGGCATATGCCGCCCCTTGCAGCCGCAGAGCCAGCGTGCGATGCGCCGAATATGCGCGCGCCAGCAGCGCGGCCGGCGCATGTTGCGCTTGATAGCGCCAGTAGGCGTAACTCCCGCCGATGGCGATGGCCAACAGCGCCGCCGCCGCCAGGGACGCCGGCCACCAGTTTCGCGCCGGGCGCCGGGGCGCCTCCGCCGTCTTGAGGTCGGCGATGGCGCCGGCCAGCCGCGGCCCGCAGCGCGCGCACGCCGCCGCATGCTCCAGCCAGGCGCGCGCCGCCGCGCCAGACCGCGCGCCGGCGGCGATTTCGTACCACGTCATATCGGGCGGACACGCGCCCGCCGCCGGCATGGTTCGCCCCGCGCCTGCTCCCGGGCGCCTTAGCAACGCCTCAAGCGCTTTCAGGCGGCTCTGCGGCGACCTCGGCAAACTTCTCCTTTGCTTATGTGCTTCGATTTTCACTCTCCGTTTTCCTTTTTCGTCGGCCGGGTTTTTAGCCCTTGGCGCCGCTGCTCGTTTCCGCGCTATCCCTTCGCATCCGGCCCGTGCCCTCCTCCGCTTCCCCGCTTCCCGCGGCGGCCGCCCGGTCCTCCGCGGCCGGTTGCGCCAGCCGCCGCCGAAGTTGACGCAGCATGCGCGCCAGCGCGCTCTCCACCCCCTTCGATGTCAGTTCCACCGCCGGAATCGAAGCGATCGCCTCCGCCGACAGTCCCAGGCGGTAATGCAATTGAAAAATCAACAGATCGCGGCTCACTCGGGCGTCGCAGCCGATCGCGACCGCGGTGAGACAGCGCTCGACTTCCACGAGCAACAGAATCTCGTCCGCGCCCGGTCCAGAGCTCGGTTGTGTCGCTTCCGTCTGGTCCCAGTTGGGCTCGATAGCGCCTGCGCCGCGCTTTTTCGCCGCCTGCTGTTTGAAATGGTCGTGGGACACGCCCGCCGCCACCACCTTCAGCCACGCCAAGCCCGAACCCGCTTGCCGCGGCTCGAAATCGCGCAGCGCGCTTGCGAGCAACCTTGCGTAAGTCTCTTGCGCTAACTCTTCGGCAGCAGTCGAATCGCGCGCGCCCCAGCGCCGCGCCACCCGCCCACAGACAGCCATGATCGCGGGCCGCGTGCGCGCCACGAGTTCCGTCCAAGCTCCTTCGGTGCGTTCCTCGGCGCAGAGCGCGATGAGCTCCTCCAGCGAGAGGTCACTGAGATGGACAGACATGCACAGGGGTGGCTTTTGCCCGAAATTCCCACACATTCTATCCCACGGTGACAGCCCCGCGAGTCCTCTTAAGTCGAGCGCCAAAGGGCGGCGCGGCCGCGTGGCGGCCGCGCGCAGCGCGCCTCCGGCAGCGGAACTCCGTCCCGATTCCCGATGCCGGGCGCCGCTAGGCCCCCAGGTAATTCCGAAAGCGCGCAGGATCGGCGGTGAAGCCGGGAAAGACCTGTGCCAGCGAACTCACTCCCAGATGCCGCGATACCGCTTCGCTGAGCACGTCGCGAAAGTCGGTGGTCACCTGCAAATCGCGGTTCTGATAGAGCTTTTCCGGGTCGAGCCCCGGCCAATCGCCATAAACCCGGCCGCCGCGCACCGGACCGCCCAGCACGAACATCACGTTGGCGTGGCCGTGGTCGGTGCCGCGGTTGCCGTTTTCCCGCACTGTGCGGCCGAATTCGCTCATCGTCACGAGCACGACGTCTTGGCCGCAGTTGCCGAGGTCGGTCCAAAAAGCGGCGATGGAGGCGGCGAAGTCACGCAGTCGAGCCGCTAATTGGCCTTGCGTATTGCCCTCGTTCACATGGTGATCCCAGCCGCCGGCTTCAGCGAATGCGACCTCCACGCCGACATCGGCCTTAATCAACCGCGCCAATTGCCGCAGGCCGTTGCCCAGCGGCGAGCGGGGATAGTCGGCGCCGGGGACGGGCTGATAGGGCGCGGCGTCGAGTTTCTTGATGACATTGAGCGCCTCGAATGTATCTTGGCCGGCGGGGCGGAGCACGGCATCGGCGGCTTGCTCGTACATGGCCGCGAAAGTCGAGCCGCTGATGTTGGCCAGCGCCGCCGGCCCGGCCAGTCGAAATGCCGCCAAATTACCGATCGCCAGCGCTGGCGCGTGGCCTTCCAGCGTGCGCGGCAATTGCGCGCTCATTGCCACTGCCCGCAAAGGCGAGCGGTCCGCGTCCGGGGTTACGGCCAGCGTCCGGTTCAGCCAGCCGTCGTCGGTGGACTTCACGCCCGGCGTTCCCGATTCCATATAATCCTGCGCGTCGAAGTGCGAGCGCGTGGGATCGGGAGAGCCGGCGGCGTGCACGATGGCCAATTGCCGCTGGTCCCACAAGGGCTTGAGAGGCGCCAGCGCCGGATGCAGGGCGAAAAAGCCGTCGAGATCGAGAGCCTCGGCGCGGGGAATCGCGATGGTGGGCCGCACGCTGTAGTAATACCCCTCGCCGTAGGGGATGACGACGTTCAGGCCGTCGGCGGCGCCGCGCTGAAACAGCGCCACGAGCACCTTGCGGCGCTTCCCGGCCACGTCGCTGGCCAGCGCCGTGCGCGCCAGCCAGTGCGGCAGCGCGCCGATGCCGATCATCGCCATGCCCGAATTCTTCAAGAAGATCCTTCGCGTCAGTGTCATCGGTCCTCCTTATGTGAACCGCGTGCTTCCCTGCGCCCTAGCGTTGCTGGAATTCCGGCGAACCCAGCACCAGACCCGCCACCACCGCCACCTGCGCCGGACTGAGCGGGCGAGGGTTCGCGGCGCCGGGCGCCAACGCGCCGGGCGCGATCTTCTCCAATTCGCGCGTGATCGCCGCCTGCGTGCTCTCCGACACCTGATTGAGCAGCAGCCCGTCGTACAACGCCCGCGTCACGGCCGCCGCGTCCCCCTGTCCGGGCGCGAAGCGTGTCAGGTCCAGGCGCACGCCGGGCAGCCGGTTCGCGGCCAGTTCCTGCGCGAAATTCATGCGCGCCAGAAGCCCGCTCGCCGAAATCCATTGATCGCCGGTATTGGCGTAGCCGGTCGGCGGTTCCTTGCCGTAAAGTGGCTGGCCCATCTGCGCGACCACCTGAATCAACCGGGACGGATTGGAGATGGTCGCGCCGGAGGCGCGCAGCGCGCTTACCACCATCTCGAGCGGAGACTTCACCTGATTGCGGTAATAGCGCGGATCCCAAAACTCCGGCGACCGGATCATCGTCTCCATGACTTTGCGCAAGTCGCCGTCGCTGCGCAGATAGGCGTCCGCCATCCTCGCCACCAGCGCCGCCGGCGGCTCGTCCGCCACGAAGCGCTGCGCCAGCTCATAGGAAACATGCTGGGCGGTGTTTGGATCGCGCGCCAGGATCCGCAGCAGCTCCAGACCGTCGTTCATGCCGCCGCCGGGCGCGATGCGGTGGCCGAGGACGATCTTCTCGCCCTTGTCGTGGAGGTTGTCGTTGTAATAAAAGACGGGGTCGCGATAAGGCCCGCCGTGTCCCGGCCGTCCGATCGTCCAACCGGTTAGGCAGCGCGCGGCGGCAATCACGTCGGCTTGCGTGTAATGCAGGCCGATGCTGTGCAACTCCATCACCTCCCGGCCATAGTTTTCATTGATGCCGCGCGCCGGGCGCTTCGCCGGCCGTGGCGGGCGCGGCGGCGGAATGGGCGCAAAGGGCCCAAAACGCATGTACCGCCGCGCCTGCCGTGCCGCCGCGAGCCGCGCCGCCGCATTGGGATCGACCGACTGCCAATTGTCGAGATAAAACAGCATGGCCGGGCTCTCGGCCGTAGCCACCAGCAAGTCGTAGAACTTTCCCAAAACGTGGGGTCGGATCGTGTCGCGCTCGTAGCTGGTAATCAGGAAGCGGTCCGCCCCCTTGTTGATATAGACGTTGAAGTGATTGAACCAAAAGTCGGTGAGGACGTCTTCGAGCTGGCGATTGGTTTCGGCGGCACGCAAGATCTTGGCCGACTCGAGATCATTGGGGACGATCTGCTGCGGCGCGAACTGCTCCTCGATGAGCCGCTCGAGCACCGGTGGCCCCCAAACGGCCAATTGTTGTGCCGCGCCTCGCGGCAGGGCGGCAAGCACCGCGTCTTGCGTAGTTGCGGGCAAGGCGAGGAACGCTTGCACGCGGCTCTCCGGCGGGCCCTGCCGCAGGGCGCGCCACTGCTCCGCGGTCAGCAACTCGCGCAGGGCACCGTCGCCGTCGCTGTCGTTTTTCGGGGCGAGGGCTACGGAGGCGCCGCCAGCGCGATCTTGCCGGGCGCGAAATCGCTCGATCTCGCGCTCGACCATGGCGCGCGCCACCGGGTCCGACGGCAACGACATTTTCCCCAATGCCATCTGCCGGATGGCTTCCGGAGGGGGATCTTGCTCGATGATTTGCGCCGCGGACAGGCGCAGCGTCCGATACGGCTCGAGGGCAGCAGCCAGTGCCGCATTTTCAGGAATTCGATCCGGATGCAACTGCAGTTCGATCCAGCGGTCGAGCCCGATACGCTCGACCCTCGCAACGTCGCCGGGCGCAATTCCCCAGGTGAGCCGGTCGAGCGCCTGCACCACCCGCTCTTGCGGCGCCAACTGGTTGGGCGGCGCGACGGCCATCGAGGCTGCCGCGGCCGCCGCCAGCATCGCCGCGGTCGCCACCACCCACCTCCGAGACCGGCAGCCTTCGGGCATAGTGCTTCCAACCCCGTTCCACTCCTAATGTTGCGCTGATCTTGGCCCGCACGGCTTTCCGCAGGGGGCTGTTCAAGTCTTTGCCGGCGTGGAAGTTGGGGGCTCCGGGCAACCCGGAACTCCCTGCCATGTTCGCTACTATCGACCCATGATCGAACAGAAAAGTGCTTCCGAGCCAATGGACATGCGGGTTTCATTGGGGGTTATCGATCCGTTACCCCCGGTCGATGACACGGTCACGACACGACTTCCAAACCCTTCTCTGGGGACAGTATTAAGCCCCAAGAGGGAAGTTCACATGCACCGCTCGGTCGGTCTCTATTCAAGAATTGTCCACCCCAAAACCGGCAAGACGCGCTACGCGTCGGTCCTCCATCAGAACGGCCGACCGATGACCGAAGGCTTTGCACGCTTCGGTGCCAGCAGAATCAGGCACAACGGCAGCTACTATTTGCGCGTCGGGGACTCCATGAGAGCCGTCGGGTCCAGTCTGCGCGCGGCGCTTGATGCCCGCCGAGACGAAGAGCACCGTCTTGCTCACCTGAGCCGTGACGGCCGCGAACTTCCGACCGACGATTTGCGCGGCTCCATACAGCGTTGGGCGCGACCTCGCGGATTGGAGCGGGCTTGGGTCCGCCAATCCAAGGCCATGCTTGAGGACTTCGCGTCGTACGCTGCCGGCCGCAACGTCAACAAAGTCTCGGAGGTCAGGCGCGACGTCATCCTCTCGTATGTTGACTCGCGCCGAGCTGAAGGCGACAAGCCCGCGACCAGCAATTTGAGGATGCGGCGCATCGTCTCCCTGCTTCGCGACAGTGGGGTAGCTAGCCCGCTGAAATCCGGGCGGCGCGGCGACTGGCCGCGAATTCCCAGAAAGAAAGTCCAGCCCCCGTCCGACGAAGCCATGCTGGCGATCTTGGCCAACGCGGCGTCGGACGACGATCGCCTGCTGTTCGCGGCCTACATGCAGACCGGGCTGCGCGCGGCCGAGCTCCTCCACACGACGTACGCCGATCTGGACGCGAAGCGCAAGACTCTAGCCGTCACAGAGAAGAGCGGCGATGATCCGACTGGCGCGTGGCAAGGCAAAACCGAGAACGCCGTCCGCACGGTGCCTATCCCCTATCTTGCGGATAAGCTCCTCGCCCGCCAAGTCCTGCGCCGCGCCCTGACCACCGACTTGATCTTCCCGTCGCCGCGCAACGGCGGCCGGACCAAGCCTTATACCCATGCGGGCCTAGAGTGCAAGCTGGACGCGGCCGTGGCCAGCGCCAAAGTCGGGGCGGTCAACGTCAAGGATTTCCGCGATGGATTTTCGACGCGCATGTGGATTGACGGTGGCCTGGATATCGCCAAAGTGTCAGCACTTGATGGCCATGCGCCACGCTCGGTGACCGAGCGGCACTACCTACCGAGATCGATCGGGCACACCGACGAGTGCCAGGCGGCGGCGATCAAGGCATTCGCTT
Source organism: Terriglobales bacterium (assembly GCA_050746125.1). Taxonomy (GTDB): domain Bacteria; phylum Acidobacteriota; class Terriglobia; order Terriglobales; family SCQP01; genus JAJPKR01. Next base: position 22,605 of record JBOGKX010000071.1, on the reverse strand, counting down.
TTATGCAGGGTCATTTTTAGCCGCTGCCCGCCGACGGCGCATGTAATCCCGCTGGAGCGCGAGGCACGACTCGCAACGGATTGTGCCCCGCTCGGCCGGGTGCGAGAAGCAGACCTGGCATAGCCCTTCGGTGCGCGCCCACTCTCGGCGGCGGGCGATGTATTGGGTCTGCTTCGTGGTGGTCACGAGCGGATTCTAGCGTGGATTTTTCGTTCCGGCCGGACGGTAAACTCTAACTCGATGAAAACACGGCAAATTGCGCGCTTGACTTAAGCATCAAATCGACGCGATTATCGACATGAATCAGAGAGGAGATACGAGATGAAGCTACTCGAAATGCCAGACAATGAGTGCCCCGGCTGCAGCAATCGCAAGGGCAACCGGCCGCGCAAGGCACATCCCGGCGTTTGGGATTGCGCCGCATGCCACGCGGTTTTCGGGACGATTCGGCTGGGCGAATCCTACTCGATCGTGCGGCCAGAGATGACGAGCGCTGACATCCCGGCCGAGCGCCAGCGCTACTTTGACTTCTCGACGTGGGGATCTCAAGGCGAGGGTCGCCGCCATGGTTGGTACGACCCGGAGACGAAGCTGATTACACAGGTTGGCTGACTATTGAGACCTTAAATGGCGTGCCCGCCGCTGTTAGCGCAGCGGCGGGCGATAGGCCAAACAAAACCCCCGGCTCGGAGGATTCGGATGACCCGCTCCATTTTCATCTTTTTGCTGCTGGTAGCGCAATGCGCGGCGATCAGCCCGAAGCAGCCCGCACCCATTCCGCTGACCATCGGGCTCTACGACTATGCGGGGCTCGGCCCGAAGCAGGGCGCTGCGATCGAGCAGCAGGTGAGCCGCATCTACGCCGAGGCCGGCGTCGCAATCCAGTGGGAGACGTATAGTCGCGATCACGTTGGCAAGTTGATCGCCGCTGCGGCCTATCCTCACACTGCTCCGGCTGTGGCAGTCCGGCTGCTCCCCAACGCCAAGGGATTCCATCTGACGGATGGCGGTCTAGCGTTCGCCCCGGTCGGCGGAGGCATGGCTAGTCTGGCGATGGATCGCGTCGAGCGGCTGGCGGCACGTACGCCGCTGCCCCATTACTTCATCACTGCATTGATCACGGCGCACGAAATCGGGCACGCGCTCGGGCTACAGCATGCTAGCGGCACGATCATGTGTCCGCACTTCCAGCCGGGGCAAATCCTAACCCTACTGGGTGAGCAATCGTGGAATGCCCGGCAGGTGTCCGCCCTTCGCTTGGCGGCCAGGGCGGACTCCGCTCTGCCCGCCCGTCTGTAGTTACCAGCTTTCTCCGATCATTGCGATGAAGTTGACGCCTGTCGCGCCGGCGGACTGTGTGTACGTCACCGTGTAGGCCGCGCTGCCCGTCGCATCGGTGGCATTCGACCAGGTGACGTTGACCGTTACGGTGTCGCCTGCCGGCACGCTGCAGGAGATGCTGCCAGAGGCCGTGTATACGTTGCCATCCGAATTCCATATTACGTGGATCGTGCCCGTGCCGCTGGTGACCAGGCCACCGCTCGACGTGACGGAATACGAAAAACCCATGTTCTGGTTCTGATAGACGGGCGTGTTTAGTGGCCCGCCCTCGTCCACGCTCGTCGTCGCCTGGCAGACGATGGCGACCGTGATCGCGGTGTCGCTTGTCCCAACCGAATAGACCGAATTGGTGCCACTCGTCAGGGTGGTCGGGCTCGTCGTGAACGTGCCGCCATTTACCGCGTGCATGGTGAACTGGGTTGTGGTAACGCCACCCGCGTAGAAGCTGGTCGGCGGCGTGGCCATACCATACGGAATCAACGCCACGTAGGGTGGGTTGTCGAAGCCGCTGAGCGCAGCACCACTCTGGTCGAGCAGGTAAGGTGACCCGGCTCCGGAGGTGAAGTGGAAAACCTGCTGGTCACTATAGCCGGTGCCCAGTGGCTGCGTCACGTAAAACCGCTTGATCTGCCTGCCGCCAGTGCTCGGGGTCATGCTCCCGTTGCCGAGATTTAGCCGGACGCCGATGCCGGACGTTCCAAGAACGACGATGTTCCCACTCGAATCGACCTGCGTGATAGCGGTCTTCCCGTAGTTCGCACCATTGTCAAGCGCATCCAGCCCGGTGGCGGTCCCCGTGACCGTGACACCCGACAGAAGCCCGTGGCCCTTGACTAGCAGGTTGCTTACATAGGGGCTCGGCAACCCGTTGGCGGAGCCCAGGTACCAACTCCCGCCGGGCGCGTAGGTCGTATCGGTAGCCCGAAGAGCCAGCACGTTGTCGATGTACACATCCATCTGGCCATTGGCGAAGGTCTGGATCGTGCACTGATGGGTGAGGGTATCGGCGGCCGGTGCCGTCGAGGCAGCAACCGCGATCCTCGTATACGTCGTCCCGTTCCACGTCCAGATGCTAGGCTCCGTATCCGTCGTCGAGTGCCCGATTTCGAATAGATAGCCGTTGCCTGAGGCATCCGCATGGAAGACGTCGAGGATGCTTGTAGACATCGTGCTCTCCAACTCGAATTGAAACGAGATTTCCGATGCTATGCCACACGAGGCAAGCGTATGGCACCCACTATTCGTCGGCGTCGTGCCCCGAGCGGGGACGGTGAAGCGTGCGCCGTCCACTGTGTCCGGCGTCAACCCGGTCCAAGCGTTGTTCCAGCCGGGCTTCGGCACGCCGCTGACGACGGTGCTCGTACGCGCGCGGGAGTACGTCTCGTCATCCGGCAGATAGCTCTGCGACCAATGTTCATGGGCCGAGGCCCCGTCGATTAGCGCGCGGGCATTCGGATCGAGCTGAGTCGGGTCGGGGACCGCCGCGTGCGACGCCCCGATGCTCGCCGGCCCTACTTCGTACTGCCCATATAGCAGCCCCGTGGGTGTATATGTGGCGTCGGTGACGACGCATTGCAGCGCGCCGTCGATGTAAATCTCCATGTAGCCGGCGCGGCCGAGCCAAGCTTGCACCCTGTGCCAGCCACTCACAACCGCAGTGTTGGCCGGCCCCTGCGCGATCACCGCCGTCCACAGGCTCGTGTAGTTGTTGGACCGTAGAATCGTACCGTACGGCTGCCCACTCCTCCCGTCGAGGCGGAAGCCATACCCGGCATTCGAGCCGCAGTCCACGATCACTTCGGCGGCGGTCCCGTTTACATAGACCGTCCACTCAAGCCACGATGGGACTCCGGTTGCGGGCGCGAAGAGAAGCGGCGAGCCAAATGCTGGCAGCGCGTGCGTGAAAGACACCGGGCAAATAACGGGCGCATGCGCCTTGTCGTGGATGCTGCCTATCGTCTCTGCGTAGCCTGAGCCGAGACCGATTTCCGGGTTGAAGCCGCCGGTCACGTCATCCAAGAAGCTCTCGCGATAAGCCGTGGCGAAGCTCCCGACCTCGACCTGCGGCGATCCGATCACCAGCTTGGTCCCGTTCGCCCATGTGCTATTGGAGAGATCGTAGACCATGAAGATGACGTCGGAGGGGTCGCCGCTTGCAGCGGTCCAGGTGAACGAATACCGTTTCGCGGCGCTGCCCTTGGTAACCGTCCAGGACTTGTAGCCGCCCCCATTCGTGTTCTGGATGTTCACGGCGATGTCCCCGCCCGCATTCGACGGGTCAAGGTAGCAGGAGGCGGTATAAGTAGCCCCGACCACGTTTGAGAATCCGCCGGCATTGTTCCCGCCGCCTGCTCCAGTGTTGCGACCTTGGATGAACCGCGCGGCGCCCGGCCCATTGCTGCCGGTGGCTGTAAACGTGGCGGCATTTGCTCCGGTCGCCGCAGAGTAGCCAACTGCGGTGCCCGCCGAGAGCATCCAGTACGTTCCGCCGCATTTTTGGCCGCTGTCGGGGATCTGATTTCGCTGCATCCCCGTTACCGCGCCAGTCGCGACGGATCCCATGGTCGTCGAGTTTCCGAGGGCATCGAAAGTGGGGATCCCCGAAACAAAACCTCCGCTTAGATCGTCCAAAAAATTGGAGCGGTAGGCCGTCATAGACGACCCCAACTCTAGCTGGGGTGCCGCAAAGTAAGCCGTGCCATGAATCGACCCGCCGCACACCACTTGCGCGGTGGTGACCCCTGCGGGGGTGGTGAAAGTCGCCGACACTCGACTGCTCGCGCCGACGGTCTGATCCTTGCCCCCGCCGTACTGATTTATCTGCGGGTAAAAGAGGTTCCAGTTCGGTGTGTCGCCGGCTGTGCAAGCCGTCGCATCAATGAAGCCGCTCAACGTGACCACCGAACCAGCCGTCACACTGAATGAAGTCCCGAAAATGGCACCGGTTTCCGTGAATTCGATTGCATTGAGCCCGGGGGCACCATTCGCGGTGTAGTTGTGGACGATCGAGCTTCCCGCAACGAGCGGCCAATATGGATTCGGGAACTTGATATCCGAGTCGGGGATCGGGTTGCGCCGCATCCCGGTCACCGAGCTGAGCGCGACGCCGCCCACAGTCGTGCTATTCGCGTCGTTTATCACGGCGGTCGTGAGAATCTCACCGCCGACCGAGATGACCTCTCCTACCGGGCCACCGAGCCCATTCCACGCCCCGTCGCTTCCCGCCGGCAAAACAAGGAAGGAAATCGTTGCGGCGTCTTCGAGCGTCTGCATCGCCATGCCGCGAGCATTTCGTGCGATGTACCTGAAGTAGACCGTCTCTCCAGCTAGCCCGGCCGGAATGTCCCAAGTCGCACTCGCCGAATCGAATGCCACCATTGCCGAGCCGATGGCAGCGGCCTGAGGCGTCGTCCCCAATGCACCTCTATAGAGGTCAGTCAAGGCGAAGGTGTTGACTAATGGCCCGGCCGCGACGTTGGCATACGAGAGAAATTCGAGGGACGATGAGCCAACCACGGCGACTAAATTTTGCAGGTTGGCGGCGGCGGCGTCGGTCACGGAAGGCGGCGAACCGGCGTCCGCCGTAACTGGATTCAACGCAAACCAGTGCGGATCGCTGTCGGTCGGGACGATGCCTTGGCTCGATGCGCGGGCGATCCAAGCTCGGGCGTCGTAGGCGACCATATTGCCGGTCGAGTAGTTGGCGTCCGGAGACCACGCCGCAAGCCCCGCAGTCACGGGCACGATGTTCCCAGACGTGGCAGGTTGGACGCTCAGAGTCGAGGTCGAATCGTGCGTGAGGTTGAGCGCGCCGCTCGGAGCCGAGGCTACCGATGGCAGGGTCGCCGTCAACGTATAGATGGGAGCCGCAGGGACATTGATGCTCATCAATTCCCAATTGCTGCCATCGAGAGAGCGATATAAATCGATTCCACCCCAGGTGCTTGAGTCCTTGCCTCGCGCCCAAACGTAAATCTTGCCGGGCGTCTGGCTCGTCGCCTGTGCATTCGCGGCCTGGACGATGACGATTTCGGTCTCGCCGGCGGCCGATGTGCCCAACGTCGGATGATGGGCAGGCGTCGAGGCCTTGGAATTCGTCAAAGGCATCGCGTAGCCGTTGCCGGGAAAGTCTTCGGCTTCGCAGGCCAAACCCTTTACTGGATCGTTGGTGATCTTGACGATGCGCACGACCTGCGCCGATAGGCCGAGCCGCGAATCGGTCAACGCCACCAAATCCATCGGCTCAAGATATTCATATGTGATCGGCAGAGAAAACGCGTAGGTGTTGCGTACCGTCTGGTACCGCTTCAGCCGCATGTTGGCGATGGCCGATGCCAACTGCCAGGTGGCGATAAACTCGAAGGACTGCTGGCCCTCGATGCGCAGGCCGAAACGCTGGATCGAGCCCTGATCCTCCTCGAACACGAGGTCCGTGTTATACGCGTTGACGCGATTCCGGTACCCGACCTGCACGCGGTTATATGCGTCGGCCCACGATGACCGGCTGACCTTCACCGGGTCTTGATTCTCGCCGACCATTAGGTAGTCGTCGTCTGTCAGAGAAGCGACGACTGTCAGGTCGGGGTCATAAGTCGCAGGGACCGGAGCCGAGGACGACACGCTCTGGTCTCCGTAGGGAATTAGCTTGACGAGGCCCTCGCTCCATACAGCAGCGATGTTGAACGCCTCTAGCCAGCGGCCAATGATCGAGCTGAGAGCCGTTGGATTCGTGATCGCCTGGCTGACGTAAAATTTGTTGGCGTTGACCCACGCGCTGGCCGAGTTCGCGGCGGTAAACCAGGACTTCGTGTCGATTGACCCGGCCGGAAAATTGATGCCGATTCGATCATCTGTCAGGAGCGTTTGGATCGCTAAAACGGGGTCCGCGTCCAGCGTCCCGCCGCCCACGACGTTCGATCCGATCACTTCGTAGCGATAGTCGGGCAGAGTGCCTGACGCGCCCAAATAGCCCGACTCCTGGTAGGCCACGGCCGTGTCGGTGTAGCCCAACTGGCCGCTGGCGAACTGGTCAGGATGCTTGCTCGAAAGCCCGGTGGGCGGCGCTTGACCCGAAGTGCCTTGCAGGAAATCGACGGCGAATGGGCCGTGGTTCTGCTGGGCGCTCACCGCAGTTGTATCATAGTCGGGATTTAAATACGGGTACGTGATGACGACTTGCGCGCCCGCATCCCCCGAATAAAATTGAAAGATGCCGGAGCCCGCGCCGTTGCGATACCAGGTGCAGGTACCGACAGCCGTCGGCGCGCTCGTCGAGTTGCTGACGGTGAATGGAGCGCCGCCCGGGTAATATACGACGGTGGGCAAGTAGCCCGGTTGGCCCGCGCTGAAGATAACGGACTCCGAGCCGTCCGGCAGCTTTTGCATCCCGCCGTGAGATACCGTGATTGCGAGCCCGCCGGTCTGGAGCAAGTAAAGCTCGGTTGCCGTCAGGTACTGCGAGTAGAACGTATACGAGTGCGTGACTTGGACCGGCGTCCCACCGGTGCCCGACGCGCCGTCAGCCGGCGAGAAGTAGACGACGCCGTTCAGTTGGTCGAGGTAATACTGCTTGCTGTCGAGTACCGGAATCGCCATCGCTACGCTCCCATGATCCGGCGATAGGGGCCAGATGTATGCAAGATCCCGAAGTCAGCGGCGACGGGTCCGTGATCCGGAGGCACGACGTGATGCGGATTTGGGGGATGCGTAGGCCCGGTATTTATGGACCCTGAGACGGGCATCGTCCAATTCGTACCGATCGCGATGGGCGTGGTGTTCTGTAAGGTCTCCGCACCGCTCGCCGTGCCCACGTAGACGTTGTATCCGGCTGCGCCAGTCTGGGCGGGCGGAGAGTCCACGACTAAAACGTTGTCTGCGGCTACCGCCAAGCTGGCTTCAGTCGAGTGCGCCGATTCATCATTTGACGAGGCAGTCGTCGCCGTGTAGGTGACCGTCGCATAGTAGGTCGTGGCGGGCAGCGTTCCGCCGGCGGCTGAGCCGAGCGTCGGAGCCTGCGGCGTGGCTTGGATATCGAGCGTCAGGGGATCAGCGGGCTGCGGCCAATAGCGTCCGGACTCCGTCCAGATTGCGTTGACGCCGAAGATCGGACCTTCGCAGAGTGCGGCCATCCAGCTAGCGTTGTACACGTAGCCCGCCCCGCCTTTGCCCTTCGTCTTCCCGTTGCCTACCGCGTTGCCGACATTCCAGTCGCCGAACCAAATCAACAGACCTGGTACCTTGGCCGTGCCGATGATGATCGGCACGCTGACGCCTTGTAGAGACTGCGTCACGGATACGTGCGTCAGCGCTACGTTTCGCGGTGTTTGCCCGAAGATATTCATGCGGCCTCTACCTGAGCACGGATAGACGGTTTCGCCCTCCAAAAGCTGCGCTGCCTGCCCCGCATACGGCCTTCATTGATCCCGGCCAGGCAGACGCCATGCCGGCCATCGGCGTGGATCATCCGGCTGCTGCCAACATATATCCCGCCATGACCCCAGCCTCTCCCCATCCGGAAGAGGATCAGGTCGCCGGGCTCAGCCCTCGATTCATGGACTTCAGAGCAATGCTCGGAGATGAGATCGAGGTATAGCGTGTCGCCCTTCGCCCATGGGGCGTTGTAGTCGTAGACTCCAAGCCTCGGCATCTCGATGAGGCGAGCCTCCGCGTAGACGCCGGCCAATAGGCCGCCGCAATCGCAGCCCTTGCGCGTTGGCGGCCACTGGCTGATAAACGGTGCCCCGATCCAGGACTCGGCGATCTGTACGACGCTCGGCATGCTAAGCCGCCTGCTCCGGCGCCGGGACGTGCGGGAAGCCGGCGAAATGCGAGGCATTTCCGAACTTCGATTGCGCCGTTCCGAGCGTGCCATCGTATCCGGCGTAAGCCGTGAAACCATCTCCCGTCTGGACGGGGAAAGGCGGCGCGCCTTGTAGAGTCAGAACGCCGTCTGGTCCCGAGCCCTGCGCTGCGACGTGAGAGGCGTATCCCTTATTGTTCCCTGATGTCCAGACGATTTTGCCTTGCGCGAAATAGTTGGCGGTCTGCGGGTTGTTGCCGTGCCCGTCGGTCGTCGGCCAGGCCGTGCCTGGGATGATGCTGGAATTTGACGAGCCTGCGGCCACAGTGTTGGCGATCGCCCATGCCGATGCGACGAGGGCGTTGCCCGGCGAAAAGAGCGAATAATAGTCGCCAGGCTGGACCGTGCGCAGTGGAATTTGCAGGTTGGCGAGAAACAGGTAGTCCTGCACCTTTAGCTTGGCCGTCGAGCGCCCGGCCGGCTGGACCTCCGACACCATGCCAGCGAAGAGCGTGGTGACGTTGACTAACCCCGAGACGCCCGGTGCCAGATAGGCCGACGTCAACGTGACCGTGGCGCCATCCCATGCACCGGTCAAGAACGACGACGGCAGGGGGATGCTGGTGCCCGGGAATACCGCCGTGTCTTGCGCGACGACCGACAAGTCAACGCTCTGCGAGTTGAGCGTGCCCCTCATGGCTTCGCTCGTCACTCCACCCCTCGACCAGACCCCGTTTTGCACGCAAAAATATGTGTTGCCCTGGTAGGCAATGTCATCTCCGTAGCCCACGACGGCTCGGAGTACGGTGCCGTTGGCGACCGTCAGGTCGAGCAAAGAAAATGCGGCATTCACCTGGCCAGAGTAGGGATTTACGATGGTCTTCATAGCTGGCCTTTACAGCAGCACGCTCTCAAGGTTGATCGCTTTTAGGTCCCACAGTAGATTGATCCCGTCAAAGGTCTGTATCGCGCTGAGATCGGCGAGGCTATCGTCGGTAAACCTGCACAGGTAATAGAACGAGCCCGTCCATGTGAGCGCCGCGCCCGACACGGGGGCCGACGAAAATGTGACTACGCCGGTAGAGGAGATGGAGGTGGGCGTCGTCAGGGTCCCAGCCACGTAGATGCTCGGCGTGCCATTGAGATTTTGGATGAGGTCCCAACCAGCGAGACCCGAGGCTCCTAACTGGCGGCGCAGAGGAAAGGCAGTCGTCGCGCCGTCGCCCGTGCCGAAGACTGCGGAGCTGGCCGATGAGTCAAATGGATCGGCGAAGAGGAAGAGCCCAGACGAGCCGAGCGCCAACAGGTAGAAGCCAACAAATTGGTTTAGGGCGTGCGAAGAATCGGAGATGTTGCCTTTGAGGTAGCCCAACGAGATGCTCCATTCCCAGATGGGGTATGGGCTGAGACTCAGCGCAAGCTGACCGCGAAGGCTGGCGGGCGTCTGCCGGATCGTGGCGAACTTCGGCGTACGCTTGATCGGCCATGTGTAGGAGCCGCCGGCTGCAGGGCTAGGCAGCGTGAAGACTGGATACGCCATTACGCCAAACCTCTGCGCCGCAGCTCGCGATGCAGGCCGGCTGCGACACCCGATGAGTTTCTCGTCAGGACGGAGTGCGCATCTGCTCCATCGAGCGCCGATACGCTGTTGTGAACGTGAATCGTCGAGCCGCTGCCCGAGCCGCTCTGCCCGCCGGCGGTGCGCAAGACGTGATCTGCGATGTGCTGCGGCAGCACCATTTCGTGCTCATGGACCAGGGCAGGCGCGGTCTTCGGCACGACGCCTCCATGCTCGAATGCCAACATGTAGGCGAATTCTGCGGCTGCGGCGACGGGGGCTACGGCGACGTTTAGCGGAAAGGGCAGCGCCTTGAGCACCGACGCCCAGACGTGAACCGCGCCCGTCTTCGCATCGCCCAATCGAGCCTTGGCATTGGCCGAGTCCTCGATGACTTGCTTGGCTGAGAGCCCACTAGCCGTGATGGCGAGCATCGTCGCTCGGTGTTCGATGTTCCGCAGGATCATTTGCGCCAGGGCTTCGGCCTGCGAGATCACCATATCGGCGAACATGCGGCGCCAAGCTTGCGCCATCGTCTGAGTACCCTGCATGACGCCCTGCACGGCCTGGTCCATGCCGCGGTTAAAGGCCGCGAATTGCTTGTCTGCGAATTTGTCGGTAAGCGTTTCGCCCTTATTTTTTTGCGCCTGGCCAGTGGCCTTCGCGATCTGCGCGTCGCGCTCGTCCTTAATTTGTTGAAGCTGCGCGCGCAGCCGCGCGATCTGCCGGAGCAGGTTGTCTCGCTCTTCAAGATTGGACGCGCTGCCCGGCTTGATCTCGGCTATCTCTCGTTCAAGTTCCGCCTTCTTGACGGCGTACTCGGCGTCCGCCAATTCCTTTTCGAGCGCCAGTTCTTGCTTCCCGGTGATCTGGCCCACGGCCAAAGACTGCGCCGCGTATTCCCGCTGCAGCGCGATCATCCGTTCTTGGTGCGCGGCGGCTGCCCGAAGCTGGATATCAGCTAGGCGTTGGTCGGCGGGGGCTGCCCCGGGCGCGACTTGGGGGACGCCGGAGAGAAACGCCTTGGCTGCATCCAGGTCTATGCCAGCGGTAGCGCCGAGCCTTGCACTCTGTATGGCATGTGCGACGTTCTGATGGAACTTTTTTGAGACCTCCGCATAGGTTCGCTCAATCTCTTTTAACTTTTCCTCGTATGTCTTTTCCGCGCGGGCTTCCTGGTCAGCTTGCTTCCCAGCAAACTCCAGGCGATCGTTGGTCTGCGCGGCGCGGATGTTGTCCTGGATCGCGTTTAGCGCCTGGAGCATCTGCTTGCCGGCTTCGATCTTTCCTTGAAGGGCCTTTGGATCACGGCCCAGCACCATCTCCGTAAGCCGTCCGAGAGTCCCGGCGATGCCCGGCAATCCGCTGACATCGGGCGTCGAGCCGAGTAAGGCTTGGAGCGAGGCAATGCGCTGGCTGACCTGCCCGATAGCCGCGCCAATGTTGTCCATCTGCGCCGCCGCATCAGACACGGTGCCGACGCGCTGCAAAACATTGACCAGGGTGCGGACGTCGAAGCCCGCTCGCTCCAGGTTATCTAGGTCTTTCTGGGGGATCTTGAGTTTCAGCCGGATCGGAGAGAGATCACCAAACGATGTGACGATCGAGGCGAGCCCCGTCATCTTGTCCATCGTCGTTTCCTGCTCGGTATGCAGCGACTCGCCCAACTGGATGAGGTCGGCGGTCACTTGCTTCAGTTCGAAGGTGGCGTCATACCACGTGCGGACCTCGACGACGACCTCGGCCAGCGCGTACGCGAACATCGCCGCCATCGCGACGGGGAAGATCACGCTCATCAGCCCGGCGATCCCGGGTATTTCTCGCGCCATCAAGCCGAATAGATAACCTTCACGCTCTAGCCCCGCGCCCATTGCGGCGACGCGGCCTACCGCATAGGCTTGCATGCCTCCCATCTGACCGGTGGCTGCAGCGGCCTTTGTCGTCGCGGCGGCGGTTTCGGTCGTGGCAGTGGCCAGGAATTCCTGGGCAGCCGCCGCACGAGCCGAAGCCGCCGTGTACTCTTCCAAGGCACCGGTGTTCTCCTTGAGCGGGCCGCCAGCAGCAGCCATGATGCCTTCCATCAGGGCATTCGCCTCGGCAAGGGCTTTGGCTGCGGCAGCCGCAGACTGAAAGCTCGCCGTCATCTTTGTGGAGCTTTCGGAGACGGTCGTGGCAGCCGCGTCCATGCCGGCCGTGAGCTGGCCGACATCCACGTTTATACCGAGATTTAACTGGTTGTCGGGCATCGTCGTCTAATTAGGACCGGCTAGACGGTTTTTGTCGCTCGTTGGCCGCCTGGCGCAAGGCCCCGGCGACGTGCGGGGGGAGGGACGATGCGGGCTTCGCGCTGCGCTCCATGAATTTGCGCTGCTCGTCGGTTGCATGCCGCGGGCCGCGCTGCTTGAGCGGGTAGCCTGCACCTATTCCCGCCGCCATCAAAACGTGGACCGGCGGGTGACGGGACCAGTAATCGGTGAGCGACCAGCAGTCGCGGATGTCAAGAGAACGGATGTAGTCCAGCGTCCAGCCGGTCGCCGTGACCAATAAGCCCAGCAGTTCGGCGAGGGACGCCGCTAGGCTTTGGCTGGGGGGTTGTCGGTCTCGGTGGCCGGCCGGCGTAAGCCGTCATGGTCCAAAGCCGCTTCGAACAGCTTTTCGAATGTGACGCGATCCATCTCCTCGCGGATACGATCCACCGTCCACTTGACATCGGCCGAGGCGTTGTTCAGCGCTTGCACGATAAACGTCTTGATCGCAAGTTCTGCGCGATCTCGCTCTTCTTGCGTCGCCTTTTCCATGTCCGCGATGCGGGCACTGGCGAACTCTTCGAGTTGCGCGAACGTGTGGGCACCGATTCGGATTGTGGTGCCGACCTCGTCGAGCACGATTTCCTTAAGCTGGGTAAGCATAATTGCTCCTCAGCCAAGGGATATAAATACAAAAATCCCGGCGTCGAGGAGGATGGCGACGCCGGGATTGGCAGCTTTGCGCTGCGTCGGCCGAGGAGCGGCGGCCGAAACTAGACTACGGGGTTTCGAAAAATTCGTACGCGTTGCCGTCGCCCGGAGCGAACGCCGTGAAATCAAGGTTAGGCAGCGTGTATGCCTCTTGCTTGCCGTCAAACGCCAGCTTGCCGGCCTTCGCGGCGAACAGATGGAGACCGTTGCCGCCGCCCGAGTATGGATTCGTGAGATAGAGCTCAAAGACCGGCGAGTAGCCGACGAACTGCTTCGCTACGGTCAGCGTGCGGCCGGTCACGGAAGTCGACAAGTAAGAAATCGATACGGGCAACGACGCATCGGCGGTGGAGAACGTGTAAACGCCTGCCGCGACGCTATACTCGCCAGTCGTGGGAGAGGTCGTCACTACGGTCAGCGCGCGGCCATCGCTAAAGCGCACGCCCAGGTCCTTCGAGAACGTCGCGCTGTTCGTGACCGTGATCGTGAAGGGCGTCGAGGCCGGGATGACTGCGCTTTGCGTATTCGAAAGAACGACGCCAGAGGTCAGGGATCCACCGGTGTAGACATTGGCTAGGACAGAAAGATCGATGCGCGCGAATTCCGCCTTCCCAGAAATTTTGACGTGGCCCGAAGCCACGTCCTCAGCTATATCGTAGGCCCCGTACAAAGCCTTGTCGGCGCGATCAAGCGTAATGCTGACGTTCTGCAGCGTCGCTAGCTGAATGGGCGTAGGCGCAGCGGCTTGGTTGCCGCCGGCCGGCACGGCGAAGGCCGCTCCCACGTCAAACCAAAGGTTGCTGGGCATGTAGGACATTAATATCCCTCTCTAAGGGATTCGTATACCGGTGACCAGGTCCTCGCGCTTTACATGCTTTGGGGACTTGCGACGCTTGTCAGGGATTCGGCGTTGGCGGGGAGGTGGCCCGTGTAGGCGGCTAAGCCGGCGATGTTCGCGGGCCCGGGCCGCGGGCGATATTGGGGTCGCGGCCATGGCTAGGCGACGATCGTTATCGGGATAGAGATCAGCGCCTGGTTGGTACGGTCCGTTGACCCGTCCTCGAAGACGACATCGCCTTCGAGGAACGCGTGTACGCATGTCCCGCCCAAGTTCTGATGCGCGCCCTGCACAGGCGGAGCCAGCGCGACTTCGAATGCGTCGACGACATCGTTCACTTGCTGGGCGGGGATTGTGCCGTCGAGCGAAGGATCGGTCTGGAAGTAGACGAGGATCATGGCCTTGAAACGCCACTGGGGCTGCCCCCATGTCTTTTGCTGGGTGGTCTGCGGGCCTTCGAGGAGCATGACCGCGGGCTGGGCGTCGCAGGTCTCCCAGGGGATGAATCGCTGGCTCCAGAGGACGATGTTTCCTGGGGACGCCGGCATCTGGACGGTCTGTAGCTGCGCGAGAAGCGCCGAGAAGATAGCGTTGCGCGAGGCCCTAGGCATTGACGACCTCGTCGATAGCCTCTTCGAGCCCCTGTACGATCTGCGGCGTGAACTCCGCGAGGGACGGCGCCATATATGGCCGCGCGGGCAGCGGGCCACGGAATACGCGGCTCCTAATGTTCATCTGGCCCATCCATTCGAACACCAAAGCCTTGGCCCTGACTGGCAGAATCTCGTAGCCCGATTTGCCGCCGAATTCGTGATAGGGCGCATAGAATGCGGCGTCGCCGCCCGCCAACACGCCGGCCTTGACGAGTGGCCCGGCGATCGTCGCGGGCACCGGCTGGACCGATTCCACGAGGCGGCCGGAGCGGACGTTTAGCACTTGCCCGCTCAATTTCTCGCGAACGATGTATTGCTGAAGGCGCACCATCAGCGCCGAAAGCTTGGCGGCGACCGCGGCTACGATCTTTTCGCGCTGCGTCGGCTGGTACTTTGAAATCCTTAGGGTCAGGACAGCCATTACGGGCCCCAGGTCCTCGTACGGTTCTTGATGGTCTTGGCGGCACGTGGGGGCACCGGGCACATCGCCGTGATAAATGAAGTGCTGCCATGGGCACCGGCGGCGGCTGTCGATACGCTGCGCAGGTTGACGTTTCGAGACTCGGTCAGCATTGCGGCGACCAACTCGATGGCTGCCTGGTTGAGGTCGGAAGGTATCGTGATGAAGCCGGCGGTATAGCTAACGGTGACGTTGCGTATGCCCTCCGAAAACATGCTGGTGCCGAACGACAAGAGCGAAGTGCTGGGCCCGAGTACCGTGCCCGGCATCAAGATCAGTCCGATGTCGCTGAACTGATAGCCGGGCGAGCCGTAGCCAGAGCTGGGCAGGACTGCGACTCCATTGACCATGAGCGAAGAGACGGCCGAGATCGGGTAGTTCTTTAGATAAAGTCGGGGGCTGCCGGTGCCGTCGTAGACCTCGCTGGTATAGGTCGAAGAGGCGAAGCTCGCGACGGCGCACTCCGTGCAAATGTATTGGCTGGCGGCAGTGATTTTATCCTGAATTTGCGCGGTATTCGTGGGCGACGTGCTGGGCGGGAGGTACGCCTGAACGTCAGCCACGGTGCAAAGGTCGATGGGATTCGCTGCCATACATTAGGTACGCATAGACGAAAAAGAAGCCCCGAGTTTTGAGGCTCGGGGCTTCGCGCGTCGTGGGGGTTTAGATTACGTTAGCTATGGTCCACGTCCGATATTCGTTAGCTAGAGGCTACGTTCGTCAGAGCGCCGATCCCGAAGGGGATGTACACCTGGAGTGTGTCGTAGCAATAGACACCCTGAGTCCACTGCGTCGAGACCATCGGGTAATCGACGGCCATAAAGTCCAGAAGCGTGCTCACCCGACGCGCGGTGGGGATCGTATTTCCGGATTCCGCGAAAGGGTTATTTGTCAGGTCGAACACAATGCATCCCTGGGGCAACCAGGGGTGAACGCGGATGTCCAGGGCCTTGGGCGCGCCGTCGTAGCTATACTTCGAGCGATAGGACGCGACCAAATTGCCGGCGGTAAAATTGCCCGCCTGATCCGACGTAATGATCTGGCGCAGCGTGCTGGTCGAGCCGGCCAAGATCGCCTTGTTGATGCTGGAGATCAGGGAGCCACCGACCCACACGATGTCCGGAACGATTTTGTACTGCAACCAGAGATAATCGAGCGCCGCCTCAAACTCGGCGATCGTTCCATCGCCATTCGAAGTAAGAGCCGCGCCCGCCAGGTCCTTGACATAGGACGGCGACGCGCCAGTCGCATTCAGCAGCGCCTGGGTGAGCAGGCCGTCCACGTCCCCAGAGTTGGTGGAGTGATCGCCCGAGAGGTTCGTGTCGCTAGCCGCCTGATTGGTGCTGGCCGGCATCGCGGAGATCGTAATGCTCGGGACGTTCGTTACACCCGCGAAATACGCGGTCGCGGCGGTCCCAGCGGTTGTCACGAACCAAGCAAACGCCACGGTGCCGGTCGCGTAGCCGGTAACCGTCGCGGCCACCGTCTGGTTTCCGGTCGTGGTCGTAGCGTCGGCCGAAGCCGCACTGACCTGACCCACGCCGCCGTTGATCGTGGTCGTGGTACCGTCGGCGTTCGTCCGAGTACGGACGGGAAGCGTGCCGGTTGTCGAGTAGCCCTTGCCAGAAGCTCCCCACGCGGAAAGGCCCACGCAGAAAACCTGGACGGTTGTGGAGTCGGGGATCGAACCGCCCGTCTTAACCGTGACGGTTGGTGTTGGGCACTGGCCAAGAGGCACGCTCGCGTTTCCGAACATGTACTCTTTTTCGAGGTCGTTCAGTAACGCATTGATCAGATTGCGCTGATTGATGCCGAGCGCATCGTCCAGGCCCTTGATGGTCTCCTGAGCGACCACCGTGACCTTGCCGTCCTTGCCGAAAAACTGGAAATTCGCCGACATCGGGCGCGTCACGAAGGGGAAAAATTCGTTGCGCGAGCCCTCGGCCACAGACGGATGCCCATTGGCATCGAGCGAGACAATCGCTTTCCAATTTAGTACGGTGGACCCGACGGCCGGCGTATGACGAGGCAACGTCTTGAAGAGCGGATATTTTGTGGGGAATAGTTCCTTCACATCCGCTTCCAAGAGGTAGGCGTTCAAGCCGGAGCCGCTGGAGATCCCATTGCTGGTGACATCTTTGAGGAGATCCATCGTCTCCTCGGTCATGTCGGTGATCGGACTAAAATTGAAAGGCATCGTGGGTTCCCGTTTTCCTTCGCTTACTACTTACTGCCGCGCTCCGTTAAAGATCGAAATTTCTTGGAACGTAGCGGGGCGCTGATTCTTCCGGAGCCACCGGCCGACTTGTAGCTGCGCAGCCTCATCGCCAGCGTCCGCAGCCTTAAAAACATCAGCGGTCGGCTTCTCTACGGCGGGCTTCGCGGTCTGAGCAGCCGAACGCTTCACGACTTGGGCTCGATTACCGATGCCCGCAGCCGCAGACTGGTTACCGCGGACCGCAGCCACCGCAGCCTTGACGCCGGACTCGTAAGCCTCGGCCAATGCCTTTTTTAGGTCAGCGGCAGTCACGGCCTTTTCGGTGTCAAGGGCTTCCGCACCTTGGCGCTCGTCGCCCTCCACCTCTTGACCTTCGGAGCCCTCGGCCTTCTCGGGGTCGAGTTCCACTTCTTCCGACGCGCCGACGGCCTTCATTGCGCGTTCGAGGTCCTCTTGAACCGCCTTGGCGTGCGCGGCGTGACGCTCGGCATGATCACCGATCGCCTTGTGAACGGCCTTGAGCCGGGCATGAACTGACTTTGCTTTTTCTACAGTCACGGTTTGGTTACCTGTAATAGGAACTGGTATACCGAGAGCTGCGACCTGAGCCTCGATGGACTTCACGAGTGCGAACATCTCGCCCAGTGAATTCGCGGCCTTCTCCGACTTTTCTGATTCGCTTGTGTCGATGTCATGCTCGTGAGCCAGGCGCAGCAGCTTGGCGTGGAGCTCAGCCTTTTTGTCGGCCGGCAACTCGGTTTGCGAGAATCTCGCCAAGGCATTGCGGATATGGCTCTTGGTCTTTGCCTCGTCGCCCGGGAACTCGACCGGCAGGTGCCAGGTCTCCGTGCGCTCAGGGTCACCGACGTACAAGAACGAGGACGCCGGGAGGTCAACGCCGTCTACACGCTTCGTGCGGGTCTCGGCCTTTTCGGCGAAGCGCTTTTCTTCGCTCGTGCCGTCGGACTTGATCATTTCGAAGGTTGCATTGGGGTTGGCTGGAGAATCCACGATTGATACCTCGTACGGCTGCGCCGCGTAGCGCTTTAGCTTGGGGTTTTCGCTGTCGGCCCAACGCGCCGTGTACTTGCCGCCGATCGAAAATCCGGTGTATACGCCTTCGCGGGCTTTTTGCCACGCCTGGTCGTCTACGATCTTGGCGACTACTTCAATCGCCTTGTTGGTGTCGTCGAAATTGATGTTGGTCAGCTTGCCGACAGCTCGCTTGGCGTCGTGCTGCTCGCGCACATTGCCCACGCTCTTGCCATCGGTGGCATCAGCGATTTGCTGAGACCACTCCTGAAACAGAGGCTTGGACGCCGAGTAGTCGAAGATTTCGCCGCTGGAATCCGGCGTCTCGTCGGCCGCCACACCGTACACCAGTCGGCGCTCCTCGTCCACTTTTAGGACGCGAAGGTTTAGGTGCTTGATGGTGTCGAGCTGGGGATCCATGGGCTTATAAAGGGCCCAGGTATACGGACTACGTCAGCACGATGCCCGGGACGAAGTTGGGAGTCGTCGTAAAGGTGACGGGCATGGCAGGCGGCACCAACCGGTCCCCGCAGCATGGGCATTTTGGGCATTTGCAGCACTTGGCGCAGAGACCGCAGCCCGGGCAGCCGGTAGGGTAGACCTGATACGGGTACCACTGGTATGGATAGCACCAGTTGGGCCAGGTACCAGTAGTGGACGGGGTTACCTGGCAAAAGCCGGATGTGGCCGTGCCGTTGATCGTGTTCGGAGCGCTCATGCTGATGGAAGTCGAATACGATTATTCGGCTACAGTTCCCGACCGATGGCTACGCCCGCTATGAAGATGCCAACCTTGAACGCCCCGGCACCGATGCGATGCAGCAGGGAGTGATGCACTACCCTGCGATAGGCGGTAGCCGCCTGTTTGCAGGTCGAGGCCTCGGCCTTAACCTGCGATAGCTCGGTGCCCAGCCCGGCAATCTGCTCGGCTTGAGCTGCGGACTCCGCTGTCAAGGTCTGATTCTCGGCGCGAACAACCGGCAACTGGGCCTGGGCCTCCAACAGTACCTTTACGACGCCCGCAGGCATGGCAATCTCGCCATTGGGCAATGCCTGAGCCTTGTCCTGCGAGGGCGCGGCGGCAACTACCTGTCGAGGTGTCGTAGCGGCCTGTAATCTGGCGATGGCCCGGGCGGATTCTTGCTGCGCCTGCGCCAGCTCGGTTTTCAAGAGGGCGATTGTCTGAGTCTGCGCGTTGATTGCCGCAGCTTCCTGGGCCAACTCGCGGCTGGTCAGCTTAGATTGGGTCTGGTACTGCTGGTAAGCGGCGTCCGCCCGGCCGATAGCCTGGTTGTAGATGGTGTCGGCCCTCCACAATACGAGAGCCACAAGCACGACCGCGAGAACCGATGCGACGATCTGCCTATGGTTGAGCGTCGGGAGTCTCATTCAGCTTGCGGGCCTCGGCCCGAGCCTTCATAGTCGCCGCGATGCGCGCCTTGGTTTCGGGCGAGTGCTTCCGGCCAGCAAAGCCCGCACCCTTGCGCGGCTGCTCCTCGTCGTCGCCCACGAATTTAGCTACGGTCATGTAGCATCGGCAATTTGGGTGGAGTGGCGGGATTTCGGCGTCGTCTATGGGCTTCGGGGGCTCCGCCGCCCGCTCGATGCAAAAAATACAATGAGGCTCAATCGACGAGAGGTTCCATTTGACTTTTTCGACGACTCCTGAATTCTTCCACGCCTCAAGGTTCACGCGTTGACCGATCGTTTTGATCTCGGTGTTCGCGATCATCCGGGCCCGGGCGTCACTAAAGATGCCGGCGTCCTTGATGGCTTGTATTAGATCGCCCTGCAATAGATCGGGATGCTCGGCGAAGATTTCGCGCAGGCTGTCGCGCGTCGTGTCGGAGATGGCGTAACGCGCATCGGGATTCGGGATGAGGTTGCCGTCGGCGTCCCGCTTCATCCCGACCATCTCGGCGGCGCGTTCCTTGGCCATAGCCCTCGCGGCTTCTTGTGTACGAGCGAAGCCCACGAAGGCTCCGGTCGACGTGCTGCCGTCGAGCGCCGACTTGGCTGCGGCTTGGGCGAGCGCAGGCTCGGCGTCGCCCGGTAATAGCTCCCATTCGATCTCTACTTTCTGGAGAAGCGCCGCGAGCAGGGCGTCGCGCTGGGCATCGGTCATCTTGCCATCGTTGTCAGCCTTGGTGGTACCCGACAGTTCGCGATCCACGGCTCTTTCCTGCGCATGGAACGTTTCGGCGATCGCGGACTCCAAATCCTGCTCGGGGTCGCGAGGAGCACCAGCGGCTTTTTGGGCGGTGCCGCGTGATCCAGCCTTCGGTGGCTTTTTCTTGGGCTGATCATCGGCCTCGGGCTTAGGGGCGGCGGCGGGTGCGGCCTGCTGCTGCGCTTGGCCGAGCGGCACGAAGCCAGTAGCAGTGACGACGCCCAACATGTCGGCCTCTGGCTGGCCCTCGATTGGCGGCAGGCCTTGGTCACCGCGGATTTCGTTAGGAGTGCGGACTGCGGCCGATACGTAAATTTTGTCCGCGCCCGCCTGCTTCTCGATGTCCGGATCGCGCTCCGTGGCCCACGCGAACTCATAGCCCGACATGCCCATTTTGGTCTGGATAATTTTGTCGAGCAGCGACTTGATGAAAACGAGTTTTGGACGCTGGCCCTCCTCCTCCGCGCTGTTGGCGGTCTGCTCGGCGGAGGCGCGATTCATTGGCTTTTGTAGCGCGCTAGGCGACACGGAGAATGCGTAGCAAACTCTGCGCACCATGACATCGTCAAATTCGTCGGCCAATGCGTTCTGCTTCGGGAAAACGATTTCCGGCTTGCCGCTGCCGAGCGTCGGCAGAAACTTGATCTGGTTTCGCCGTTGGAGGTTGCCGCTGAGCATCGAGTTGAAATGCTCCTCAAAACGTCGAATCTGTTCTAAAGGCGCGTCGGGAACGAAGACCAGTGCTTCCGGTGTGTTGCCCGACGTATAAAATCCCAACTGCATGATCGAGCGGCGCAGACCCGTGTTGATGTCGAGGAGCAATTGCTCGACTTGCGGGAAACCATAGAGCTGCGACGATCGCTCGTTGTACATGGCATAAAGAAGATCGTCGGTGGTCAGGTTTTGGGCAGGCAGGCCATGGACCGTTTGTTGATAAGCGGGCTGCGGAGGAGCCGGAGTCTCGCCTGTTGGATCAATCAGCCGGACGATGGTCGCGCCATCCAACTGTTGGAGCGCCGCGATCCGGCCGGTGACGTCGCGCTCCAAGTACGTTGCCCAGGCGTCGAGGACGAATAGGTCTTCGAGATGCGATCGCAGCCACGTGCCCCATGGGCGCTCGCCGTCCGGATAAGCGAAAAACTGCTTGAGCTGAATGATGTTTTGATCGGAGGCTTCGCGCCGCTGGCGGGTGCGCGCGTCTTCACCCGGCCGCTCGATGGCTCTGATGGTCCACTGGACGCGGCATATTTGATCCTTGCAGGTCTCAATCACGAGCCGCAAGAGGGGCCAATTGTCGGCTAGGTTTCGAAGCGTCGCGGGTGTGACGCGGCCCGCGCGCGGAACGATGTTCTTGTTCTGGCCGACATTGTAGCCCAGACGCCGAGGCTTCGTTCCGGCGGGAGCAAACGGGGCGATCGGTTGGAGAGGCGGAAACCAGCCTGAGTCGGCGCCGGTGATCTGAGACTGCGGTGATACATCGGCCGGCTGCGTACCGGGCGGGATCACGATGCCACGAGTTTGTCGGCGAAAGGGATTAGGGAGACGCTTAGGCATGCGCGGCCTCCGCTTGCTCATCTTCCGTCTGATCGTCCGCCGGCGGAGGCACGCCCACGGCCGCTAGAGCCAGAACACCCCATTCCTTGACGTCTTCGCGCTGGGGAGCCTCGGGCCAGATGGCGGTGCAGCGCTTGCAGCTATGGATGACGACCGCAGGCTCGGGCGCATAGCGAATCTGCTGCTTGCGCATCGAACCGCAGGCGGGACATGGCTGATGGAGGTCCGAGCGGTGGACCATGCCGAGCCACGTGCGGCGCGTCTGGATGATCCAGAGCAGGAATCGGACGAGGAGCTTCACCTATAAGGGCTTGGAATACCAAGACTCGGGAGTCTCGCCAAGACTTACGGCCGGCGAATGGCTCTCCAGGCCTGCTTGGTGACGGCCTGGACGTAGGCGAGCGCTTCTTCTCGGGCGGCATCCGCAAAGCGCTGCTCCTCGGCTTGGTGCTGGCTGGCTGACTGGGGAGCGGTGGGCTCGGGACGCTCGCCCGGTGAGGGCTGGGAAGCCGCCGCGATCTCCTGCGCCCAGAGGGCGAGCAAACCGTGCTGACGCTTGCGGCGCCAGGTCAAGGCTTGGGATAAGGCGTCGCAGTCATCGTCGTGCCTCGCGCGAGGAAACTTGGCCAAAAGGTCGATTAATTCATCGAAGTCCGCGCCCTCAGGAATGAAGACGGTACCCGCTTCGACTTGCGGGGCTACGGCCAACGTGCGAGAGACCTTGGAATCAGCTCCCGGGTTGATGGGAATCAGCGGGAACTCCGACGACATCTCGCTGATGATTGCCGGCCCATTCGCCTTGTCCTCGCATAGCACCGCGCTGATCGGATGGCCGAGGATGGCCCACTTCTCGATCAAGGCGCGCAATGCATGCTTGGTCTGCGCGTAATCCAAGCGTTGAGTGCGGCGATCGCAGAGGTAGGAATTGACGCCGGCGAAGCCCCAGACCTGCATTGCCACAAGGTCCGAGTCCTTGTTTCCTTTGAACGACGCGTCAACGCTGACGATCACCTGATCGAAGCTCG
>JBOGKX010000070.1:0-17969 GCA_050746125.1 Terriglobales bacterium | reverse complement strand
CGCGACCGCCGCCGCGGCGGCGCCACGGCGCCGGCGCGAGGGCTGGCGTTGGCGCGCGTTTTTTACGAGTCCGCGGACCTGGAGGCGTGGCGGAGCCGGCGCTATGATGAAGCCCGGGGGCGGTAATGGCCGCGACCGACAGCCGGCAACAAGCCTGGATCTACGACTGGAATGGCGAAGGGGCGCCTGAGCTCCCTGCGCCCGGCCGCCGGGTCTTGCTCAACGACGAAAGTTTGCGCGACGGCCTGCAGTCGCCTTCCGTTCGCGATCCCGAGATCGGCGAAAAGTTGGAAGTTCTCCATCTCATGGCGGCGGTCGGCGTTCGCTCCGCCGACTTGGGCCTGCCCGGCGCCGGCCCGCGCGCCTTTGAAGACGTACTGCGGCTGGCGCGGGAAGTGGCCGACTGCCGGCTGCCGATTCGCTGCTATTGCGCGGCGCGCACGCTGCGCGGCGACCTGGATCCGATCGCCAAAATCGCCGACCAAACAGGTTTGCCGCTGATGGCGGCCACCTTCATCGGCAGCAGTCCGATTCGGCGCCTGGCCGAGGACTGGACGGTCGAATACCTGGTTGCGACCAGCCGGGACGCGGTGCGCTACGCGCGCGGCTTGGGGCTGAGCGTGATGTTCGTGACCGAAGACACCACGCGCTGCGATCGCGACACCATGCGCGCGCTCTACGGCGCGGCGCTCGCCGAGGGGGCGGAGGTGATCACCTTGTGCGATACCGTCGGCCACGCCACGCCGGCCGGCGCGCGGGCGCTGGTGCAGTTCGTCCGCGGCGAGATCGCCGCCGGCTACCCCGGACTGCGCGTCGATTGGCATGGACATTCGGATCGCGGTTTGGGCGTGATCAACGCGCTCGCCGCCGTCGCCGCGGGCGCCGATTGCATTCATGGCTGCGCTCTGGGGATCGGCGAGCGAGCCGGCAACACCGCGCTCGATCAAGTGATCGTGAATCTGGCCCTGCTCGGCTGCGAAGCGGCCGATGCCGGCGGCGGCGCGGCGCAAGACGTCGATCTGACCCGCCTCAAGGATTACGTTCGCGCCGTGGCGCGCGCGACCGGTGTAGCCATTCCGCCGAATTATCCGGTCATGGGCGCCGACGCTTTCCGCACCGCCACGGGAGTGCACGCGGCGGCGGTGGTGAAGGGCTGGCGCAAGCACGATTGGGAGCTGGCCGATCGCGTCTATTCGGGCGTGCCGGCCCGTTGGTTCGGACGCGAACAGGAGATTGAACTCGGCCCGATGAGCGGCAAATGGAACGCGATCGCCTGGCTCGAGCGGCACGGCTATGTCCCCGACGAGGCGGGCATCGCGCGCTTGCTGGCCGCCGCCAAACTCTCTCACACCGTGCTCACCGAGGCGGAAGCCGACGCGGCGTGGCATAGCCGAGGATAGCGAGTGAGTTCCCGCCGCGCGCGAGAGAAGGTCGCCCGCCGGTTATGCTGGTGACATGGCCTTGGCGCTGGCCTTCTCGACCGAGGAGATCGCCGATCAGGTCGGACTGCTGGCGAAAGACGAGGCGGTGCGCGCCGCTTGCGCCTCTTTCGCGCGCTGGGAGCCATGGCTGCGCCAGCAGCAGATCGAAGTGAGCCGCATTCCCGCGCCCACCGGCCTCGAGGGGCGGCGCGCGGAATGGATGCGGCGCGAATTCGAGCGCTGGGGATGGCAGGCGACCATCGATGAAGCGGGCAATGCCGTGGCCCTCTGGCCGGCGCGCGCCCATGCGCCCCTGGTGGCTTTCACCGCCCACCTCGACACGGCCTTTCCGGCCGGCACGCCCGTCGAGCCGGCTTTTCAGAACGGCAAGCTGCACGGCCCCGGCGTGAGCGACAACGGCGCGGGTCTTACCGCCCTTTTGGCCTTGGCGCGGGCGGCGGCGGAATGCCAGTGGTCGCCGCCGCCCGCCTGGGCGTTGATCGCCAATGTCGGCGAGGAAGGCGAGGGCAATTTGCGCGGCATGCGCTATTTCTTCGAGCGCAGTCCCTGGCGGGACCGGATTGCCTTCACCATCGTGGTGGACGGCCCCGGTTGCGATCAAATCACGGTCGGCGCGCTGGGCAGCCGAAGGGTGAAGGTGACATTTCGCGGGCCGGGCGGACACAGCTGGACGGACGCGGGCACGGCCAGCGCCATTCACGGGATGGGACGCGCAGTAGCGAAGCTGGCGGCACAAGCGACGGCCCAGCCTGGGCTCGAAGCCTGTAGCGTGGGGCTGATCGAAGGGGGAAGCACGTTGAACGCGATCGCCGCAAGCGCGGCGATGAAGGTGGATTTGCGCGCCGCCGAACCGGCCCGCCTGGAGGCGCTGACGCGGCGGACACGGCAAGCCATCGAAGCCGCGGTGGAGGAAGAGAATCGCGCCGCCCGGCAGGGCCGCGTCGAAGCCGACTGGGAGATTATCGGCGAGCGCCCCTGGGGCGCCCTCGACGCGGAAGCCAGGCTGTGGCGGACGGTGCGCGTGGTGGATGCGCAGTTGGGGATTCACGCCCAGCCGCAGGCAGCTTCGACGGACGCCAACATTCCTTTGTCGCTGGGGCGCGAAGCGCTGCGTTTGGGCGCCGGCGGCCGCGGCGGCGGCGCGCATACGCCACGGGAATGGTACGATCCCCTCGGCCGCGAGATCGCTCTCCAGCGGCTCTTGCTGACCGGTCTGGCGCTGGCCGACTAAAGCCGTTCGTTGTTGCCATCATGTCCCGCCCATCGGCTTGGAAAGCCGATCTCGCTCTGCTCGGCATTACCGCCATATGGGGCGTCACCTTCGTGATCGTCAAGCGGGCGCTGGCGGACGCCTCGCCCTTGGCTTTCAATGCCGTGCGCCTGATCGTGGCGGCGCTGCTGCTGATCGCGGTTTATGGGCGGCACCTGCGGCGCATGCGGGGCATTGTCTGGGCGGCGGGCGCGCTGGTGGGCCTTTTGATGGCCCTCGGCTACGCCTTCCAGACCGTCGGGCTGGAATTCACCACGCCGGCGAAGTCGGCCTTTTTGACTGGCTTGTCGGTTATCATCGTGCCGTTTTATGCCGCCGCGCTGCTGCGCCGCGCGCCTGGCGCGGGCACTTACGGCGGCGCGGCGCTGGCGCTGGCGGGGCTGTATTTTATGGCCTTCGCGCGCGGCGCCGGGGGTGGCTGGATCGCGCCCAACCGGGGCGACCTTCTTACGCTGGCCTGTGCCGCCGCCTTTGCCGGTCACATCGTGGCCTTGGGCGAATTCACTGTGCGTTTCCCGTTCGAGCAGCTGGCGGTGCTGCAAGTCGGCTTTGCCGCGGTTTTTACGGCATTGGCGGCGGCGGGAGGGGAGCACATTCGGCTGCGAATTACGCCCGAATTGCTCTGGGCCATCGCCATTACCGCCGTGCTGGCCACCGCGCTGGCGTTCACGGTGCAAGCTTGGGCGCAACAGTTCACGCCCTCCAGCCACGTCGCAATCGTTTTCGCCGCCGAGCCGGTTTTTGCCTGGACCGCCAGCTTGGTCCTGGGCTATGCCGGGCTGGGGGTGCGGCAGGTGCTGGGGGCGGGGCTCATTTTAGCGGCAATACTGACCGTCGAGCTGTGGAAGCCGAAGGCGGTAACGGTTGGGGAGGTTGTTCCATCCCCGTAGCCGACCTGGCCGCAAGCCGGGTTGTGGAGTGATATTCCGTGGGCATTGGCGGCGGCATGCCACGGCCTATAATCGGGACAGCAATTCGCCCGCGTTGGAGCCGTAGCCCATGAGCGAGGACGAGCTCAGACCATCCGAACCCGAAAAGTCATTCTCCGCACCGGACCCGGGCGTATCCGTGCCCAGCGCCAAGCCGGCGGCGCGGCCGCGCGGATTCTTGACCATAGCCGTCGTTTTTTTAGCGCTGATCCTGGGCGTAATCGTGGGCCTCGTCGCTGGCCCCTGGGGCCGCGGCGTGCCGACGGCCGCGGAGCTGACCTTGCCGGCTCCGGCACGGCTGAGCGGAGCCTTTGCCGACGTGGCGCGGCGGCTGGAGCCGAGCGTCGTCAATATTCAGACCGACACGCGCGTGCGGCACCGCTATCGTCGCGGCTGGGGCCAGCGCGAGCAGGATTACTTCGGCCCATATTTGGGTCCCATGCCGCCCAGCCATGAGGATCACGAATCGAGCTTGGGTTCGGGCGTAATTGTCGACCCCAACGGCTATGTATTGACCAACGAGCACGTGATCGACCGGGCCGATCGCATCGAGGTCTTACTCGACGGCGATCCCCAGCCCTATCCGGCCAGCTTCATCGGCGCCGATCGAGAGACGGACCTAGCGGTGCTTAAGATCTCCGCGGGCCGCAAGCTGCCGGCGGCGCAGCTCGGCGACGCGCGTGCGCTGCGAGTGGGAGACTGGGTGCTGGCGATCGGCAGCCCGTTCGGGTTGGACCGCACGGTCACCGCCGGCATCGTCAGCGCCTTGGGGCGCAGCATCAACCACCAGCGGCAATTTCAACGCTTCATCCAAACCGACGCCGCGATCAACCCCGGCAACAGCGGCGGACCGTTGGTGGATATGGCCGGGCAAGTAGTTGGCATCAACACCGCGATCTACACCGATTCGGATGGCTATCAAGGCGTGGGCTTCGCCTTGCCGTCGAATACGGCTCTGCACATTTACAACCAGCTAATCCGCCGCGGACGGGTAACGCGGGGCTCAATCGGCATCTACTTCGAGCCCACGCTCGATCCGGCCGTGCGGCGTGTCTATCAGTTGCGGCAAGGGGTGCCGATTTCCGAAGTTGAGCCGGCAGGCCCGGCGGAAAAAGCCGGCTTGCGGGCCGGCGACGTGATCTTGGCGGTGGACGGCCGGGCGGTCACCGACGGCGACGATCTCGTGAACGCGGTCGTGGATCGGCCGGTGGGCGCGCCCGTGCGCCTGCGCTACCGCCGCAACGGTCATGAGTTCGCCGCCGAGGTGCGGGTGGCGGACCGCGACCGGCTCTTCGCGGGTGGCGCCGACCGGGCCCCGATCCTCGAGAAGCCGGAACGACAGAGCACTCTGGGGTTGACAGTGCAGAATTTGACTCCCAGCTTGGCGAGACGGCTGAAGACGCCGAGCGCGGTTGGGATCATCATCCGCGCCGTCGCTCCGGGATCTTTCGCCGACGATATTGGCCTGGAGCGGGGCGATCTGATCGAGGCCGTGAATCGCCGCGCCGTTGCCAACAACCAGCAGTACCAACAATGGATCAGATCGCTGCACAGCGGCCAGGACGTGGTCTTCGCGCTGCGGCGGCTGGGCAACGACGGCCAGTGGGCGCAGTGGCTGGCGGGAGGGACTTATGTCCACTAGCAGAGGGCGCGGCTGGCCGGCGCTGTTCTTGCTAGTACTGGCGTGTTGCGTCGCCGCCGCGGCCACGCCGCCCCGGCATCAGACGACTCGCCGCCCTGCGCATAACCGCTCGGCGCGCGAGTCCAGAATCAGCAACGCGCGGGCGCGCCAAATCCAGATTGCACTCGAGCGAGCGGGATATATCCATCACGTCAGCGGCCACTGGGACGCAACCACGCGCGAGGCCATGAAGCGTTTTCAGGAAAATCACCACTGGCAGACGCGCTTCGTTCCGGATTCGCGCGCGCTGATCGCCTTGGGCCTGGGCCCGAAATACGACCAACCGGCCGCCATTGCCGCGTCGGCCCGCGGCGCGGGCGGCTCACATTAGGCCGCCAGCCTCGGCGGCTTGCGGAATGGTTCTCGTTCTTACCTGTGCCCTTCCGGGCGCCAAACCCTCGTCGCCATCGGGCCGCCGTGCACACCGGGGCAGACCACCTGAGGCGGCGATTTAGCCCGGCCAATGGCTTCTAAGTCATTCGCGCAGCGGCGTTTTTGAGGGATCGGCGCATCCAGCGAGTCTTCGCGCGAATTGTCTCCTCCCCAAAAGGGGGTCCGCGAGCGGGGGGGACGGCCCGCGTCAGCCGTCATTGGGTTGTCTAACCGCAAGGCGCTGGCAGCGAAGACGCGAGTATTCCGAGGGTTCCGATTAAACATGGATTCCAAATAGGTGGCCGGAGTTGCCTGGGTGCTACGCTGAGGCATGGCCACTCAGATCGCCACGCGCACGTTTCACAACTTCATCGCGGGGGAATGGCTGGAGCCGCTCAGCGGCGAGTACCTCGAGAACCGGAATCCGGCCCACCGCGACGAAATCATCGGCCTATTTCCGCGCTCGGGCACGGAGGACGTGGACCAGGCGGTGGCGGCGGCGGCCGAGGCTTATCGGACCTGGCGCGCGGTGCCGGCGCCGCGCCGCGCCGAAATCTTGTTTCGCGCCGCACAGATCTTGGTCGAGAAAAAGCAGATTTTCGCGACCGACATGACGCGCGAGATGGGCAAGGTGCTGCTTGAGACTGGCGGCGATGTGCAGGAAGCCATCGACATGCTGTTTTTCATGGCGGGCGAGGGGCGGCGCCTTTACGGCGTGACCACGCCCTCGGAACTGCCCAACAAGGCCTGTATGACGGCGCGCATGCCGCTGGGGGTGGCCGGGCTGATCACGCCGTGGAATTTCCCGATGGCGATTCCAAGTTGGAAGATCGCGCCGGCGCTGATCTGCGGTAATACGGTGGTGCTCAAGCCGGCGGAAGATACGCCGCTCTCGGCTATTCAGTTCGTCAATGCGCTAGTCGAAGCGGGATTGCCGCGGGGCGTGGTCAATTTAGTGATGGGCACGGGGCCGGAATGCGGCGCGCCCCTGGTGGCGCATGCCGGTACCCGCGTCATTTCGTTCACGGGCTCGACACAGGTGGGGCGGGAGGTGGGCCAACAAGCGGCGCGACAGTTCAAGCATTGCAATTTGGAATTGGGCGGCAAGAACGCGGTCATCGTGATGAACGATGCGGATCTGGAGCTGGCGGTGGATGGCTGCCTGTGGGGCGCCTTCGGCACCAGCGGTCAGCGCTGCACGGCTGCGAGCCGCATCATCGCGGAGAAAGGAATTTACGGCCGGTTCGTGGAGCGCTTGGCGGAGCGGGCGGCCCGCCTGCGGGTGGGCGATGGACTCGACCCGAACACGCAAATGGGCCCCCTGATCAATCAGGAACAGCTCGCGACGGTGGAGCGCTACGTGGGGATCGGCCGCACCGAAGGCGCCAAGCTGCGGCTGGGGGGCGAGCGCCTGGAGGACGGAGCTCTGGCGGAAGGGTACTTTTTCGCGCCGACGATTTTTTCCGAAGTGTCGCCGGAGATGCGCATCGCGCAAGAGGAGATCTTTGGCCCGGTGGTGGCCGTGCTTCCTTGCGACGACCTGGAATCGGCGCTGGCGATCGCCAATGGCATTACCTATGGACTCTCGGCAGCCATCTACACGCGTGACGTCAATGCCGCCATGCGCGCTGCCCGCGATCTCGAAACCGGCATCGTTTATGTCAATGCGCCCACCATCGGCGCGGAAGTGCACCTGCCCTTTGGCGGCACCAAAAACACCGGCAACGGCCATCGCGAGAGCGGCCAGGCAACGCTTGACGTTTACAGCGAGTGGAAGACGATTTACGTGGATTACAGCGGCGCGCTGCAACGGGCGCAGATTGACTGAGGCGGCTTGCCATGGCGGGCGGGATTGTCTAAAATGTCATCAAGGCGCTTACTCGCCATAGCGGTGTAAATGACTGATATCAAAGGCGATCGCAGCCAGGAATTGAACGAGCGCGAGCGAACCGTGCTGGCCAGCGTCATCGAGTTGTACCTGGATAGCGGCGAGCCAGTCGCATCCCGTCACGTGGCGCAGCAGCAAGGCGAGCGCTGGAGCTCGGCGACGTTGCGCAATGTGTTGGCGCGTCTTGAGGAGGGCGGCTGGCTAGCCCAGCCGCATCCTTCCGCCGGCCGGGTGCCGACGCTCGAGGCGCTGCGCGTGTATGTAGGGCAACTCCCGGCGCCGACGAACTGGAGCGCTGCCGACGAAGAGCAACTGCGGCAGACATTAGGGGCCGCCGAAGGCCCTGAACTTTTGGCGCGAGCTTGCCAATTTCTCTCCGCCTTTTCCCGCCGTATCGGCGTGGTGGCGGTGGCGCCGCTGGCCGATCCGGGGCTGAAGCACATACGCTTTTTGCGGTTGGGCGAGCGGCGCCTCTTGGCGATCCTGGTGGCCGCGGACGACCAATTCCGCGAGCGCGTGGTGCGGGTGCCGGGAGACTACCGGCAGGAAGAACTCGATCAGGCGGCGCGATTTCTGAATGCCAGTTTCGCGGGCTGGAAGCTGGAGCGCATTCGCCGCGAATTGCTGCGCCGCGTGAGCGAAGACCGCGCCGCCTACGACCAACTGCTGCAACGCGTGCTCGTGCTCTACCACAGCGGCGTGCTGGAGATGCAGGACTCGGGCCAGGTCTTCGTGGAAGGGGCCGGCAATTTGGTGCCCCTGCTCGAAAGCCACGAGCGGCTGGCGGCAATTTTGCAGGCTTTGGAAGAAAAAGAGAAAGTCCTGGCGCTGGTCAGCGGGATCGCGGACGAGAACGGCGAGGCGCCGGGCGGGGCGCCGGCGGTGCACATCCAGGTGGGGTTAGCGGACTTGCCCGACTTCGCGTTGGTGGCGGCTCCTTATCGCATGCCCGACCAACACCGCGGCGCGGTGGCAATTCTCAGCCCGGCGCGCCTCGAGTACGAGCGAGCGGCGGGGGCGGTATGGCGAGTGCGCGAAATTTTCTGCCAAGTCATCAGGGACAATTAGAATCATGAGGGCGGAAGAATCATCGACGGATGCAGTTACGCCGCCGACCAATGATGCGCCTGGCGGCGAAGAGCCCACGGGCGAGGCTCCGGCTTCGGGCCCGAGCGAGCCGCAAGCGGGCGAGGCGCAGGCCGACGAGCTACGGCGGTTGAAGGCGGAGCGCGATCAGATGAGCGATCAGCTGTTGCGCTCGCTGGCCGATTTCGACAACTATCGCAAGCGCGCGCAGCGCGAGCAGGGCGAGCAGCGGCTGCTGGGCATGATCGAAGCGTTTCGGGCCGTCCTGCCGGCGCTGGACGGAGTGGAGCGGGCGCTCGCCATCCAAGGGGGCTCGATCGACGACGTGCGCAAAGGCTTGGAGCTGGTGCACCGGCAACTGTTGGATTCGGTGCGCAAAATCGGCGTGGAACCGATCGAGACAATCGGCAAGGCCTTCGATCCTCATTTCCAAGAAGCGGTGGAGATGGTGCCCACGACGGAAGCGCCCGATCATACCGTGCTGGGCGAATTGCAGCGCGGTTACAAGCTGCGCGGCAAGCTGGTGCGGCCGGCGATGGTGCGGGTGGCGCAAAATCCGGGCGAACAAAACGGCGAGGCGTAAGGGGGCGGGCTAGAATGGCAACGACGATGCCAGGCAAGCGCGATTATTACGAGGTTCTGGGCGTGGGCCGCGCGGCCGACGAGCAGGAGATCAAGAGCGCATACCGCCGCCTGGCCCTGAAGTACCACCCGGATCGCAACCAAGAACCCGACGCCGAGGAGCGGTTCAAGGAAGCATCGGAAGCCTACAGCGTGCTATGTGATTCGCAGAAGCGCAGTCAGTACGACCGCTTCGGCCACGCCGGCGTGGGCGGCGGCGGGGGGAACGGGGCCGGGTTCGACCCCTCCGTCTTCGCGGATTTCTCGGACATCTTCGGCGATCTATTCGGGTTCGGAGACCTGTTCGGAGCGGGCGGGACGAGGCGCCGGGCCGGGCAAGCACGGCGGGGCAGCGATCTGCGCTATGAATTGGAGCTGACGTTCGATGAGGCGATCTTCGGCGCGGAGAAGACGCTGAATTTCACACGTCTGGCCGCCTGCACCGACTGCAAGGGACGGGGCACGCGCAAGGGCGCGGCGCCGACGCCCTGCTCCGCTTGCGGCGGGCGCGGCCAAGTCCGGTATCAACAGGGCTTTTTCAACATCGCGCGCACCTGCTCGACCTGCGGCGGAGCCGGGACCGTGAATCGCGACCCATGCCCGGCCTGCCGCGGCCGCGGCCGAATCGAAAAGCAAACGCAAAAACAAGTCACGATTCCCGCCGGCATCGACGAAGGCAATCAGTTGCGGCTTTCGGGCGAGGGCGAGGCGGGGGTGCAGGGCGGCACCAACGGCGATCTTTACGTCGCGGTGCGAATTCAGCAGCATTCGTTCTTCGAACGGCGGGAAACGGAGCTGTATTGCCAGATTCCGGTTTCCTTTCCGCAGGCCGTGCTGGGGTGCGAGCTGCGCGTGCCCACGCCATGGGACGAGGAATCGGTGCAAGTTTCCCCCGGCACGGCCAGCGGCTCGGAATTGCCGCCCCTGCGCGGCAAGGGAGTACCGCGGCTCAATGGCCGGGGGCGCGGCGATCTGCACGTGATCGTGCACGTGGAAGTGCCGCAGAAGGTCACGCGCGAGCAACGACAACTGCTTGAGCAGCTTGCCGAGGCCATGCCCAACGACAATCGCCCGCACGAGCGCGGGCTGTTCGAAAAGGTGCGCGACTTTTTCGCCTGATCTTGTCCGCCCGCTTGTTCATCGCCGAAGCGCTCGCTCCCGATCGCGCCTTGGTGCGGGGCGCCGAAGCGCGCCATTTGGCAGTGGTGTTGCGCGCCCATCCAGGCCAGGAATTCGACTTGGCGATTGCCGGCCAGCGCTTTCGCGCCGCGGTCGCCGCCGCCGCGCCCGAGGCGGTGGAGTTTCGCGATTTGCGGCCGCTGCCCGCGCCCGCCGTCCGCCGGCAGTTGACGCTGCTGGCGGCGATCTTTCGCTTCGAGCGTTTCGAGTGGATGATCGAAAAGGCGACGGAAATGGGCGCCGCCGCGATCCAGCCGGTGGTGGCGGCGCGCACCGCGCCGCATCTCGCGCGCGCCGCCGCCGCGCGCCAGGCCCGCTGGGAGCGGCTGGCGCTCAATGCCGCCCAGCAGGCGCGCCGCATCGCGCCGCCGCGGATTCTGCCGGTGATGAATTGGCGGGTGGTGCTGGCGGCCGCGGAGACTGCGCCGGAAGAGTCGGTGCTGCTGAGCGAGCACGGCGACGCGCCGCCGCTGGCGCAACTCATACAGGGGGCGGGCGCGGCGCGGCTGGCGGTCGGTCCCGAGGGCGGCTGGAGCGAAGAAGAGCACGACGCCGCCTTGCAGGCCGGATTTGCCGCCGCATCGCTGGGACCCTTGATCTTGCGCGCGGAAACCGCCGCCATCGCGGCGCTCGCGCTCTGGCTACTCGCGTAAGCGGCGCGCCCGCCGGGCGTGGGATCATGGAAACACGTTGCCCCGCCCTCGCGCCATCGTCGCCGCCTTGCTGACCGACTCCGACGGCCGTTACCTGATCGGCCAGCGCGCCCGCCATAAATCCCATGCCTGGCAGTGGGAGTTTCCTGGCGGAAAGGTCGAAGCCGAGGAAAGCGAGCCGCAGGCCCTGGCGCGCGAGTTGCGCGAGGAATTGGGCATCGGCGCCGTCATCGGCACGCTGGCGGCGAGAGTGCGCCATCGCTATGGCGAAGGGCCGGAGCTGGAAATCGCCTTTTATTGGGTGGCGAGCTATTCCGGCCGCATCGAGAACCGCATATTCGAAGCTATCGCGTGGGCGGGGCCGGTGGAGATGGCGAGCTTCGATTTTCTCGCCGCCGACAGCGGCCTGATCGCCGACTTGGCGAGCGGAAGAATCGCGGCCGCGAATCACTGAGCGGGCGGGCGGTCCGGTGGTTTGGCGGCCCCAAATTGGGCCGGCGGGCCCGCGCGCGCGAGACGCGGCCGGGCACGGTGGAAGGGCTCGCTGGCAAGTGGCAAAAGGCGGCTAGAGCGCGATAATGCTAGGAGCAGCCATGGCGACTGTGCCGTTAAACGCCGGCAGCGACGCCCCGCGGGTGCTCATCGTGGAAGATGAGGACCTGATTCGAGATACCTATGCGCGCCGGCTGAGCCATGAAGGCTATGCGGTAGCGGAAGCGCGCAACGGGCGCGAGGCCCTGGCACAGGCGCGCCAAGGCGTGCCGCAGCTGATCTTGCTGGACGTGATGCTGCCCGACATCAGCGGCTTCGAAGTGCTCAAAGCGCTGCGCAGCGATCAGCGCTTTCTCGGCGTGCCGGTAGTGCTATTCACCAATCTCAGCCAGCACATGGACAAGCATCAAGCGGCGCGGCTTGGGGCCACGGATTATTTGGTGAAGTCGGAGGTATCGCCGGGCGAAGTCGTGGGCAAGGTGCGCGCGCTGCTGGCCGAAATGGCGGGACAGCGCCCGATCGCGAATTTTCGCCTCTACGTGGATGCGGACCGCGGCGATGCGGCGGCGCTGGCGGCGCTGCTGGGCTATCCCCGGGATCTGCGCTGCCGCAAGTGCCAGACGACGATGGTGGTGCAGTTGTACGGCGACTTCAGCGATCCCTGGTCGCGCAGTTTTCGCGTTCGCGTGCGCTGCCCTTCGTGCCGAGACTAGGGCCGAGGTTTCATGCTCGATGCTTTCCGCAATCGCGTGGCTCGCGCGCCGGAGGCGGTGCTGCGCTATTTGACCGCCTCGGCGTGGCGCTCGATGGCGATCTTCGTGGTGCTGGCGTTCGTGCCCATCCTGCTGCTGACGTATTACATCGTGGCCTCCAGCATTCAGCACTCGAAGGCGGAGGCGGCGCGCACCGACCTGGAAGTACGCGATTTCGCGGACGTGCTGCTGCGCACCAGCTTTCGCGGCGAGATCGAAGCGCTGAGCGGCGTGGCCGACGAGACCTCGCTGCATCGCGCCTTGCAAGGCACGCGGCAAGATCCGCTGCACCGCATCCTGGTCCGCCTGATGCGGCGACAGCCCGAGTTCTCGCTGGCCGCGCTCTACGACGTCAACGGCAAGCTGCTGGAGTCGGCGCAGCGCGTGGGCGCCGCGCCGGCGGCGGGGACGGCGACGGGCCAGGAGTGGTTTGATGCGATTCTGCGCGGGCAGGCGCTCTTCATCTCGCCGCTGCAGTCCACCCCGAAGGGCCCGACGCTGATTCTGGCGGTGCCGGTGCTGGCCGAGTCGACGGGCAACGGTACGGCGCCCGATGGCGTGCTCATGGCCGAGCTGCCCGCCGCCGTGGTGCAAGAATGGGTGCAGCGCGTCAATACCGGCGGCGAGCGCTTCGTCTATTTGATCGACCGCGACCGGCACCTGATCGCCGGTCCCGCCAACGGGCCCATCCAAGCCGCCGCCGCCGGACAATTGCTGGGCGTCGCGCCGGCGCTCGCCGGCCAAAGCGGCACGGCCGACTTCCTCGCCCCCATCCATCTGGAGTCGCAGATCGTCAGCTATGCGCCGTTGCCGGAAGCCCGCATGGCGGTGTTGGTGGTGCGGCCGGTACGTCTGGGAATTTATTTTTTGCGCGTCTTCTACGACAAGCTGGCGCTGATCGCGATGGTGGTCTTCCTGCTCGCGGTGGCGGGGGGGTTGCTGCTGCGCGCCGCCTTTCGCTATTACCTGCGCTACATGCGCGAGGTCGAGCGCGGTCGCAACAAGACCGAGGCGCTGTTGAGCAGCATTGGAGACGGGGTCTTCGCGGTGGATGCGGCGCAGCGCATCATCGAGTTCAACCCGGCGGCTGCGGCGCTCACCGAACGCGATCCGCGGCAGGCGCTCGGCCGCGCTTATGCCGAGGTGGTCACGCTCGTGGACGAGGCGAGCGGCCAGCCGGCGCTGGACCTGGTTCCACAAACCTTGCAGCAGCGCCGCACGCTGCGCTTCGCGCGCAATCTGCGCCTGGTGCGCGCCGACGGTTCGACGATTCCAGTGGCGGTCAGCGCCGCGCCGGTGCGAGACGAGCAGGGCGGAGTGAGCGGCTGCGTCGTGATCCTCAGCGACGTCAGCCAGGAGCGCGAGGTGGATCGCATGAAGACCGAGTTCATCAGCTTGGCCAGCCACCAATTGCGCACGCCCATGAGCGGCGTCAAAGGCGTGCTCTCGCTGCTGCTCGACGACGTCTTGGGTCCGCTCAGCCCCGAGCAGCGCCAGTACCTGGGCCGCGCCTATGAGGCCAACGAGCGCCTCATCTCTCTGGTCAACGATTTGCTCAACGTCAGCCGCTTGGAGCAGGGTCTGCTGCAATTGTCGTGGGAGCCGGTCGACCTGGGCCGGGTGCTGGAGACGGTAGTGGCGGAGATGCGGCCGCGCGCCATTCATTACTCGCAGGAGCTGACCTACGAGGTGGAGCCCACGCCGCTGACCGTGCGGGGCGACGCGTTGCGGCTGCGCGAGGTCTTTACGAACCTTGTGGACAACGCCATCAAATACACCCCCGAGCTCGGCGCGGTGCGGGTGCGGGCGCATGGGGAAGACCACGCCGCCGTGATCGAGGTGACCGACACCGGGGTGGGCATTCCGGAGGAGCAAATTGCCGGGCTGTTCCAGAAGTTCCATCGTATTCAAAACCCGCTTACCGCGCGCGAATTCGGCACCGGGCTGGGCCTTTATTTCGCGAAGTCGGTAGTCGATCTGCATCACGGATCGATCGATGTAACCAGCGAACTCGGCCGCGGCACGACGTTTTCGGTGCGCCTGCCGTTGCTCGGCCCGCCGGAGCGACCGCTGGGCGAGCGGCCGGTCGAAGCTGCCGCCCCGGCGAGATGATCGCCGGCGCGCCGCGGCGGCGATCGGATCGGGGTGCCGCGGCGAGGCTGCGCGGGATGGTATGGTGGGGCTGAATGCCCGCGCGCGACGCCTCCTGGTTTCAAAACGCCGTCTTCTACGAGTTGCCGGTGCGTTCCTTCTTCGATTGGAACGCGGACGGTTACGGCGATTTTCGCGGCTTGGTCGATAAGCTCGATTACCTGGAATGGCTGGGGGTGGACTGCCTGTGGCTGCTGCCGTTTTATCCCTCGCCGATGCGCGACGACGGCTACGACATTTCCGACTTCCACGGCATCGATCCAGTGCAGGGCACGCTCGAGGACTTTCGCGAGCTGCTCGACGAGGCGCACGTGCGCAATATCCGCGTGCTGGCCGACCTGGTGATGAACCACACCTCCGACCAGCATCCCTGGTTCCAACAGGCGCGCAGCTCGCCCTCCTCGCCTTATCGCGACTGGTACGTCTGGAGCGACAACCCGCACCGCTACAAAGATGCGCGCGTCATCTTCGTGGATAGCGAAGTCAGCAACTGGACTTGGGATCCAGTCGCGGGCGCCTATTTTTGGCACCGCTTCTACAGCCATCAGCCGGATTTGAACTACGACGAGCCGGCAGTGCGGGAAGCGATGATGGAGGTGGTCTTTCATTGGCTCGATATGGGCCTGGACGGCTTCCGCTGCGATGCCGTGCCCTATCTTTTCGAGCGGGAGGGCACGATCTGCGAGAACCTGCCCGAGACGCACGCCTTTTTGCGCGAGCTGCGGCGGCGCGTGGAGGAGCGCTACGGCGGCGATCGGGTGCTGATGGCGGAGGCGAACCAATGGCCCTCCGACGTGGTGCGCTATTTCGGCCAGGGCGACGAGTTTCACATGGCTTTTCATTTCCCGCTGATGCCGCGGCTCTTCATGGCCACGCGGCAAGAAAGCCGCCGCCCGATCGTCGAAATCATGGGGCAAACGCCGGCGATCCCGAGCGGCTGCCAATGGGGCCTATTCCTGCGCAATCACGACGAGCTGACGCTCGAGATGTGCACCGACGAGGAACGCGACTACATGTATTACGAGTACGCGCGCGATCCTCGCATGCGGCTCAATATCGGCATTCGCCGCCGACTGGCGCCCATTGTCGAGAACAACCGGCGCGAAATCGAGCTGATGAACACGCTGCTATTCTCCATGCCCGGCGCCCCGATCCTCTATTACGGCGACGAAATCGGCATGGGGGACAACATTTATCTTTCCGACCGCAACGGTGTGCGCACGCCGATGCAGTGGAACGTGGACCGGAATGGCGGTTTTTCGAAGGCGCCGCCGGAAAAGCTCTATTCCCCGCTGATTCAAAACCCCATCTACAGCTATCAGGCGGTCAACGTCGAGCGGCAGTTTCAAAGCCCCAATGCGCTGCTCAACTGGATGCATGAGCTGATTAAGCTGCGGCACAAGAACCCGGTCTTCGGCCGCGGCACGATCGAGTTTCTGGCGCCGAGCAATGATCGCGTGCTGGCCTTTTTGCGCGCCGATGAAGAACGCACGGTGCTCGTGGTCGCGAACCTGGCTCATACCTCTCAGGCGGTGCAACTCGATCTGGCCCGCTTCAGCGGGTGCGTGCCGCTCGAAATGTTCGGCGACGCACCGTTTCCGCCGATTACCACGGCGCCTTACCAACTGGCGCTGGGGCCGCACGGCTATTACTGGTTTCGGCTCGCCCCCGCCCCGTAGTCGTCGCGCGCCACGGAGGCCTGCTTCCCGCTCAAGAGAACGGGGAGCGCGACTAGGCCGCGCAGGCCGAGGTTGGAGCGCCAGGGGCCGGCGAAATCGGCCATGACTTCCATGCCATTTTGACCGGCGACGCGGTCCAAGAGCCGCTCGCATAGGGCAGGCAGGGCGACGCAAAAAATTGCAAATGAACCGCAATTGGCTTCGGGTCAAGCCCCTCTGTCTAATTGATGCGAATTGGGCGATGGCGAGTGAATTGAAGCAGGACAAGACTCCGCCGTTAGTACTAAATCCGATCGCTGCGAGCGGCTGGGGTCGAGGTGCTTTATTGGGCTAAACGGCGGGCGCGATCTCGCGCAAGGCGGCGAGGAACGACTGCATCTGCGCGGGGGTGCCGATGGAAACGCGCAGCCATTCCGGTAGAGAAGGGAATTTGCGCCCGACCAAGATGTTGCGCGCGCGGAACTGCTCAATGATGGGCGCCACGTCCCGGTTCAGGAAGATCATCACGAAGTTGGCGTGCGATGGGATGTAGCGGCGGCGATCTTTATCCAGCTGGGCGCAAAGCCAATCGCGCGTGCCGTTGAGCAGGCGGCGGTTGCGCGGCACGACATCGGGGTCGGCGAGGCTGGCCAGCGCGGCGGGCAAGACCGCGGCGTTGGTATTGTTCCTCAGCAAGTTGGCGCGCAGCCTGTGAATCAACGCCGGCTGGCCGATGCCATAGCCGAGGCGCATGCCGGCCAGCCCGTAAACCTTCGAGAACGTGCGAGCGATCAGCAGATTGGGGTAGCGATCGAGCCAGGTGAAGGCGCTGGCGTAGTCGCGGTCGGACACGAAATGGAAGTATGCCTCGTCTACCAGTATCACCGTCGCCGCCGGCACGGCGCCGAAGAAGGCATCAAGCTCGGCACGGGTGACGATAGTGCCGGTGGGGTTGTTGGGATTACAGACGTAAACCACGCCGGTCTCGGCGTCGCAGGCCGCCGCCATGCGGCGCAGGTCGGAACGGAAATCGCGGGTGAGCGGAATCTTCCGCGCTTGGGCGCGGATCACCCGCGAAAAGCCCACCACCGCTTCGAAGGTGGGCTCGGCGACGACTACGTTTTTTTCCGGGCCGAGGAAGGCGGCATCGGCGGCGCGCAGGATCTCGGTCGAGCCGCAACCCACGGCGACCTGCTCGCGCCGCACGGAATGAAAGCGGGCAATCGCGTCAGTGAGACGCTCGGCGACGCCGGAGGGATAGCGCGAGGCAACCTGCTCGGAGCGGGTGATCGCCGCCAAGGCGCGCGGCGAGGGGCCGTAGGGATTTTCGTTGGCGTTGATCTGGATGGCATCGGCGGGAACGCCGAGCGGCAGGCTGGCTTCGGCTTCGGCGGCGAGGGCCGGCAAGGCGACGCCCAAGGCGAGCGATTTTGCAGCCAAGCCGCTGAACTTGCGGCGAGAGAGAAATGATGTAAACACGCGATTCTCCAAGGCGGCCGAAGGGATGATACTGCATTTTCGATCCGACGCGCATTCATCCGCATGATGCGCTCCCGCTGGCTCAGCCCGGCGTGGTTGGCGGTTTTTGTGGGCGCCGCCGGGCTGGGCGCAATATTTCGGGCAGAACAAGGCCCATTCGACGCTCAATTTCCAAATCGCGCGTGGGAGTTCGCGCTGATTCCCGGGTTCTAGTTCACGGGGCGCGGGGCCATTAGACTAACGGCATGAACTGGTGGTGGCTGGCTGGCGGCGTAGCGGCGGCGGCGGGGGCGGGCGCGGCCGCGCAGGCCGCCGG
>JBOGKX010000069.1:0-1308 GCA_050746125.1 Terriglobales bacterium | reverse complement strand
CTAGTGCCTCGGCCAGATAGTTTCTCCTGAATTTCTGAAGGTTTAAGGCCGAGTCAGATCTTCTTCTCCCATCATGGTAGTACGTGTTCGTGACATAACCAACTTCGAAGGGAACAAGCTCAGGAATATAGTACGCCACGGAAAGGACCCCATAGAGATGAAGAGAGCTCAAGTAGTGCTCTCGAGCGCGCAGGGATTTGATCCGTCGAGGATAGCAGATATTGTCATAATGTCTCCAGATTATGTAAGGGATCTGATACATCTCTTCAACGAAGAAGGATTCGAGATGCTCAAGCCTCACTGGAAGCCCGGAGGAAACTGGAAGTTCACCCAAGAGCAGAAGCAAAAGCTCATCTCCCTTGCGACGAGCAGACCGGATGATCTTGGCCTTCCATTTCATGAGTGGAGCCTTCGACGATTAAAGGGAGAGGCTGAAAGAAGAAAGATCGTGGACTCGATCAGCAAGGAGTGGCTTCGAATCATTCTCGACGAATCAGACATAATGAGCTCCCAGAGCATTCGGACCTGGAAGGAATCGAAAGATCCTGAATTTCAAAAGAAGAAGAAAAGAATAGAGCGCCTGACGAGGAAGAAGCACAATCCACCCGTCGTATTGAGCCTGGATGAGATGGGTCCATTCAGCCTTGTTCCCCACGGAGGAAGAGGATGGTTTCTTCAAAATCATCCTGGAAGGATTCCTGCGAACTACACGAAGCTTGAGGGAACGAGATTCGAATACATTTCTTTGAATGTCTACCACCAGATTCTTTCAATCAGGCAGTACGAGCACAAAGGGGGAGAGCCATGGTTTGAGTTCCTGAAACAAGAGAGATCGAAATATCCTCATGACCAGAGAATGTATGTAATTCAGGATGGTCTATCCGCCCACTGGACTCAAGATATTAGAAGATGGGCTAGAAGAAGCAAGGTGACTCTCGTTGCCACGGCCACGAACGCGAGCTGGATGAATCCAGTCGAATGTCATACGGGGGGACATACAGAAACTCTCGTTGGATGGAACTGACTTCAAGAGCTGGGATGAAGTTGGGAAATCATTCGAGAATGCAGTGAGCTATCGGAACATCGAAAGGAAAGAGAGAGGAAAGAAGTTCAGAGATAGCCAGAGAGACGGGCGAAGGAAATTCAGACGACCTTTATGGACGAGACACTAGATGACAGAGCAGAATTCGTCAGGGCAGATCGAGCCTTCGACTATTCTAGACCCCAACGGGATGAACATCTTGAGAATGTTAAAAGAGAGCCAACTTAGTCCGCACGAGATATATTCCGACTCACGAGTTTTAGGCC
>JBOGKX010000068.1:0-4160 GCA_050746125.1 Terriglobales bacterium | reverse complement strand
GCTCGAAGGTGGTCGCAGTTGGCCGGGCGTGCTCACGGCGGCAGTCAAGGGGTGGGCGTGGCGATAAGCGTCGCCGGGCCGCTTTGCTCGGCGCTCCGCTGCGCTGCGCTTGCCGGTCGCTCGGCCTCCTTCACGTACATCTGGGTACGCTCAGTCGGCCTCGCTCCCGGCGGCGCCGCTCGCGGCATTTCTTGGCGCTCCGCTGCGCTTCGCTTGGCCCCGCTCGAATGGAGTCGCTGCGGGTTGGGCGCGCCCTCGGCGGCAGTTACGGAGTGGGCGGGGCGGCGATGCTATGCTGACACGCAGATGCAAAACGCCGGCACGGCAGCCCTAAAAGGGAGTTTGCGCCGCCTTGCATGGGCTGGAATTTGCCGCCTTCCGAAGCGCGAGCTCGTGATCCTCACGGAGAACGGGCGGTTCGCCGTGAGCAACAAAGATCGCGTGATCGGGAAGAAGCTCTTCGTTGACCGATCCTACGAGCTCGCGGAAATCGACCTTTTCGTTTCGTTCCTGAAGCGTGGCGGGTGGCTCGCGGAGCGCCCCATCGTCGCCGACGTTGGCGCGAATCTCGGGATGATCTCGATCGCGATGCTGCTGCGCGGCCATTTCCGCGAGGCGGTCGCCTTCGAGCCGTTCCCGGAAACCATGCAGCGCCTGCTCGGGAACATCGAGCGGAACGGCCTTCAGGACCGGGTTCGGGCGTGGCCGCTCGCCATGTCTTCGCAGCGGGGGAGCGCGACGTTGTCGCTATCTCCCGACAACTCGGGCGACCACCGGATTGAGGAGTCCAGCCCCAAGGCGGGCGAGTTCCATGAGGAGCGCCGGCGCCGGGTGGCAGTCGAGACGGCGTCGTTCGACGAATGGATGGCCGAGACTGGCTATGACCCGCGCCGCATCGGCCTCATTTGGCTCGATGTGCAGGGGTACGAAGGCCAATTCCTGGCCGGCGCGCGGCGCTCCTTGGAAGCCCGCATCCCCGTGGTCACCGAAATTTGGCCCTAC
Organism: Terriglobales bacterium; assembly: GCA_050746125.1. Classification (GTDB taxonomy): domain Bacteria; phylum Acidobacteriota; class Terriglobia; order Terriglobales; family SCQP01; genus JAJPKR01. The sequence continues at coordinate 3,158 of JBOGKX010000068.1, read as the reverse complement.
GCGCTGGAGCGCACCGGCCTGGGATGCGCGGGGTTCCTCCGCCTCGTTGGCGCGCTATTTCCTTTTTTTCACGACGGCTCTCAGGATCGCCAGGAGCCGGAGCCCATCGCGCGCCTTGCAGAAGTTGTCGCCGGACTCCGCTCAAAGAGGGAAATGACGCAGGTGGCGCTCATCCCGCGGGGCCGCTAGCGCCGGCGGCGACGCCACACGTTCGGCAGCCGACTGGTTATCATGGGGGTGGACCTGCGAACGGTGCAGGAACCGATGGGGCACAAGGACGTGCGCACGCCCCGGAATCCGAGGAATGAGCCGCCTCGGAATATAAGGTCGATCCACGGAGAGGTGGCCGAGTGGCTTAAGGCGGCGGTTTGCTAAACCGTTGTACGGGACTAAAACCTGTACCGGGGGTTCGAATCCCCCCCTCTCCGCCAGAGCTTGTAACGGCTAATGCGTCCGGGACGGCGGCAGCTCGAGAAGGAGACGGACAACTAGGGCCGCTTGTCGGGCGCCATCTCGCGCCTGGTGAGACGGCAGATGGAGCAGAAGGCGTGAGCAGATCCGATCATGCGGAGCGGCGATGCGAGCGCAACGTTGGTTCTACATCATTCCCCTGCGGATGCGCTCGCTGTTGCGGCGCGACCAGGTGGACAAGGAACTGGACGAAGCACTCCGCAATCATGTCGAGCTAAGGACCCAGCAGTTCCTCGCCCAAGGCATGACGCTCGAGGAGGCGAGGCGGCGCGCCCTGCTCGCCCTGCATGGGGTCGAACGCGCTAAAGAGGAATGCCGCGACGCGCGGGGCCTGACTTGGTTCCACGACGTCGCCCAAGACTTGCGCTTCGGCTTGCGGACGTTCCGCAAGGCCCCCGGGTTCACGGCGGTGGCCGTGCTAACGCTGGCGCTGGGCATCGGCTCGGTCACCCTGATCGTCAGCGCCGTCTACGGCGTGATTCTCAAAACCTTCCCGTTTCCCCACGCGGACCAGGTCACGAGCTTCGAGATTCAGGACCTGATGCGGCCCAACAGCGGGCGCGAGAGTTTGACCATGCCGGAGTTCCTGTTCTTCCGCGCCCACAGCCGCGCCTTCCAAGATTTCAGCGGCGAGTACGGCGGCTTCGGTTCCACGCCCCTCCGCTACACCGCCGGCGGCGCCACCTACGAGTTCGACGCCGACTTTTTGAGCGTCAACTCGTTCCGTCTTTTTGGCGTCAAGCCGCTGGTCGGCCGACTGCCCACGCCCGAAAACGTCAAGGCCGGCGCCACGCCCGTATTCGTCATGGGCGAGAAGTTCTGGCGGTCGCAATTCAACTCCGACCCGACGATCGTCGGCAAGAGTTTTACTCTGAACGGCGTGCCGCGGACGCTGGTCGGCATCATGCCGCGGCGATTTCGCTGGGCCTGGGTGGACATCTGGGTTCCCTTCAGCGTCGTCCCCGCCGTCGTGCTGTCAGACCCCAGCCTCAAGGACATGGGTCTCTACACCGTCGGCCGGCGCAAGCCGGGCGTGAGCCTCAAGCAGGCGGCGGCGGATCTCGACGTGGTCGCTCATCAATACGCCCGCATCGCGCCCCGCTTGTACCCGAAGCGCTTCACCGTGACCGCCACCACGCTCTCCGACCGCGTCACCGGCGGTTTCAAGAGATTGATCTATCCGTTGCTCGCCGCCGTGCTGCTGTTGCTGCTGATCGCCTGCAGCAACACGGCGAATCTTCTGCTGTCGCGAGCGACGGCCCGCGAAGGCGAAATTGCGGTGCGGGCCGCGCTGGGCGCCACCCGGCCGCGGCTGCTGCGGCAGCTTCTGCTCGAGGGCTTGCTGCTGGCGGTGGCGGGCTGTGCGGTCGGCTGCTGGTTCGCCTGGCTCGGCATCAAGGAAATCGTCCCGCTGATCCCCTACAACGCCTTCCCGCAGGAAGCGGTCATCGCCCTCAACGGCCCCGTCCTTGCGGCGGCGCTGATCGTGGCGATCATGGCGACCGTGCTGTGCGGTCTCGTGCCCGCGCTGCATGCGGTGGGCGGCGAGCTGCAGCCGCGGGTGGTCGGCGCCGGACGCCCCGGTTCCGGCCACCGGCACGGACGCCTGCGCTCCGCGCTCGTGGTGGCGGAGGTGGCGCTCTCGATCATTCTGCTGGTCGCCGCCGGCCTGATGATGCGGACGTTCTGGCGCTCCAGCCACTTCAATCTGGGCTTCGAAACCCACAACATCCTGGAAATGCAGCTCTCGTTCCCGCGCCGCCGCCCCGCAGCGGCGGCGGAAAAGGCCCAGGACGAGAGCGCCAAAAAGCCCGGCGCCAGCGGCAACAGCGCCGCCGGCGAACGCGCTGCCGAGAATCGCCGAGACATCGTCGCCCGCAAGATCCTGCAGCGAGTCGCCGCTCTGCCGGGCGTCGCCGCCGCCGCCCTCATATTCGGCGCGCCGGCGTCGGGATCTTTCATGGAAAGCACGTTGACGATTCCAGGCAAGACGCATGCTCAGCACTGGCTTTCGGAGTTGAGCCTTTGCAGCGAGGGCTACTTCAACGCCCTGCGCGTGCGCCTGCTCGCAGGTCGGCTCCTTTCCCGCAGCGATGTCGCCGGCGCCCGCCCGGTCGCCGTCGTCAGCCAGACCTTCGCGCGCCGCTACTTCGGCTCGGGCAATCCGATCGGCCAGAGCGTCCATTTCGCCGCCACCGATCAGCTCCCCGGGTGGAAGGGCAAGCTGATTCAGATCATCGGCGTGGTGGCCGACGCGAAGGACGGTCCGGGGGCGCCGATCGGGCCTGAGGCCTATCTTCCCTTCACCATCTTCGGCGCCAACGGATTGACCCTGCTGGCGCGAACGCGCGTGATCCCCGGCTCCCTGATTCCCACCGTACAAAAGACGGTCTGGGCGGTGGATTCGCAGGTGGCGCTACTCCACCCGACCACGGTGGAGGCGACCCTGGGGCGCGAGTATCTTTCCTCCCCGCGTTTCGAATCCTTCATCCTGGCCACGTTCGCCGGCATCGCCCTGGCGCTGCTGGCGGCGGGAATCTTCAGCGTGATGGCGTATTCGGTCTCGCTGCGCCGGCACGAGATCGGCGTCCGCATGGCTTGTGGGGCGGAACCGGAGGATATCTGGCGCATGGTCCTGAAGCGGGGCATGCGGCTGACCGCGATCGGGGTGGTCATCGGCGTCGCCG
>JBOGKX010000067.1:0-1769 GCA_050746125.1 Terriglobales bacterium | reverse complement strand
TTGGCCGCCTCACGACCAGAACCACGCGTCCGAAGCTCCCAAAGGAACCCTCGAGATCACGCTAAGACCGGGCAAAACCCGTTAAGCCCTCGCTTCGCGGCCCGTTCGTGAATAAAGCAGGCTAGCATGGTTATAGATGCGGGGAAAGGTGATTGCTCTCGGTGTAGTGAAAATCCCCGCTTAGGTCGCCGGTCGCTTCGTGGTGCCACGGGTTAAGCCAGTCCAATGTATTGGAAAGAAATACAGCGGCGGCGTAAGCTGCTGGCGGAAGCCTGATGGCGCGGTGGGTGATCTTCGGTGCGGCAAGCCTAAATCCCCCCCGTGTTTCCCCCCTGCGCTTGCGGCGTTGTACGAGTGACGGCGTGGGCTTGCCGGTCACGGCTTCGGCCATTTTGCCGAACAGCTCTTTCAGCGCGGCGGTTAATTTTCCGGGTTTGGGGCGGTCTTGTGTTGGCCGGGGGAAACTGCCGTTATCCCGGCTCTTATCGGTCTCTTTCGCGTTCTCGGTCCCGGTCGCGTTGCTGCTGGTGCTCGGCCTCCTGCTGCTGATCGCGCCTCCGGGTCTCGGCAAGCGCGGCAATATATTCCGCGTAGCTCTCGGTCTTGTCGGCCTCGCGTTCGTTCCGGTGGTCGCGTTTCGCGGCCTCGTGTTTCTCTTTCGGCGTCAACCCGCCGAGCGAAAAACCGTCCGCGAGTTTGCTAAGTCCACCGAGTACACCGGCCACGGTGCGGTTGACTGCCTTCGCCAGATTGGGCGCTGCCGGAATTATGCCGGGGCGGTCGCGGCGGATTCCGCGCTTTGCGGTCGCATTCTCAAGCCGGATGGCTTCCCATTTGGCGGTGCGGTCCTGCGCGCGCGCGGTGAGTATCTGGCGCGTGGCCTCGATGCCCTTCAACTCGCTGCGGCCTCCGGTGGCCTCCACGAATTTCGCGGCAAGGGACTGGTCAAGCTGGTGAACGCGGCGCGGCGGAGTGATTTCACCTTCGCGCCGATATTCCGGGAGCGGCGCTGTCACGATGACGATTTCGCCTTCCTTGAGGCGCGGCGCATGATTGCCGGTTCTGCCGATAGCCTTGGCAAATTCGTTGGCCGTGTGGCTGCGGTCGGCTTCCCTATGGCTCTGCTCGGCTTCGTCCTTGGTGACGGCGGCAAAGCCTATGCCGCGTTCATCCAGCGCGGCGGCAAAGGCTTTTCCGTCCGTTCTGACTGAAAACGGAACATTCCCGTTAAGTGCGGCTTCGTGTTTCTCGCGGTCGATCTTGGTCCACAAGTCCCAGACCCGCGCGGCCATGCCGTAGAGATTTTCCGGGCGCTGGTCGCGGGCCGCTTCGGTCGCGGCCTGTTCAAACAGCCGTGTTGATTTCCCCTGCGGCTCCGGCGGTTTGGTGGGCCAGTGTTTTTCCTGCGGGGCGGTAGCTGCCTCGTCGCGTTGCTGCTGGCGCTGCTGCCGCCATTCCTCGCGCCGGTCCTGCCGCAACTGCTTCACGACGCTTGCGGCGGCGGTCACGCTTAACAGGCTGGCGCGGTCGATGTGTTTCAGGTGCGCGGCGCGGTCCTGCTTGCTGTCCCCCGTGTTTCTGAAATTCAACTGATGAATGTGGCCCCATTCGTTCAAGACAACCAGTTCGCCGATGGCGTACTTGTCGGCGGGGGGCTTCTTCTGCCGCTGCGGTTGCGGCGCGGCGGTCTGCTGCTCCGCGCCCCGTGCGGGGCGGCTGGCTTCGGTCGCGGCCTTGTGGAAAAGCTCCGGCGCGGGTGGCTCCTGTTC
>JBOGKX010000066.1:0-14511 GCA_050746125.1 Terriglobales bacterium | reverse complement strand
GTGCTGGGCCGCCGCCTCGCCGCCCGCGGCGGCGGCCGCCGGCGCGCCGCCACGCCGATGCCCGCCCTCCACGACGTGGCGATCACTCCGCGCCATTACCAGCGCCTCGCCGAGCGGCTGGCGGGCAAGCCGGAGGAGCGCATTCTGTCTTTTCTGATGCTGCGTTCGCTCAAGCAAGCGCGTTATTCCGAAGAGAATCGCGGTCATTTCGCCCTGGCCGCAACCACCTACACGCATTTCACTTCGCCCATCCGCCGTTATCCCGACCTGCTGGTGCACCGCATCTTGAAGGCCGTCCTGCCGCCTGGCAGCCCCGCCGCGGCGCCGCTCGCCGCCTCCGAGCTCCGCATCTTGGCGGACGAGACCAGCGACGCCGAGCGCCGCGCCGACGAGGCGGAGCGCGAGCTATTGGACTGGAAAAAGGTGCGCTTCATGGAATCGCGGCTGGGGGAGCGCTTCCCCGCCCTGATCCTGCACGTCACCAAGGCCGGCTTCTTCGTCGAGCTGGTGGATTTATTTATCGAAGGCTTCGTGCCGCTCGCCAACTTGCCCGACGACCGCTATCTGTTTCGCGAAGGCGCGCACGAACTCGTCGGTGAGCGTTCCCGCCGCCGCTACCGGCTGGGCGACCGGCTTCCAGTGCACGTGGACCGGGGCGATCCGATTCGCCACAAGATCGACTTCGCCCCTGCCTAGCCAAGCCCCTCAGGCGGCGGAAAGCGCGACCTTCACCTGGTTGCGGCCGGCCGCCTTGGCATGGTACAGAGCGCGGTCGGCGGCGCGCAGCAGGTCGGCCGCGCCGGCGCCGGCGCCAGGATAAGCCGCCACGCCCACCGACAGACTGACGCCTTCCAGCATGACCCCATCATGAGCCACGCTGACCTTTTCCACGCCGGCGCGAATCTGCTCGGCGCGCTGGCGCAGCGCCTCGAGGTCTGTTTCCGGCAACAAGACCAGAAACTCCTCGCCGCCATAGCGGCAGGCCAAGTCGGCGCCGCGGGTGTGTTCCTCGAGAAAGCGGCCGATGGCGCGCAGCAGCGCGTCGCCGGCGGCATGTCCATGGCGGTCATTGAAATTCTTGAAGTAGTCGATATCCAGCATGAGCAGGCCCAGCTTTTTCCGGCTCCGTTCGGCGCGGCGGAGTTCCCGCTGCAGCGTTTCTTCCAGGTAGCGGCGATTGTAGAGGCCGGTCAAAGGGTCTCGCAACGCTTGCCGCTCCAGCTTGGCGCGCAGTTGCAAGTTGCTCAATGCCAGGGCGGCGTGATCGGCGACGGTGGCGGCCACGGGCGCGAGATCGTTGCCAAGGCACTGGTCACCCAATGGGATCGCCGTAGCCAAGTGCAGCAAACCCATGGCGCCGCCCGGGCCGATCAATGGAACGCAGAGGGAGCGCTCGACGCCCGCTCCCACGTGGGCGCAGGCCGGACTGCCCGACTCACGGCTGCGATGCAAGCGCCCCCGCCGCAACGCCCAGCACTGATCGGCGGTAAAGACCGGCGCCGTTGCCGCATCGCCCCAGACCGCCACCGCCTCCAGCGTCTGCTCCGCCGCCCGGGCCATGGCGAGCATCCCGCTTTCCATGCCGCAGACGGCACCTTCTTCCAACCCGGCTTCGCCGGAGAAAATCTGCTGCGCGCTGCGGGCCACCACGCGATAGGCCTCCTCGACGGTCAGGCAACTTTGCAGCCACTCGCCCATTTCGTTGAGGCCGCGCAAGCGGCGTTCCCGCACTTGCAATACGCCGACTTGATGGATGAGCTCCGCGGTGCGCTCCCGCACTTGCGCCTCGGTGGCCTCCTGCGCCGCGCGCAAGCGCCGCTCCGATTCCCGCTGCTCGAGCAAGAACCGCTGCCGCTCAATGGCGTAGCGCACGGCGCGCGGCAGCAGCGCGGCACCGCTATCCACCTGGCTTTTGACGAGGTAGTCCTGGGCGCCCTGCTGCACGGCGTTCACCGCCAGCTCCTCGTCGTCGCGGCCGGTCAGCACCAGCACCGGCATCTCGGGCGCGTTTTCGCGCACTTCGGCCATCAGATCCAATCCCCAGCCGTCGGGCAGAGAGAGGTCGAGAAGCAAAGCGTCGAAGCGATGCTCAGCCAGCGACGCCAGCGCGTCGCGCATGCGCAAGCAATGGGTCACGCTGGCGGCCCCGTGGCGTTCCAGCAACTCTGTAATCAGCGCCGCGTAGGCATGGTCATCTTCGACCAGCAAAATGTTGAGTTCTGGATCTGACATCTGTAACCTGCTGGGCCAATCGCCCGAATCGCTTCAAGCTACCGTCGGCAGCGCGCACTCGCGCGTCCAAAAAGAGGCGAGCGTCCGCACCACGGCGCGATAGTCGGCCAGTTCCATCGGCTTGCAGATGTAGCAACTGGCGAAATCGGAGTAGGCATTGTGGATCTCGGCCTCTTCCCGCGAGGTGGTGAACACCACTACCGGAACGGCCTGGAATCGCGAGTCCGACTTCATCTCGTGCAGCAGCTCCTGCCCGCTTTTCTTGGGTAATTTCAAGTCCAAGATGACGAGATCGGGCCGCCGCGGCAGCGACGTTTCGAGATACTTCCATGCCGCTTCGCCGTCCCAAACGTGATCCAACTCCAAACGGCGCGCGCTGGCCAGTTCCGGAATCGCCGCCACCAACGTCTGAATCGTCAAATGCGCATCGGCGGGATTATCCTCCACCAACAGAATTCGAATGTGCGTGCTGGGTATCATGGTTGCGGTTGTGCCGGCTGCTGGCCAAGTCCGGCTTGATTTCCTTCCTCATCCATCTTCGACAGGGTGAAATGAAATGTGGCGCCTTCGCCGGGCGTTCCCTCCGCCCAAATTCGGCCACCATGGAGTTCGACGATCCGCTTGCATAAAGCCAGGCCAATGCCTGTGCCGCCATACTCGGCCGCGGTATGTAGGCGCTGAAACGGGACGAAGATTCTGTCCGCGTGCTTCCTATCGAATCCGATGCCGTGATCCCGCACCCACAAATGCCACGTCCGTCCCTCACAACGGCAGGCGATCTCGACTTGGGGCGAGGCGCCGGACGGCGTGAACTTAAGTGCGTTTTCCAGCAGGTTCTGCATCAACTGCTCTAGCCTTCCCGCCGAGCCGCTCACTTCCGGCAAAGGACCCACGCTGATCATGGCGCGCGAGCTCTCGATGGCGGCCCCCATTTTCGAAAGCACGGTGGCGAGCACGGCTTGCAGCGAAACGACGTCTCGCGCCGGCTCCGCCGCGCCCAGGCGCGCGTAGGCCAGCAGGTCCTCGATTAACGCCTGCAGCCGGCGCGCGCCGTCGAGCGCAAAACGCAGGTATCGGCGGCTGGACTCATCGAGTCCGTCGCCCAGACGCTCCGCCAAGAGTTGCAAAAAGCTGGAAATGGTGCGCAGCGGCTCCTTGAGATCGTGCGCGGCGATGGAAGCGAACTGGGCCAGATCCGCCTGCGAGCGCTCGAGCTGGTCGCGGGCCGCCGCCAGCGCTTCGACTTGGCTGCGAATCGTCTCCGTCTTGCGGTTGAGCTCGACGAAAGCCAGCACTTTGGAGCGCAACACCGCCGGTACCACCGGCTTGAGGAGATAATCCACGGCGCCAAGATCGTAGGCGCGATACAGAGCCTCATCCTCGCGCCGGCCGGTGAGAAAGATGATCGGCGTCGCGCGGCTGCGAGACCGGGCGCGAATCAACTTAGCGGCGGCGAAGCCGTCGAGGTCGGGCATGCCCACGTCCAGCACCACCAGGGCGAAGTCGCGGTCCAGCATCTGCCGCAGCGCCGCGCGGCCGGAATCGACCGAGACAATCTCGATTTCCAAATCGGCCAGCACCGCCTCCAAGGCCAGCAAGGAGGCGCGGTCGTCGTCCACGAGAAGGACCGGCCAGGCCGCCGTCGCGGAAGCCTCTAGGCGGCATCGATCGAATTGCGACGAGGAAGCCATTTTTGCAACAGGTCCAGCATCTCGCTCAGGTCCACCGGCTTGGCGAGGTAGGCGTCGGCGCCAGCTCGCAGACACCGCTCGCGATCGGCAGCCATCGCCTTGGCGGTGACGGCGATGACAGGCAGGGCGGCAAATTGGGGCCGGGCGCGAATGGCGGCAATCGCGGCATAGCCGTCCATGCCGGGCATCATCATGTCCATCAGAACGAGCTCCGTGGGGCGGCCCGCGCGCGCCGCCTGCTCGAGCCGTTCCAGCCCCTCCGGGCCGCTTTCGGCGTGCGAAGCCAGAATGCCTTGCGCCTCCAGCGCGCTTGTCAGGGCGAAGATGTTGCGTGGATCATCATCGACGACGAGTACGCGCCGGCCAGCCAGGGAGGCGCTGCGCTCGGCTGGCGTGGGAACCGCCGCGGCTTCGCCGTGCCGCGCGGGCTCCGGCGCAACCGCCGGTTGTCCATAGGGGTAGTTGCGCGGCAACAAAAACGTGAAGCGGCTGCCCTCGCCCGGCCGGCTCTCGAGCAGAATCTCGCCGCCCAGCCGGCGCGCTAGCTCGCGGCTGATCGAAAGACCGAGCCCAGTGCCGCCATACTTGCGGCTGCTGGTGCCGTCGGCCTGGCGAAAAGCCGCAAAGACCGCGGCATGCTGCGAGGGGGGTATGCCGATACCGGTGTCGGCGACTTCGAAAGCCACCGAATCGGCGGGGCGCGCTTCGATGCGCAGCGAAACGGTTCCTTGATCGGTGAACTTGAGCGCGTTGGCCAGCAAATTTTTGAGGATTTGCTTGACGAGCTTGGCGTCGCTCGAGATCGTGGCCGGGGCGCCGGCGGCCAAGTCGCAATGGAAGTGCAAACCCTTGTCTTCGGCCACGTGCGTGAAGGTAAATTGCGCGAAGGCCAGCAGCTCGGGGAGGGACACCGCGGCCGGCACGACCGCCAGCGTGCCGCTCTCGATCTTCGACAGGTCAAGCACGTCGTTGATCAGCGCCAGCAGATCGGCCCCGGAGGAATGGATGGTTTGCGCGAACTTGACGTATTTCGGCGCGAGTTCGCCGTCGCGATTGTCGGCCAGCACGTTGGCCAGCAGCATCAAATTGTTGAGCGGCGTGCGCAGCTCGTGCGACATGTTGGCCAGGAATTCCGACTTGTACTGCGAGGCTTGCGCCAGTTGCCGCGCCTTCTCCTCCGATTCGGCGCGGGCCTGCTCGACTTCCAAATTCTTGCCCTCGACCTCCGCCTTGCCTTCCGCCAATTGGCGGGCCTTTTCCTGCAATTCGAGATTGGTGCGCTGCAGCTGCTCCTGATGGCTGCGCAGCAATTCCTCGGAACCGCGCAGCGTCTCCGCCTGACGCTCCAATTGCTGATTGCTCTCCCGCAACTCCTCCTGCTGCGATTGCAGTTCGGCCGCCAGCGCCTGCGATTGCTGCAACAGCTGCTCGGTGCGCATGGTGGCGGCGATCGAATTCAAGACGATGCCGAGATGACCCATGAGCTGATTGAGAAACGCCAGGTGCACCTCGCTGAAGCGGTCGAAGGTAGCCAGCTCGACGACCGCCGTCACCTGGTCTTCGAAGAGCGCCGGCAGCACGGCGACTTGCGCCGGCGGCGCGGCTCCCAGGCCGCTGGCGATGCGCAAATAGCCCGCCGGAACGTTTTCCAGCACGAGCGGCCGCTTTTCCACCGCCGCCTGGCCGATCAAGCCCTCGCCCAGCCCCAGTTCGGGAGGCGCGGGTTCCGACTCGTTTTGCGCGTAGGCGGCCTTGAGCCGCAGCACGCCAGACGCGTCGCCGCCGTTCTCCACGGAGTAGAAGAGCCCCTGCTGGGCCTGAACGAGCGGCGCCAGATGGGAGAGCATCAGGCGCGCCACCTGCAGCAGGTCGCGCTGGCCCTGCAGCATGCCGCCGAAGCGCGCCAGATTGGTATTGAGCCAATCCTGCCGGCGGTTGCGCTCGGTCGTCTCGCGCAAATTGCGGATCATGGCGTTGATGTTGTCTTTGAGCGCCGCCACCTCTCCATGCGCGTCGACGGCGATGGTGCCGGTATGGTCGCCTTTGGTCACCGCCCTCGCCACCTCGGCAATGGCGCGCACTTGCCCCGTCAGGTTGGCGGCGAGCTGATTGACGTTGTTGGTGAGATCGCGCCAGATGCCGGCGGCGCCGGGCACGCGCGCCTGGCCGCCCAGGCGGCCCTCGACCCCGACTTCCCGCGCCACGCCGGCAACCTGCTCGGCGAACAGCGCCAGCGTGTCGATCATGTCGTTGATGGTGTCGGCCAGGGCCGAGATCTCGCCCTTGGCCTCCAGCGCCAGCTTGCGCTTCAAGTTGCCGTTGGCGACCGCGGTAACCACCTTGGCAATGGAGCGGACCTGCGTGGTGAGATTCGCGGCCATCAAGTTTACGTTCTGGGTCAGGTCCTTCCAGACGCCGGCCGCGCCTTTGACTTCGGCCTGCCCGCCGAGCTTGCCTTCGGTGCCCACTTCGCGCGCCACGCGCGTCACCTCGCCGGCGAAGGCGTTGAGCTGATCCACCATGGTGTTGATGGTGGTCTTCAATTCCAAGAATTCGCCTTGCGCGGCGACGGTAATCTTTGTGGAAAGATCGCCCTTGGCGACGGCGGTGGTTACGCCGGCGATGTTGCGCACCTGATTGGTCAGGTTGCCGGCCATGGAATTGACGCTCTCGGTCAAGTCCTTCCAGACGCCCCCCACCCCCTTGACCTCGGCCTGCCCGCCCAGCTTGCCTTCGGTGCCCACCTCGCGCGCCACGCGCGTCACCTCCCCGGCAAAGGCGTTGAGCTGATCCACCATGGTATTGATGGTGTTCTTCAACTCCAGGATTTCTCCTCGCGCGTCCACGGTGATCTTGGTGGAGAGATCGCCCTTGGCGACGGCGGTGGTTACGCCGGCGATGTTGCGCACCTGATTGGTGAGGTTGCCGGCCATGAAGTTTACCTTTTCGGTCAGGTCCTTCCAGACGCCCGCCACGCCCGTGACCTCGGCCTGCCCGCCCAGCTTGCCTTCCGTGCCTACCTCGCGCGCCACGCGCGTCACCTCGCCGGCGAAGGCGTTGAGCTGATCCACCATGGTGTTGATGGTGTTTTTCAACTCCAGGATTTCTCCTCGCGCGGCCACGGTGATCTTGGTGGATAGATCGCCCTTGGCGACGGCGGTGGTAACGCCGGCGATGTTGCGCACCTGACTGGTCAGGTTGCCGGCCATGAAGTTGACGCTGTCGGTCAGGTCCTTCCAAACACCGGCGACGCCTGGCAGGTCCGCTTGGCCGCCCAGCTTGCCCTCGGTGCCAACCTCGCGCGCCACGCGCGTCACTTCGCCGGCGAAGGCGCGCAAGCGCTCGACCATGGCATTGACCGCTTGCGCGGTGCGCAGGAACTCACCGCGCGGCGCGCCCGCCACGCCGTCGAGCGCCATGCTCTGGGATAAGTCGCCCCGCGCCACCGCGCCGATGACCCGCGCCACTTCGCTCGAGGGCCGCACCAAATCGCCGATCAAGTCGTTGACCGCCGCCGCGCACGCCCCCCAGCCGCCCTCCCAGGGCTGTGCCGGTTCCAGCCGATGCTCGGTCTCGCCGCGGCGGCCGACCAGGCGGCGCAATTCCTCGAGTCCGGCCGCCAGCTCGCCACAATGCGCAATGCACGCGTTCAACGCCGCCGCCACTTCCGGTCCGGCGGCGGCCGGCGCCAAGCGCGCGGAGAAATCGCCCGCCCGAAAGGCGTTCACCACTTCCAATACATCCGTTTGCATTACTACGGCAGCCCGCTTAGGAAGATCGTCTCTGATCCTAGCAAATAAGGTATATACCATCCAGGAATAAGAGATTCCGCGTAGCTGGATTTGTCCGCCACCGGCTTAGCCGGCCGAGGCGACGCGCCGCCGCTTCCAATAAAAGAAGGGGATACCGATCAAGATAACGCCCAGCCCGATCGTCGAAGGACCGAGATTATGCATGAAGTTCTGCACCAACAGCGCCACGGCGACAAGCAAAAACACCGCCGGGATGAGCGGATAGCCGAAGCTGCGGTAAGGCGAGCGTTCGCCGCGGCTGCGGAAGGCAAACAAGGCGCTCACCGCCAGCGCGTAAAACATCCACTCCGCGAAGATGGTGAGCGTGTAGAGGCTGGCATAAGTTCCGGTGAGGCCGAGCAGGGCGGCGAAAACGGCCTGGATGAGGAGCGAGACGTGCGGGGTGCGATAGCGCGGATGGACCCGCGCCAAGGGCTTGAAGAGCAAGCCGTCGCGCGCCAAGGCAAAGGGAGCGCGCGCGCCGGAAAGAATGGAGCTGTTGATGGTGGCGAAGGCCGAAATCATCACCGCCGCCGCCACCAGCGCGCCGGCGTAGCGGCCGAGAAAGGCCGCCGCCATGCTGGCCGCGACGTTGTCGGCGGCGGCGATCTGGGCAGGATGCAATACGTAGAAGTACGCCAGGTTGATCGCCGCGTAGCAGACGAAAACGATGAGAACGCCCAGCCCCATGGCGCGGGGAATCGTCTTCTCGGGATTCTGAATCTCGCTGCCGGCCAACGTCAGGTTGTTCCAGCCGTCGTAGGCCCAGAGCGCCGCCACCAGCGCCGCGCTGAAGCCGCCCAGGCCCACTGGCCCGCTGAGCCGCTCGACGAGATGATGCCAGTTGCCGGGCGCCCAGGCGAAGGCGGCGATGACCAGAAACACCACCAGAAAAATCTTCAGGACCGTGAAGATGCTCTGCGTTTGCCCGCCGCGCCGCACGCCGAAATAATTGATGCCGGTCACCACCGCGATCAGCGCCGCGGCCAGGGCCTGGCCGCCGCTGACGCCCACGAAGATGATGCGATGCGAGACGTCCAAGCTCGGCCAGATGAAGGCGGCGGCGCGCGAGAAACCGGCGGCGATCGTGGCGACCGAGGCCGGGCGGATGATCCAGAACATCCCCCAGCCGAAGAGAAAGCCCAGCAACGGCCCCCAGCCGTCGCGCAGATAGACGTATTCCCCGCCCGCCTCCGGCCGCATCGCGCCCAGTTCCGCGTAAGCCAACGCGCCGAAGAGCGACAGCAAGCCGCCCACCAGCCAGACCAGCATGATCCAGCCAAAGCCATGGACTTCCTGGACCATCTCCTTCGGCACCAGGAAAATGCCGGTGCCGATGAGCGTGCCCACCACCAGCGCCACGCACTGCGTCATGGTCAGTGCGCGCACCAAGCCGTCGCCCTGCTCGGCGCCAGCCGCGGCCGAAACGAGGCCGGACCGGGGCCGGCGGGGAAAAGCCGGACCGCTCATGGCGCGGCCTCGGCTTGCTCGGGCGAGGGATCGATGCTGTGCCGATAGTCTTGCGGCCGCAGCCAACTGGCGGCGTAGCCGGTTAGGAACGTCGTCACCGTTCCGCCCACGATAAACCAAGTGAAGGGCAAGCCGATACGCCAAAGCACAATCGCCGCTATCACGCCCAGCACCATGCCCACCATGGCTCCCAGCTCGTTGGCCCGCTTGGTCAGCGTGCCCAGCATAAAGACGCCGAGCAGGGCGCTAAACGGGTAAGAGATAATCGCCAGCCCCGCTTCCAATACCGACTTGGAATCGCGGCTGGCGTAGGCGACGACGCTCAGCACCACCGTCCAGCCCACCGTCGCCAGGCGCGACATCCAGAGATAATGGCGCTCGCTGCGCCCCGGATTCAGGTGCGGCTTGTAGAAGTCGATGATGGTGGTCGAGCTCAGCGAGTTCAGCGCCGCGCTCAGGTTCGACATGGCGGCCGCGATGATCGCGGCGATCAGCAATCCTCCCAAGCCGGCGGGGAAATAACGAGCCAGATACTCGGGATAAAGGCGGTCAAAACGCCCGAACTGCCCGGCGGTCGGCAGCGGATGCGATTGATAGAACACAAAAAGCATCACGCCGATGACCAGAAAGAGGACGAACTGCCCGAAGATCACCAGCCAGCTGCTCAGCAGCGCCCAGCGGCTTTCGCGCTCGCTGCGGGCCGACAACAACCGCTGCACCATCAGTTGATCGGTGCCGTGAGTGGCGGTGGTGAGGAACATGCCGCCAATGAGCCCCGACCAGAATGTATAGGTGACATGCCAGGAAAAATGAAAGTTGAAGACCTGGAATTTGTGGCCGTGGACCGCGGCCTCGTAGGCCACCCGCGTCCAGCCGCCGGGAATGGCGTGCAGGATCAGCACGAAGCTGATCACCGCCCCGACCACGTAAATGCAGATCTGGATGAAATCGGTCCAGATCACCGCCCGCATGCCGCCTTCGAAGGTGTAGGCCAGGGTCAGCAGGGCGATGATGCCGATGACTTGAATTTCGCTGAAGCGCCAAGGAATGCCCAGGCGCGGCAAGGCTTCGAGCACCACCCCCACTACGATCGCCAGCGCCCAGACGCGCACGCCCTCGGCCAAGGCGCGGCCACCCAAGAAGATCACCGCGCTCAGGCTCTTGATGCGGGTGCCGAAGCGCCGCTGCATCAGCTGGTAAGCGGTGAAGAGCTCGCCGCGGAAATAGTGCGGCAGCAACACCACCACGATCACGATGCGCGCTAGCAAATAGCCCAAGACCAGCTGCAAGAACTCGAAATTTCCGGCGTAGCTGAGGCCGGGGGTGCTGATGATGGTCAGCACGCTGGTTTCGGCGGCCACGATCGAGAGCGAGATGGCCCACCAGGGAATGCGCCGGCCGCCGAGAAAGTAGTCCTTGAGCGTGGCGCCATGGCGGCGAAACGACATCCCAAACAGCGTTATGCCGAGCAGGTAGGCGACGATGATGGCGAGATCGAGGCGATGGAGGCCCATGCGGAAGGGAGGCGAAGAAGCGGCGGCAGTCCAGCGTACAGCACCGGCAGCCGGGCGGGAAGCCCAGCGGCGCGCGGTCGAGGCCGCTAGGGTTTGAGGGTGGGGCGGAGCAGGACTTCGCTGACGAAGCTCTGCGGCGCTTGCGTTACCAGCATCGCCACGGCGTGCGCCACGTCCTCGGGCCGCAGCATTTTGCGCCGGTCCTTGCCGCGATCCGGCACTAAGTCGGTATCCACGGAGCCGGGGCAGACCACGCTGGCGCGAATGCCGTAACCCCGCAACTCCTCGGCAATCGAATACGTGAGGCCGTTGAGGGCCCATTTGGAGGCGGCATAGGCCGCGCCGCCAGGCACGGGATTATGCGCCGCCAGCGAGGAGATGTTGACGATATGGCCGGTCTGGCGCTGGATCATGTAGGGCACGGCGGCCCGCACCGCCAGATAGACGGCGCGCAAGTTGGTTTCCATGATGGCGTCCCAGCGCGCAGGCGGGGTATCGTGCAGCGGCTCGCCAAAGCCGCCGATTCCCGCGTTGTTTACCAGGATGTCCAGCCGGCCGCCGCGCGCGGCCTCGTGCACCAGTTCTTCCACCGCCGCCGGCTCGCGCAGATCCACGGGGTGGATGCGGGCGCGCCCCCCTTGCCGGGTCAAGCCGCGCGCCACTTCCTCCAGCCGCTCCCGATTTCGGGCCGCGAGAACCACTTCGGCGCCCAATTCCGCCAATTTGCGCGCAATCGCTTCTCCGATGCCGTGACTGGCGCCGGTTACAATCGCAACTTGCTCCGCAAGGGGTGTTTCTGCCATAGTTCCTTCGTCCGCCCGGCGCGCCGGAGCTTCGATGGGCTGGTCTTGCGCGACCCGCGCCGGCGGGGCGAGCATCTTAAGAATCGTATCCGCGCCGTATGGCACGGCGGCTGCCGTGAGCTCAATTCGGACATCCTCGGGGCCGCCCAACGCCACCACGGTGCGCGCGGCCGGGGGCTTGCCTTGCTCGGCTTGCCGAGACGGGACTTCCCTCTTATAATCCACCCTTTTGCAAGGTGGTGGCTGTTGCAGGCAAGTTCAAGGGGCGAAGGGAGAAGATGAAGATGAAGGAAGTTGGAAAATTCCTGGCACCGATGGCGGTGTCACTCGCCATGCTGGCAAGCATGGCCTTGGCGCAGGATCAATCCGCGGCACAGCAGACTGCGCCTCCACCCCAGGCTAGCGGACAAGCCAATGCGGCGCCGGCTGCCGCCGAGCCCGCCTCGCCTCCGATTCCCCCATGTCCGACTCCCGCCGCCGCTCCCGCCGCTCGCAAATGGAAGGGCAACGGCACGCCTGGCTCCGAGCGCGCCGAATACGACGCCTACGTGAAAGCCACGCAGGCGACCGACAAGGCGCAACAGGCGCAAGCCTTCGCGGCCTTTGCGCAACAGTTTCCCAACTCCGATTATTTGATGCCCGCGCTCGAGGGCGAAATGGGAGCGCAGGCGCAGAGCAACAACGCAGCCGGCGCGGTAGAGACGGCCGATAACATCGTGAAGAATTCCAAGGCCGACGCCGACTCCCAAGTCAACGCCTTCACCGTCATTGCATACCTGCTGCCGGCGCAGATCGGCGCGCTTTCCGCCAACGATCCCAAGATCGAAACCATGCTCGGGCAATTGGACTGGGCGGCCCAGTGCGGGGCCAAAGTGCTGGCCGGCGCCGCGCCTCCGGCCGGGGAGAGCTCGCAACAGTTCGACCAGAAGAAGGCGCAGTCGGCTTTCATCTTCAACCGCGCCGAAGGCTTTGTCGGTTTGCAGCGCAAGCAGTACGCCTCCGCCATCAGCGATCTCAAGTCGGCCGTCGCGGCTAACAACAAAGACGTGTCGTCCTACTACTGGCTGGGAATTGCCGAGCTTTCGCAAAAGCCCAACCCGGATTTCAACTCCGGAATCTTCTATATCGCCCGCGCCAGCAGCCTGGCGCCGCAAACCGCCGTCATTTCGCAGTACCTGAACAAGGTTTACACCGGTTATCACGGCTCGCCCGACGGGCTGCAAGAAGTGTTGCAGGCCGCCGCCGCCAGCCCGGAACCGCCGGCCGGCTTCAAGATCCAATCCGCCACCGAGATCGCGCAAGCGCAGCAAGACGCCGCCGTCGCCGCGGCGCAGGCGGCGCGCGCCAAGCAAATGGCGGTGCTGTATCCGCCCAACACCTTCCGCGGCATGAAGCAGCGGCTGATGAATCCCAGCACCTCGACCGGGGAATGGAAGCAGATCAAGGGCCAGGGCTACCAGTTCGAGGGCGAGGTGGTTTCGAGCACCGGGCGCAGCGTGGAAGTGGCCGTCGATCCTTTCGACATTCAGGACAAAAAGGCGGACGTACACCTGGTGCTGACCGCGCCCCATCGCGGCACTCTCTCGCCGGGGGACAAAGTGATTCTGGAAGGCATCGCCACCGAGCTCCAGACCACGCCCGACTTCCTGCTGACCCTCAGCAAGGGCACCATCAAGCCGGCCGCCTAGGCGCGGCAGCGCGGCTAGGGCACGCGCCCGGCGGCGGTTTGGCGCTCGGCTTGGGCGCGGATGCGCGCCGGCAAGAAGGGATGAATCAAGGCCTGATAGGCCGCCGCGCCCAGCACGCCGCCGAGCAAGGGCCCGGCGATCGGCACCCACCAATAATGCCCCGGCGAGGGCAGCGCGGCAGCGCCCCAGCCGCTGAAAAAGCAAAACAAGCGCGGCCCGAAATCGCGCGCCGGATTGATCGGCCAGCCCTCGAGATAGCCCATCGAAGCGCCGATCGCCGCCACCAGCAAGCCGATGATTAGGGCGCTCGAATTGGCCATGGGCGCCATCTCGTTGTACTGCTCGGTGATGGCGAAAAGACCGAAAAGAAAGAAGCCGGTGATGATGATTTGATCGCTTAAGCCGTGCGCGGGCGTGATCGCCAGCCCGGGGTGAGTGAAGAACACGCCTGCCGCCCCGCCCGCCGCCCGCGTCAACTGGTGGGTGCGGTTGAACAAGTCGATGACCGGCTGGAACAGCAGATATACGATTCCGGCGCCCACGAAGGCGCCCGCCACCTGGGCCGCACAGTAGGGCGCGACTTTCTTCCATGAAAAGCGGCGAAAGATGGCCAGCGCCAAGGTCACCGCCGGATTGGCATGCGTGCCGGACACCGAGCCGGTAACGTAAATGGCGATGGCCACCGCCAATCCCCACGCAATGCAGAGCCCCCAATACGCTTGGCTGTAGGGACTGGGCTGGTAAAGCGCGAACATGGCGGCCGCGGAGTCGCCGAAGGCGATGATGATGACCACGGCCACGGCCTCGGAGATCAATTCTCCGAGCAATTGGCGGTTCATGAGTGATGTGGCTCCGGCAGGGAGTCTGCCATGGAACGGCCGCCGGGCGCCAGAGAAGACAGGCGGCAACTTTCCACTTGCGCTCGGCCGATAGTTCGGATATTTTCCGAGCGAATCCGCTACGGACTGGGAAAGGAGCGGCCAGCTTGAGGGAAAAAGGCACGGTGAAATGGTTCAACGGATCCAAAGGGTACGGCTTCATCCAGCGCAGCAGCGGCGAGGACGTGTTCGTGCATTATTCGGCCATCCAGGAAACCGGCTACCGCACGCTGAATGAAGGCGACGCCGTCGAGTACGAGCTCCTGAAAGGTCCCAAGGGCTATCAAGCCACCAACGTCACCCGCGTGGTGATTTGATGCGGCCGGACCGCGCCATTGGGGGATGCGGCGGGGCGGCGCGCGCCGCCGCCGCCTGCGCATGCGCGGCGCTACTGCTGGCGGCATGCGGCGGCGGGTACGGCCCGCCCGCCCCGCCCGCCCCGCC
>JBOGKX010000065.1:0-12639 GCA_050746125.1 Terriglobales bacterium | reverse complement strand
CGCCCGCGACGCTCACAGCGCATATCCTAGTCGCGTGGCCACGGTGACAAGCGAGCCCCGACACCACGGCTGGCGGCTGGACCGCTATCTGGCCGAGCAGTTCCCCGCCTGGAGCCGCGCCCGATTGCAAGAGTTGATTCGCGCCGGCCGGGTGACGGTCTCAGGCCAGCCGCGCCTCGATCCCGCCCGCCGCCTGGCCGGAGGCGAGGCCATCGCCGTCGAGTTAATGGCACGACCGGCGCCAGCGCTGCAGCCGGCGGCCATGCCGCTGCGCATCGTCTATGAGGATGACGTGCTAGCGGTGATCGACAAGCCGGCCGGGCTGGTCGTGCATCCCGGCGCCGGCGTCCAGGGCCCCACCCTCGTCGAAGGCTTGCTCGGGCACTTTGGCCGCCTCGCCGCCGGCTTTGCCGGCGGCTTGCCCCGCCCCGGCATCGTCCACCGCCTCGATCGCGGCACCAGCGGCCTGCTGATCGTGGCCAAAACCGACGAGGCCCATCACGGACTGGCGCGCCAGTTCCAGCGCCGCGAGGTTGAAAAATATTACTTGGCGCTGGCCCACGGCAGCTTCGCGCGCCACGAGGGCGAGATTCGCGCCGCCATCGCCCGCGATCTGCGCCGCCGCACCCGCATGACGACGCGGCGGGCCGAGGGGCGGGAAGCCCGCACCGCGTACAGCGTGCTGGCCGAGTTTGCCGCCGCGGAGCCGGCACGCCGCCAACGCCTCGCCTATCTGCGCCTCCGCCTCTACACCGGCCGCACCCATCAAATACGCGTCCATTTGAGCTCCATCGGCCACCCCATCGTCGGCGATCGCGTCTATGGCGCGCCCGCTTCGCCCCTCGAGCGTTTGTTTCTGCACGCCACGGAACTGCGCTTGCGGCATCCGCTCACCGGCCAGCCGCTGGCCTGGCGCTCGCCCTTGCCGCCCGAGCTGCAGGCTCACTTGCAAGCCCTCAAGCGCCTATAATTTGGGCAGGAAGCGCCGCCCGTCATACACTTGCGATCGAGGTTGATGCCTTTGACGGTTCGATCTGCCGCCCTTGCCTCTTTAGCCTTCGTGCTCGCTCTGGCGGTACTGCCGCTCGCGGCGCAGACCGCCGCCGCGCCGCCGGCCCAGCCGTCGGGCTCGGCGCGGCCGCAAAAACCCACCACCATCGTCAAGAACGTCAACGAGGTGAACATTATCTTCTCCGCCGTGGACAAGCATCATCACATCGTCACCGGCCTGCGCAAGAACGAGATCGAGATCTTCGACGCTAAGCGGCCCCAAACCATCTCCCGCTTCTACCCCGAAGGCAACATGCCGCTGCGCATCGCTCTATTGATTGATATGAGCACCAGCGTTCGCGGACGCTTCAAGTTCGAGCAGGAAGCGGCGATCGAGTTCATCGAGTCGGTGCTGCGCCAGGGCACCGACAAGGCGATGGTCGTGGCCTTCGATTCCTCGATCCAAGTGGTCCAGGACTTCACCGACGACGAAGAGGCGCTGGCCAAGGCCATCAACGGCCTGCGCGCCGGCGGCGGCACCGCCCTCAACGACGCCGTTTACACCACCGCCCACGATAAGCTGCTCAACGACGGCCCCAACGTTCGCAATGTCATGGTCGTGATCAGCGACGGCGACGACGACCAAAGCCGCTGGAGCCACACCGAGGCGCGCAACATGGCGCTGCGCGCCGACGCCTTGATCTACACCATCAGCACCGATCAACTCGGCTCCGATCCCAATGACGACAAGCTGATGAAGGACTACGCCGATTCCACCGGCGGCCTGAGCTTCTTTCCCTTCGAGGCGCCCGAGTTGGGCCACATCTTCGCCTCCATCGCCAACGAGCTTCGCCACCAATATGTCGCCTCGTACCAGCCCAACGACTTCGTGCCGAACGACTCGTTCCACCCCGTGCAGGTGAAGATCTTGGTCAAGAACGTCGAGGCGCGCACGCGGCGCGGCTACTTCGCCACGCAAAACCCTTAGCGTCGTCTCACCGCCGCGCCCGCTGCCAGACCCAATCCAAATGGAGCGCGAATTGTTCGCGGCGGAAAAATTTCGCGCGGCGATAGCCGTTCTCCCAGCGGGCGCGCACCCCCAACCGCAGGCCGGCGGCGGGCCGGAAGCGGCGCGTCACGGCGAGGTCGGCGCCCAGCCCATAGGCCTCGGTCGAACTCGTCGCCAGCACGACCGGAATGTAATTCCGTATCTCCACCCAGGCGAGCGGCGCCAGCGCCCCTTGCACGCTGTAATTCCAGCGCCCGCGCCGCAGGCGGCGGCCGAGCACCATCTCCGGGCGCAGCTCGGCGACGATGGCGCGCTCGCTGATCAGGCGCGAGTAGATCGTCGAGGGCTGCGCCGGGTTGGAGTTGAGATCGTAGGTGGTGACGGCATGGTAGCGCGTCCACTGGCGGAGAAAATCGAAGCGCAGCGCCAAGCCTCCGCGCCGCCCGCCGCCGAGCGGTATCTGCTGGCCGAGGGCGAAGGTGCGGCTGCGCGCGTAGCCGGCATTGCCGTGGGTGAAGTCGGTGCCCGGACGCGTATCGGTGTCCTGATCGTAGGCCCAATGCGCGCGCGCCGCCGGGCTGACGCGCAACAACGTGTGGGTGTGAAAGCCGCCCCAATGCCAGCCCAAATCGAGGCCCAGGTCGGCGCCGTCGAATCCGTAGCCTTGGCGGAATTCGTGCGGATAAGGATCGCCCAAGGCGGGCTGATGGAACTCGAAGCTGACGTGGTCGTGTAGCGCCAGCGGCCCGGCCGCGATGCAGTCGAGGCCGACCCCCTGCGCGACCGCCGGCAAGACGCTCAACAGACCTAGCGCGGCCAGCGCCGCGCGCCTAGCCTTCACGGTTCCTCGGCGCCGCCGCCGCGCCTGGTTCGCGCCCCGTCGCCTGCGCGTCCAGCCAGCCGCCCGCCAGGCGCACCCGCAGCGCCTCGCCAAGCTCGACTTGCCCGGGAGCGGTCACCAGGCGCCGGTTGCCGTCATAAACCAGCGCATAGCCGCGGCTCAGGATGGCCAGTGGGTTGCGCTCGCTTAAAAACCCTTCCAGGCGCTCGAAGCGGGCGCGGCGCTCGCCCAGACGGTAGCGATAGGCGGCGGCGATCCGTTCCCGCTTTCCCGCAACTTCGCCGCGCCGCAAGTCCAGACGCCGCCGGGCGTCGAAATGGCGAATGCGGGCGGCCAGGTGCTCGAGCCGGCGCCACGCCGCCGCCGGCCGCTGCCGGGCGGTTTCGCGCAGGCGAAACGTCACGTCGTCGAGGCGCTGGGCTCGCTGCATCACGCGATGGCGCGCGCCCGGAAAAGCCCGATGCTGCGTCAGCTCGATGAGCTGATGGCGCCGCCGCGAAAGCCCGAAACGCAGCGCCTGCGCCAGCCGGCGGCGCGTTTCCCCCCAGTCGTTCAGCCAGTCCTGCTTGGGACGCACCACCAGCTCCGCCGCCGCGCTGGGAGTCGGCGCGCGCAAGTCGGCGACGAAGTCGGCGATGGTGAAATCGGTTTCGTGTCCCACCGCCGAGATCACCGGCACCGGCGAGGCCGCCAGCGTCCGCGCCAGCTCCTCGTCGTTGAAGGCCCACAGGTCCTCGAGCGAGCCGCCGCCCCGGCCGATGATCAGCACGTCCACGCGGTGGGCGGGCGGCGCGGCGGCGAAGTAGCGCGCCGCCGCCCGCAATTCGCCCGCCGCCGCTTCGCCCTGCACCGCCACCGGGTACAGCAAGATGCCGAGATTCGGATAGCGGCGCCGCAGAATGCGGATCATGTCCGCGACCGCCGCCCCGCGCGGCGAAGTGATCAGCCCCACCCGCCGCGGTAACAGCGGCAACGGACGCTTGCGCGCGGCGGCAAACAGGCCTTCGGCGGCCAGCTTGGCCTTGAGCTGCTCGAAAGCCGCTTGCAAGCCGCCCGCCCCGCGCGGTTCGACATGCTCGGCGTAGCATTGCAGGTCGCCGCGCGCCTCGTAGAGACTGATGCGGCCGCGCACCAAAACCTGCATGCCGTCTTGCAGGCGGAAGCGCAGCAGCCGGCCTTGGGTCGCGAACAGGGCGACGCGCAATTGCGCGCCGGCGTCCTTGAGCGTGAAGTATTGATGCTGGGCGGCGGAACGATGCAGGTTCGAGATCTCGCCCTCCACCCAAACGTCGAAGAAATCCCGGTCGAGCGCCTGCTTGAGGCGCGCGGCCAGCCCGCTCACCGTCCAGACGGCGCGTTCGGGCGGGAACAAGAGCGGCGCTTGCTCGCCCATGGCCACTCTAGAGTACAGGTTGGACGGGCGGCGCCGCTAGTGTCCCAGCGCTTGCTGCAGCATCAGCGTGAGTTGTTCTGGCGTGCTGGCTTCCTTCAGGTCCGTGGGGTCGAGAGCGCCGCCGCGATCGACTCCCGTCCGGTTCGCGCCGACCAGGATCGTCGGCGTGTGTCGCACGTCGGCGCGCGCCCCCTCCGCTTGGTCCCGCTCCACCGCCGCGAACAAGTCGGCCCGCCCGAAGGCCGCGTCCAGCGCGGCGCGGGGGATGCCGGCGGCGGCGGCGAAACCGCCGGCTTGCTCCATCAGGTTCGCCGGCGTGAGCTCGTTCTGATGGGTGAAGCAATAATCGCGCCAGGCGAAATACAGCGCGGCGCTGCGGGTCGCGAAATAGCGCGCCACCACCGCCGCGTTGAATGCCCAGGCGTGCTGGGGCAGCGGAAAATCGCGAAACTCGAAGCGTACGCGCGAACGGTAGACGGGAAAGAACTGTTTCTTCATGACCCCGTGCCAGTGGGCGCAATCGGGACACTCCAGGTCCTCGAAGATCACCACCCGCACCCGCGCGCGCGGGTTGCCCAGTTCCGGCGCCAGCACCGGCGCCGCCGGACCCGGCGCTGCCGCGAGCGCCCCGGATGCCGCCGTGGTGCTCCGCGCCGCCGCCGGCCCAGTTGCCGCCAGCAGAATTCCAGCTACGGCCAACAGTAGCCCTCGCGTCGCGATCTTTCCCATGCTGCCGATTTTAGCCGAAGCCCGGAGCGCGCCCTCCTCCCGCTCGCGACGGCGATTGCAACGATCTTTCCTCCGCCAAGACGTAATTCTTGCCTGGTCGCCAGGCCGGTGCGGGGCCGGGCCCGGCCCGCCTCACGGCGCGTAAATACTTGCAGCAAAATTGCTTAGCAATGCACTCACCATCGGCGCGCCGCCCGACCCTTTATTGGCAGGACGGTTGCGAGGTCCGTAGGGTCGAGGAGGATAGACTCATGAACAAAATTTCGATCACGGGCATGTCGTTGGCGTTTGCTTTTTCGCTATCCATGGGCTTGGCGGCTCAAACCGCCTCCAGCCAGGCCGCCACGGCGGCTTCGGGGACGGCGCAAGCCACCAGCACGCCGGCGGCGCTCGCCGTCGGCACGCGCATGAACGCGCAACTCAAATCCACCATCGACGCGCGTAAGGCGCACGTCGGGGATCGCGTCACCGCCGTCGTCACCGGCAATGTGAAACAGGAAGGCCGGGTCGTGATTCCCAAAGGCTCGAAACTGCTCGGCCATGTGACGGCGGTCTCGGCCTCCAGTCACGGGCACGCCGGCTCCTCCGTCGGCATTCTTTTCGATGAAGCCGTCACCAAGCACGGCCGGCACATCCCCTTGGCGGCCGGCATCTCCGGTGTCTGGCGCACCGCCGGCATGATTGACGACTCCGCCGCCATGGGCCCGCCGATGGGCGCGGGCATGCCCTCCGGGATGCCGAACGGCGGCATGGCCGCCGGCGGGGGCGCTCGTGGTGGCGTGTTGGGCGGCGTGGCCGCCCCCGTGGGCGCGGCGGCCCAGGGCACGGTCGGCGCCGTGGGCGACGTCGGTGCCACCGCCGCCGGCGCGGGCGCGCGCGGCGGCCTGTTGGCCAACATGCAAGGCGGGCTGACCGGCAGCAACGGCGTGCCCATGAATATCGAGATGCCGAGCATGGACAGCATGGCTTCGGGCGCTGCCGCCACCCAGGGAAGCGTGCTGGTCGCGCCGCATGGCGACGTCAAGCTGAATTCGGGCAGTCGTGTGCAACTCGAATCGGTGGGCGCGGGCGCTTCCGGCCACGCTCAGGCCAGCGGCTCCGCCTCCACTTCGGTGCGCCCCTAGAGCGAGCGCATCGAGCACCGGGCATCGAGGCTCCCTGTCCTCCTTTGCACCCTCGATGCCCGGCTTGCTGTTTTCGCGACAATGGGCAGAGTCCGGGAGCCGGCCCCCATTCTCCCTCCGCTGCCAGTTCCCTTCCCAAATACGGAAGAGCGCTTCCCACTTTGGGCCGACGGGCACTGCCCTCGCTCCGCTTCGGGTTGCAGTTGGTCGGCCTAACTGCCTGCCGCAGTTGGGAATAGGCGGCCCCTTCCCCTTTTCGGGCGGGGTGCGGCGATGCAGTTGCGTGGACCCTACGTGCGCGCATCACCGCCCGCCACTCGGGCAACCGGCGCGCGCTGCGAGGTGCCCATGGCAGAAATCCCCCAAGTATTGATTGCCGACGCGCAAGCCTCAGTGCGCGAGGTCTGCATTAGCCTGGCGCAGAGTCTTGGATACGACGCCGCTGGCTGCGCCGACACCAGTCAGCTATTCCAGGCGCTAGCCCAGCGCATCCCCGAGCTGCTGGTCCTGGACGCCGACTTGCCCGACCGCGGCGGTCTCGACGTATTGCACCAGCTCAAACAGCAGTACCTGGCGCTGCCGATCCTGCTGGTAGCCACCACGGCAACGGTGGAACAGGCGGTGCTGGCGATGAAGGCGGGCGCCGCCGATTTCCTGGCTAAGCCCTTCACCGGCGAAGAGTTTCGCTCCTTGCTGAAGGCCCTGATTCGCCCCGCCACGCCGCCCAAGAGCCCGGGCTCGAGCAAACTAGAGATCCGCCGCCAGGCGCAGCACCAGTCCTTAGGCGGCGACTTGATCGGCACCGGGCCGGCCATGCAGCGCGTCTTTCGCCTGATCGGCAAGGTGGCGCCGAACCGCTATCCGGTGCTGATTTTGGGAGAAAGCGGCACCGGCAAGGAAATGGTGGCGCGGGCGATTCATTTCGCCGGGCCGGATCGGGAACGGCCGTTTTTGCCGGTGGATTGCGGCACGCTGGTGCCGAGCCTGATCGAAAGCGAGCTGTTCGGCTACGTCAAGGGCGCCTTCACCGGCGCCGACGCCAATCGCGACGGCTTGCTGAAAGCGGCGCAGGGCGGCACCGTCTTCTTGGATGAGATCGCCGAGCTGCCGCTCGAGCTGCAAATCAAGCTGTTGCGCGCCATCCAAGAGCGCGAGTTCCGCCCCGTGGGCGGCACCAAGCGCGTGCGGCTCGAGGCGCGCATCTTGGCCGCCACGAATCGCAACCTGGAAACGGCGGTGCGCGAAGGCAGCTTCCGCAAAGACCTGTTTTTTCGCCTCAACGTGGTGAGCATCAAGCTGCCGCCCCTGCGTGAGCGCGCCGAGGACATTCCCCACCTCATCGAGCACTTTCTTGCCCGCCTCAATGCCGCCGGCACTACCAAGCGGTTCGACGACGGCGCCTTAAAGGCCTTGGTTAGCTATCCCTGGCCCGGCAACGTGCGCGAGCTCGAAAATTGCTTGGAGCATTGCACCGCGCTCAGTTCCGGACCGGTCATGACCACGGACGACCTGCCCTCGCCCGTGCGCCTGCATTTGCAATCGGGGCCGGCCCCCAGCGGCGGCAATGGCATTCGCCGCATCGCCGATCTGGAACGGGACGCCATCTTGCATGCCCTAGAGGTGCTGCGCGATGACAAGCTCACGGCGGCGAAAAAGCTCGGCATCGGCAAGACCACGCTGTATCGCAAGCTCAAGGAGTATCAGTCGCCGCTGAGCGCCTGAGCGCGCAGGGAGCCTCCTCATGTACAACCATGTGCTGCTGATCTCATCCGATCTCGGCTTGGCCACGCGCCTGGCCAAGAACTTGGCGCTGCCGCCGCTCGGTGGGCGGCTCACCCGCCTCGCGCCGGAGGCCAGCCTGCCCGCCGGGCCGCCGCCCTTGCTGCTGCTCTGGGATGACCGCGCCGCGGGCGCGCCCGTGCCGGCGGCGGTTGGCCAGGCCCATAGCACCGCCATCCCCGTGGTGCGGCTCAGCGGCGCGGCAAGCGGCGAGCGGCGCGGCGAGGTGGTCGACACGGTGCCCGGCGATGCCGGTCTTAGCAAGCTGATCTATGTAGTTCGGCAGCGTCTCGCCGCCGGCCATCTGCGCCGCGCCCGCCACCAGCAAGCCCGCCTCGCCGGCTCCCCGGTCGCGCCGCGCATCCAGGACCTCTCGAACTTGCTTTCGTCGCTGCTCGGCAACGCCGAATTGGCGCTGCAACAGACTCCCCGCCTGCCGGAAGAGAGCCGGCAGCGGCTGGAGAACGTCGTCTCGCTCTCGCTGGCGATCCGCGATCTCCTGGCCCCGCCCGCGCCTGACTCGCCGCCGGGCGCCGCCCTCGAGCGCCGCGCCGCCTAAACCGCTGCCCCCTGCCCCCGGCGCCGCGCCGGCCGCCACTTCTCTCCCCCGCCGGGGCCGCATGAGTGTAACCAAGCGCCGGCCGATGCATCTCTAAGCCATGTTCCGTGCGCTCGCTTTCTGGCTGCTCGCCGGCCTTTTGCTTTTGCCCGCCGCCGTCGCGGCGAACCCTCCGGCGCGCGCCTTCAGCGGCGTGATCGGCGACACCATGTGCGGGGCCCATCATCAGATGGCCGGCATGAGCGCTGCCGAATGTACGCGCAAGTGCGTCGCCATGGGCGGTCATTTCGCGCTCCTCGCCGGCCGGCACGTCTACCGGCTCGAGGCCGGCTCGCATGCCGCCGCGATTGGCAAGCTGGCCGGCAAGCGGGCCGTGGTGCGCGGTACGTTGCACGATGGCGCGATCGAAGTCGTTTCGATTGCCGCCGCGGCGTCCTAAGTCGGCCGCTCGCGCATGGCGCGCCATCGAGCGCCGCCGCGGCGCTCTCCAGGTTCGCCACCTCTTCGTGGCGAAACGCGGTGGTTCAGGCTTTCGCCGGACTGGGCCACCGCGTAGGTATTAGCTGGCCCGCTCCGCCACCCTGGCGGCCGATGCCGGCCGACGAAGCCGGGCCGCAGCCGCGGGCAACGGCAGCGGCAGCCAGAAAATGGGCGGCCCCGCCGCTCCCCCCGTGGCACGCCGCTAAACCTTCTCCTCCTACCCGGATCAAGCGGCCCCTTGGCCACCTCCGCCGCCTCTTTTCCCCCGCTTCCGGCCGCCAGCGGCCGAAATAGGACGGGAAACGGAAGCAGGCCCAAAACTGTCCGCTCGACCGTAGAAAACGCGGCAACGATCCGCGAAGATGGGCTGCAATGAAAGCGGGGTCGGTGAGTCCTCCATGAGTCACCGAAGAAACCCGGTGAAAACGGGAGGAAGCACTTGACAAACACCGATGCAAACGGCACAGTAGGCGGTGCCCGGTCGCTCTGGCCCTCCGCCACCCGGTGCATGGAAGTTCAAACCAGCGGTACCGAAGCAGTTTCCGAAGCGCGCGAAGTCATTCGTTGCGTTCACTGCAGCCTCGTACAATTCCGGACGCATAATAATTTGTGCCGGCGGTGCTGGGCGGCGCTCGACGTTCCCGTCATCGCGCCTGCCACCGAGGAGCCGGTCGATTATTCGCGGGAGGAATCATTGCCGGACGTGGCCGGTGCCATTCGCTCATTGCGGCGCAAATTCGGCCTGAGTCAGCGCGAGCTGGCGCAGCGCATGCGCGTGCCGCGCACTTACGTGAGCAAGATCGAGAACGACAAGGCGACCCCCACCATCGCCTCGCTCGAACGGCTCGCGGAGGCGATGGCGACCAGCGTCGCGGACATCCTTACCTGCACCGGCAATGGCGGCGCGGGCGTGCCCAGCGTCGCCCAGCGACCGGATCCGGAGGCGCTACGGGTGCTGCTGAGCGATAGCTTCGTGCAGCAAGTCGCCCCTTATGTCGCTCATCTCGGCACCGGGCAGATGAATCGGGTGCTCGGCCAACTGCGCACGTTGGCCGCCGCCCGCGCCCGCCACTAACAGCGCCGGCGCGGCCGATCCGCCGCGCCGCCCTGTGCGGCGGGCGCGCGCGGCGCCTCAATAGAGCAAGTACTGCGCGCGCACGGCGTCATATGCCTCGTCGCCGGCCTGCCACTGCGCGGCGATGCGGCGCGGGTCCTCGCCGGAGCGGATCGCATCGACCACGGCCTGGCTGCCGGCGAGAACGTGCATTTCGCGGCTATCCCATTGATTGGGGTAGAGCTTGGCCAGCGCCGAGGCCAACTCGATGCCCATCTCCGGCGCGTCGAGCAAGTTGCGCTGCACGAGTTCGATGTTGACGCCGTGGCACAACTGGCCGTTGTAGCGGCTCGACGTGGGCGTGAAACTCACCGGAATAAAGCGCACGCCGGCAATGCGGCGGGCATTGAGGTAGGCGGCCAGTTGCGAGCCGTCGATCCATGGCGCCCCGATCCATTCGAAGGGGGTGTCGGTGCCGCGGCCGACGCTAACGTTAGTGCCCTCGATTTCGGCCACGCCGGGATAAAGGAGCGCCTCCTCGAGATTGCGCAGATTGGGCGAGGGATCGACCCAGGGCAAGCCGGTCTCGTCGAAGTCGTCGCCGCGCGACCAGCCCTGCATCTTGATCACGGTCAGATCGGCGCCAATGTGCAGCGTCTGGTTGAACATCCCCGCCAGCTCGCCAACCGTCATCCCATTGCGCACCGGCATGCCGGGATAAAAGCCGACAAAGCTGGTCTCGCTGGCCGACAGCGGCGGCCCCTGCACGTCGATGCCGTTGATCGGGTCGGGCCGGTCGAGCACGACCACGGGCAGGTGATGTTGCGACGCGGCCTCGAGCGTATAGCCGAGCGTCGTTTCGAATGTGTAGAAGCGCACACCGGCATCCTGAATGTCGTAAACCAAGGTATCGACCAGGCTCAAGCCGGCCTCGGGCAGATGGCGCGCCGCCGCGCCCGCTCCGTAGGCGCTGAAGACGGGCACGCCGGTGGCATGGTCGCGGGTGTTGCCGATGGCCGTGGTGTCGAGCACTCCCGACCAGCCGTGCTCGGGGCTGAAAGCGGCGGTGACGTGCACTCCGGCGGCGACCATGTCGTCGATGTTGCGGTGGCCGTCGCGATCGATCCCGCTGGGGTTGGTGATCAGCCCCACGCGCTTGCCGCGCAAGGGAGCGAAATTTTCCGCCTTGAGGACATCGAGACCGGTCAACACCTGGCCGTTGCGGTACAGCACGCGATGGCGCGCGGTGGCCACTTCGTTATAGCCGGTAATGCGCTCCAGGGCGCGCTCGACCTCGCGGTAATGGCGCGCGGTAGCGGCATTGGGATGGCGCGGCGCGGGCGGCGGATACAGGATGGTGGCGACGACCGTCGCCACCTTCGAACGCAGCGAGGAGATCGGCGGCCGGCCGCCGGGATGCACCGCATTCGAGAGAATGATGATGTAGGTGTCGCTGTACGGATCGATCCAGACCGACGTGCCGGTAAAG
Organism: Terriglobales bacterium; assembly: GCA_050746125.1. GTDB lineage: Bacteria > Acidobacteriota > Terriglobia > Terriglobales > SCQP01 > JAJPKR01. Next base: position 1,192 of record JBOGKX010000065.1, on the reverse strand, counting down.
CCGGTGTGACCGTAGGAGCCGACGGGCAGCAGCTCGCCGCGGTTGGCGGAAAATGGCGAATCGATGTCCCAACCCAGCCCGCGCACGCTGGACAGATTGAACGGCGTCTGCGGCGTGGTCATTTTACGGACAACCAGCGGGTTCAGGATGCGGGCCCCATTGGCGCCGCGGCCGCCGTTGAGCATCATCTGCGCGTACTTGGCCAGATCGTCGGCGTCGCTGAACATGCCGGCGTCGCCGCTGACGCCCTCCATGTAGCGGGCAGTGGGGTCGTGCACCACGCCGCGCAGCCACTGGCCGGTTTCCGGGTCGCGCTGCGTGGGGGCGATGCGCCAGCGCCAGGACTTCGGCGGCAGGAAGCGGGTATGACTCATGCCCAGCGGACGCCAGACGTGGCGCAGCGCGTACTGGTCGAGGCGCTCGCCGGAGACCACGCGTACCAGCTCGCCCAAGATGACGAAATTGATGTCGCTATACCGAAAGTGCGAGCCGGGCGGCAGCGTGGGCGCGATCGCTTCGGCGCGCCGCACGCCCTCGGCATACGAATGCCAAGGCTGGTTCGTATTGAGATCGGGCGGCAGGCCGGAATCGTGGGTGAGCAGTTCGCGAATGGTGATGTCGGCCTTGCCGTTGGCGGCAAAGGCGGGCAGGTATTGCGCCACCGGATCGTTAAGACGAATCTTGCCCTGCTGGAAGAGTTGCATCAACGAGGGGGTGGTGGCGATGACCTTGGTGAGGGAGGCGCAGTCGAAGATGGTGCCGACCGTCATTTTCTCGACCCGCGGCTCAACCTCGCGGTCGCCGAAGGCGCGGCGATAGACCACGTGTCCGTTGTGGCCGATCAGCACCACGGCTCCGGGCAATTGGCCGCTCTTGATCGCGGCTTGCACGATGGAGTCGATTGCGCGCCAGCGCGAACGCACCGTTGGGCGCGGCGGGGCGGCGGCGGCCAGGAGCGCAAACGACAGTAGAACGGCGAGACCGCGGCCGAGCGCGGCAAAAACGCGAGCAGGGCGTTGCACCATGACGGGGTTCCCGGCCAGTGTAGCGCAACGGCCTCTCGCGGAATCCGCGCGATTGCCCTTATACAATAGCGACGATGGAGACCCCGAGCACCGCCCCGCCGCCGGCCAGCGCCGCCGCGCCCGCCGCCCAGCGCCCGTCGCGCCGCGCGAAGTCGGAGGGCGGCCCG
>JBOGKX010000064.1:0-1697 GCA_050746125.1 Terriglobales bacterium | reverse complement strand
TAGCGCAACGCTGACCAATACCGGCACGGCGACGGTGACGATCTCCGCGGCGACGGTAACGGGCGCGGGATTCGCGCTAGGGAGCGGCGCGCCGGCGTTTCCCCTGGCGGTGGCGGCGGGCCAGAGCGCGACGCTGCCGGTGAGGTTTGCTCCCACGGCGAGCGGCACCGCCAGCGGCACGCTGTCGGTCGGCAGCGATGCGAGCAACGGAACCGTCGCGGTGACGCTGGCGGGTACGGGCGCTTCACCGATCAAGGGTCCGCTGGCGTCGGGCTCGGCGAGCGTGAGCTTCGGCAACGTGCAAGTGGGCCAGAGCGCGACGGCTAGCGTGGTGCTGACCAATACCGGCACGGCGACGGTGACGATCTCCGCGGCCACGGTAACGGGCGCGGGGTTCGCGCTGGGGAGCAGCGCGCCGGCGCTTCCCCTGGCGGTGGCGGCGGGCCAGAGCGCGACGCTGCCGGTGAGGTTTGCTCCCACGACGAGCGGCACCGCCAGCGGCACGTTGTCGGTCGGCAGCGATGCCAGCAACGGGACCGTCGCGGTAACGCTGACCGGGACGGGGGAGACGCAACACACGGTCGTGCTCAATTGGACACCCAGCGTCTCGCCCGCCACCGCTTACAAGGTCTATCGCGGCCAGATTTCCGGAGGGCCGTTTACACTGGTCAGCACAAGCTTGCTGACGTCGCCGACTTTTACCGATGTCACGGTCGCGGACGGGCAAACCTACTTCTACGTCGTGACCGCCGTGGACTCGCAGGGCATCGAGAGCGCCTACTCCAACCAGGTGCAAGTGTCGATCCCTTCGCCCTGACGGGTTATCAACGGCGCCATGCCGGTGGTGGTGCGCGAGGCTCGAGGCAAGGACGAAAAGCGGCGGAAAGACGCCCCGCTCCGGCGGAGCTTGGAAGAGGCCGCGGGTTTCCCACTTTCCCACCGCACGACGACAACTGTTTGTTACCTGGGAGCACAAAACGAACCAGCGCTTCCTCGACCGCGGCGTAGTACTCTGACCTGAGCAGAATCGGGGCAGGTCCGAGGAGATGAGTCAATCCTTGCGGAAGTACATTGGTCTTTGGGCCGTGGCGGGCGCGGCATTTTGTTTGAGCTTAACTTTGGCGGGTTGTGGGGGGCAGGGCGGCGCAATGTCCACCACGGTGGCGGCACCGCCGGCGGCGAGTCTGAGGGTAGCGCCAACGGCCGTCGCCTTCGGCAATGTCGAAGTGGGCAGTCAGGCGACCCAGGCAGTCGTGCTGACCAATCCGAGCCAGGTGAACGTCACCGTCTCACAACTGACGATGACCGGCAATGGTTTCGGTCTCGCCAATCCGCCCAGCATGCCTTTCACCCTCGCGGCGGGCCAGAGCGCGACGCTGCCGGTGACGTTTGCTCCCACAACGAGCGGCACCGCCAGCGGCACGCTGTCGGTCGGCAGCGATGCCAGCAACGGAACCGTCGCGGTAACGCTGACCGCGAGCGGCACCGCGGCGCCCGTCAAGGGACCCTTGACGGCGGCGCCCTCCAGCGTGAGCTTCGGCAGCGTAGTGATCGGCCAGAGCGCGACGGCTAGCGCAACGCTGACCAATACCGGCACGGCGACGGTGACGATCTCCGCGGCGACGGTAACGGGCGCGGGATTCGCGCTAGGGAGCGGCGCGCCGGCGTTTCCCCTGGCGGTGGCGGCGGGCCAGAGC
>JBOGKX010000063.1:0-18692 GCA_050746125.1 Terriglobales bacterium | reverse complement strand
CGGCCGGCCGCGTCCGCCGCCGGCGCGCCATCCGGCGCCTGGCGCCGCGCCGCCCGCGAGGCTGGGCTGCGATGACTTACGAGATCACGGTCGGCGAACGCGCCTATACCGTCCGCATCGAGGGCGGCGACATCACCCTGGACGGCCGCCCGCTCGCGGCCGACGCTCGCTTCCTCGATCCCGAGCGCCTCTCGCTGCTGGTCGCCGGCTGCTCCTATACCTTGACCTTCGAGCGCGACCCCGCCGCCCCCGAGACGGTGCGCGTCCTCCGCCGCGGCCGCGCCCTCCCGGTCCAGGTCCTCGACCCGCGCCGCCAGCCACGTCCGCCCCTCGCCGCCCCCGGCGGCCGCCTGCGCCTGATCGCGCCCATGGCCGGGCGCGTTATCCGCTGGCTGGCCGCCCCCGGCGACGAAGTCGAGCACGGCCAAGGACTGCTCGTGCTCGAAGCCATGAAGATGCAGAACGAGGTCCGCGCTCCCAAGGCCGGCCGCCTGCTCGCCCTCGGCGCCGCCGCCGGCGCCGCCGTCGCCCCCGGCGATTTGCTCGCCGAACTCGAATGACGCGGGAGAAAGATTATGAACACTCGCCAGCTCGGTCATAGCGACCTCGCGATCACCCCCATCGGCGTCGGCGCCTGGGCCATGGGCGGCGGCGGTTGGCAATGGGGCTGGGGGCCGCAGGACGACCGCGACTCCATCGCCGCCATCCACGCCGCCCTCGACGCCGGCCTCAACTGGATCGACACCGCCGCCGTGTACGGCTCCGGCCACTCCGAGGAAGTGGTCGGCCGCGCCCTCGCCGGCCGCGCCCAAAAGCCCTACGTCTTTACCAAATGCGGGCGCATCGTGGACCGCCTGGGCCACATCTTCGGCTACCTCAAGGCCGATGCCCTCCGCCGCCAATGCGAGGCCAGCTTGCGCCGCCTGCGCGTGGAGGCCATCGACCTCTACCAGATCCACTGGCCGCAGCCCGAGTCCGATATCGAGGAAGCCTGGAACGCGCTGGCGCAATTGCAATCCGAGGGCAAAGTCCGCTGGATCGGCGTCTCGAACTTCAGCCCCCTGCAGATGGAGCGCATTCGCCGCATCGCCCCCATCGCCTCGCTGCAACCGCCGTATTCGCTGCTGGCGCGCGACATCGAGCGGAGCATTTTGCCTTATTGCCGCCAAAACCAGATCGGCGTGATCGTGTACTCGCCGATGCACTCGGGCCTGCTCTCCGGCGCCATGACCCGCGAGCGCATCGGCCGCCTTCCCGCCGACGACTGGCGGCGGCAAAGCCCCCAATTCCAGGAACCGCTGCTGAGCCGCAATCTGGCCCTGGTCGAAGTCTTGCGCGCCATCGGCCATCGCCACCGCCGCACCCCGGCCGAGGTGGCCATCGCCTGGACCCTCGCCCAGCCCGCCGTCACCGGGGCCATCGTCGGCTTGCGCAGCGCCCGCCAGGTCGAGGGCATTGCCGGCGCCGCCACCTTCCGCCTCGGCCCCGCCGAACTCGACGAAATCGCCCCGGCGCTCGCCGCTCCTGCCGCACCTTGAGCGCTTAGCGTCAAGCCTCGCGCGCCAGGACTCGCCGAAGTAACTAATTTTGAAAGTCGCGCTTCGCCCCCCATTCGCGAGTGACAATCTAGCCCCGCGACCAGACCTCATTTTTCCATTGACAGCACTGGCTCTCGTGATACAAATTACGCCGGGCGAGTGGTGCCCATGAACAATGCAAATTTCACCCATTGCTCATTTACGGCACCGCCCTCGGGCGCGCCTATGACCGGTGGATATATCGCTCGGGTCGACATGCCGGGCGCCCGGCCCCCGCGCTCTGCCAGCGTGGCGCGGCGGGCGTCGAGGCTCGCAGCCAACTTACCCCCGAAAGTCGCACTGGCGCTGACAAGAGGAGGTGCACGATGACGCGGGTAAGGGCCCTTTCCGTGGTGATGCTCCTGGCGGTTTCGGCTCTCGCGCAATCGGGCCACAACCAGCCGGTAGCGGGATCGAAGGTGGCGCTCTCGGCGGTTTCGAGCCCGCCGGTTTGCCTGGGGCCTCTCGTGACGCCTGGCGCGCCGGCTACAGCGACGTCGTGCGCCTCGCTCGCGTTGCAGTCGGAGAAGGCTCCCAGGCGCTCGCCGCCCCTGCCGCACCTTGAGCGCTTAGCGTTGCCCATGGGCAACTCGCCCCAGCTCAGCCGAATCCTACTTTAGTTAGGTTACGGGGCGGCAGGATGCCGCCGCGCCCCCGCGCCCCACCCGCCCGCGGGCACCCATCGGGAAAGGAGACCGTTGCCATGCTCCGCAACTGGCCGCGCAACTCATTGTCGCGCAATGCTTAACTCGCCAAGGTCTCGCTTCCCCTGGTCTCCCCCTCAGCGCCAGCGGGCAGCTACGCCGTTCTGCTCCAACAGCATTTCGGCCAGGTAGTTATGCACCGTCGCCTTGTTCCGCAGTACGGCGATCAGGGCGGCGCGCAGCACCGTCTCGCGCTGATTGGCCAGCACCTCGCGAATCGTGGCGCGCACCTGCGGATCGCTCGCCGGATGCTGGCCCGGCGATTGTTTCTCGACGAGCTTGAGCAAATAAGTGCCCTGCGGCGTCACGATCGGCGGCGAGACCTGCCCGGGCGCGAGCAGCATGATGGCTTGCCGCAAGGCCGGCGGCACTTGCGTATCGAGCGCCGATTCGGTGATCAGACCCATGTCGCCGCCGCTGGGCGCGGTATCGGGATCCTCCGAATATTCCTGCGCCAAGGTGCCGAAGTCGGCGCCCTGCTTCAGTTGCGCCTCGAGCATCTTCAGCTTGTCGCGCGCTTGTTGCGCGTTGCCCGCCTTGTCGTGCGCCAAATTCGCCACCGGCGCCGGGCGCGCGGTCACCAGGATCTCCTGCACGTGATAGCGCGGCTCGGCGACATTGAAAAGCGATCGATTGTGGTTGTAATAGTCGTCGATCTCGGCGTCGCTCACCTGGATCTTGGCGGTAACTTCGCGCGCGAAAAGCTGTTCGAGGATGAGCTCTTCCCGAGCGCGGCGGCGCAGCGCCTCGTCGCTCAGGTCGGGGCGCTTGATCTTCTCGATCGCGATTTGGCGGGTCACGTCGTCCGGCTGCGGCACGATGCCGAGATGCGCGGCGTATTGCAGCGCCACTTCGCGATCGATCAGTTGCGAGAGCAAGCCCAGGCGCAGCCGCTCCAGTTGTCCGCTGGGGATCGGCTGGCTGTCGCCGCCGGTCTGTTCCGCCACGGCGCGGGCCAGCTCCGCGTCCGTAATGTCGTAGCCGTTGACGCGGGCGGCCACCCCGGCGGGCGGCGCCGATTGCACCCAGCCGCAGCCGGCCAAAAACACCGCCGCCAGCGCCAGCACCCCGCCCTTCCGCATCTTGTTGCGCGCCATGGGAAGCAGCATTGTACCGAAAAAGTCGGGTCGCGAGCCGACGCCTGGACGGATCGCCAGGGGCCCCTTGGCCCAGCGTCGCCGCGGGCGCGCGTTCTATAATCGGCCATGGACTGGCGCTATCTCTCGCGCATCAACTCCCCTGCCGACCTCAAGCAGCTCTCGCGCAACGAGTTGCCGGCGGTGGCGGCGGAGCTGCGCGAATACATGATCGCCACCGTCGCCAAGGTCGGCGGCCATCTCGGCTCCAGCCTGGGCGCGGTGGAGCTGACACTGGCGCTGCACTATATCTTCAACGCGCCGCGCGACAAGATCGTCTGGGACGTCGGCCACCAGGCCTACGGCCACAAGATCCTCACCGGCCGCCGCGACCGCTTCCCCACGCTGCGCCAGTACGGCGGCATCTCCGGCTTTCCGGTGCGCGACGAAAGCCCCTATGACGCCTTCAACGTCGCCCACGCCTGCACCTCGATTTCCGCCGCCCTGGGCATGTGCGTGGCTCGCGACCTGGCGCGCGAAAACAACTACGTCGTGGCCGTCATTGGCGACGCCGGCCTCACCGGCGGCCTGGCGCTCGAGGGCTTGAACCAAGCCGGCCACTTGAAGCGCAAGCTGCTGGTCATCCTCAACGACAACGAAATGTCGATCGCGCCCAACGTGGGCGCCATCGCCGGCTACCTGAACCGCATCGTGCACGGCCAGGCCTACCTGCGCGTCAAGGAGGAGATCGAGCAGTTGGTGGCCTCCGTGCCGCGCGTCGGCAAGCGCCTGCTGCGCCTCACCCGCGACCTCGTGGATGCCGCCAAGACGCTGATCATTCCCGGGCTGGTCTTCGAGGAACTGGGCTACGAATACGTGGGCCCGGTCAACGGCCACAACCTCGACGCCCTCCTCGACGCCATCAGCCGCGTCAAGGATCACGACGGCCCGGTGCTGCTGCACGTGGTCACGCGCAAGGGCAAGGGCTATCCGCACGCCGAGCAGCTGCCGGTGAAATATCACGGCGTGACCTCTTTCGACATCTCGACCGGCGCCTTCCACAAGACGCCCGCCGCCGCGCCCTCCTACACCTCGGTCTTCGGCAAGACGCTCTGCGGGCTGGCCGAAAACGACCGCCGCGTGGTGGCGATCACCGCCGCCATGCCCGAGGGCACCGGCCTCGACGACTTCGCGCGCCGCTTCCCCGGCCGCTTCCACGACGTCGGCATCGCCGAGCAGCACGCCGTCACCTTCGCCGCCGGCCTGGCCTGCGAGGGGCTGCGGCCGGTGGCGGCCATCTACTCGACCTTCTTGCAGCGCGCCTACGACCAGATCATCCATGACGTCTGCCTGATGAACCTGCCGGTCACCTTCGCGCTCGATCGCGGCGGCATCGTCGGCGCCGACGGCCCCACCCATCACGGCCTCTACGACCTCGCGTATCTCGCCGCCGCGCCCAACATGACGCTGATGGCCCCCAAGGACGAGAACGAGCTGCGCCACATGCTCTATACCGCCATCGAGCACGGCGCGCCGATCGCGCTGCGCTACCCGCGCGGCAACGGCCTCGGCGTGCCCCTCGACGGCGAGCTGCGCGCCCTCGAGATCGGCCGCGCCGAGATTTTGCGCGAGGGCCGCGACGGCGCCATCTTGGCCGTGGGCAGCATGGTCTATCCCTGCCTGGATGCGGCCGAGCGCCTGGCCGCCGAGGGCCTCTCGCTCACCGTCATCAATGCCCGCTTCGTCAAGCCGCTCGACGAGGAGCTGATCTCGGTGCTGGCCGCCGAGAAGCCCTTCCTGGTCACCGCCGAGGAAGGCACGCTGGCCGGCGGCTTCGGCGCCCTGGTCTGCGCCTTGGTGCAGGATCGCCGCATTCCCGTCAGCGTGCTGCGCATCGGCGTGCCCGACCGCATCATCCCTCACGGCAGCCCGCAATTGCTGCACGCCAAATTCGGCTTGGATGCCGACGGCATCGCCGGCAAGATTCGCGCCTTCGCCAACCAGCCCGCCGCCGCCCGCGCCGCCCTGGCGGAATAATCCCCCGAGCTCCTCACTGAACGGCAGGCGCGCACAGATCGCACTTTTGCGGCGTATGGTGGACCACGAGGAACAACACCACCACGCCAGCGGCGGCAGCCGCGACGATCAGCCACTTTCGCAATCTATGCCGATGCGCCCCCGGTTGCTGCGGCTGGGGCGGCGGCACCTTTCGATGCACGTGTGCGGCGGTTGCCGTGGTTGCGCGGGAATTTGCCGCGGCGGCAGCCGATGCCGCCGGCGCCGGCACGCGCGCCGCGGCGCTTGGGACAGCCAGAGAGATCGCCGCCGCCAGGGTCAGGCACAGCACGCGCGAAAGAAATCGGGAATCATTGCCTGTGCTCATTCGCCACCTCTTATGACTGCCCGCCCGTGAACTGCGACGACAGGTCAACCACCGGCGGGCTGCCGCAACCCGAATAGCATCGATCAACTACTTGCGCGGCCGCCGAGTAGTTCGTGTACGGCCCCTTCGCCTTCGTCGTGAGCAGAACCGTGCCGCCGCCCTCATAAGTGGGGGTGAAGTAAGGCGAGGAAAGACAGTCGCCCACCAACCCTTGGGCGATGGTTGCGGCCGTGTCGTAGGTCGTGTCGTAGGAATAGCCGCAGGCCTCCTGCCCACCGACGCCGCGCTGCGTTGTCCAAATATTGCTGCCCGGCGCCGCGACGTCGCCGCCGGTGTCGGTGCATTGACCGGATCCCCAATGCGAGGGGTAGTCGTTCTGGTCGCTTGCGGCCACCGCGATTTCGTCGCTCAGGTGATAAGCTGCGGGCCAGCCGGCATTGCCGCAGTCGTTGCCGGTGCTGGCGGCGAATACGATCCCCACCTGATTGCTCGCGGTCAGCATCTCGTTCCTCGAGCGCCGAACCCTCTAAATCGGCGTGGCTAAAGGCGGCGGCGACGAGACGCAGCCCGAACTGTTCCGCGATCTGCAATGACGCGTCGATTCCCGTAATCGCAGTAGCGGAGTCGCAAGGTGGCGCGCAAATTCTGATAGGGAGAATCGTTATGTTATCGGCGGTGCCGGCGATGCCGACGCTGTTCTGCGTAACGGCACCGACGGCACCGGAGACGAGTGTGCCGTGGCCCACCGTGGTGTCGCCATCGTACACCTGCCCCGTGCAGCCAGACTGGTAATCGACCGCGCTGAAGCCGTGGGCGCCCTGGGGACAGTTGTAAACATTGCCGCCCTCGCTGATCGTGTAGGAGTGCGGCGCGGTCCACACGTTGGCGGCAAGATCGGGGTTGTTGTAATCCACGCCGGTACCGTAAACGACGACCACGACGCCCGTTCTCCCCACTGCGTCGGCAGTCGACCACGCCTGCAGCGCGTTTATGTCATCCCCAATGATGCCGCAAGTCCCGTTCACGCACTGGCCGGTGTTTTGCAGCGCCCACTGCTGGGGAAAGTACGGGTCGTTCGGCGCATTAGACGCCAGGTACATGGAACTCGCCTTGCGCGGCGGCTCGATCACGGAAGTGCTTTCATCGACGTAATCGGGCTCCGCTTTGGCCACATGGCTATCACGGTTGGGCGCCTTCAGCTCGTACCAGCCCGCGCCACCCAATGGCTCGAGATAGACGGCCTGGGCCCTCGGATCGCACCGCGGCCAGCTCGCCTTGCGACGGCGGAGATTTAAACTTAAGCAGCACACGATGAGCGACCACGGTGTGGCCGCTGTACTGAATCGTTGCTAGCTTCTGGATCCCGGCTTGAGGGGCGGGGGGCTGAACGGCCGCGCAGGCTACGCCCAGCACTAGGGTGCAAAGAGTGCGGTGAATCATGAGGCGAAGTCCTTTCGGCGTCATTATTACTCCCGACTATCTCGCTATGCAACAGAAACTTTGCCGGCCCGAGCGACCTTCTAGCTACGGGCCGCTTTCAGGCTGGGCGGGAAAAATCCGCTCCGCCGGGGGCTTGCCATCCGGCTGCCGCTCAGGATTTGTTGCGGTGCTTGCGCTGCCGCTGAAAAAGGCGATGCTCGCGGCGCGCGCCGGCTTCCTCGTAGCGGCGGCGCTCCTCGTCGCTCTCCGGCAGCACGGGCGCAATTTCCTTGCGCCGCCCGTACTCGTCGAGAGCGACGAAGGTGATGTAGGCGGAGCTGGTGTGCTGGCGCGTGCCGGTGAGCACGTTCTCGGAAAACACCTTGACCCCAACCTCGAGCGAGGTGCGAAAGACCCGGTTCACGCTTGCCTTCAAGAGGATCAGCTCGCCCACCCGCACCGGGTTGAGGAACTCGACGTAATCGAACGACGCGGTCACGACGTAGCTGCCCGAATGGCGGTGGGCGGCGATAGCGCCGCACATATCCATCAGGTGCATGACCTTGCCGCCCAGCAGATTCCCCAGCGGATTGGCGTCGTTCGGCAGCACCACCTCCGTCATTTCCGACTGCGAGGCGTGCACCGGCTTGGCGTGCAGGCTGAGCGGCGCGGACATTTACGAGGAGGGATGGCCGGGCCGCACCGGCTCTTCCTTGCGGCGCAGATACGACGCCAGGTAGCACTCCGCCTGCCGCTGCACTCGCGCGTCCTGGTGCGGCTTGAGCCAGCGCCCTTGCTGGCTGTCGTATTGCAGCGTGCCGTGCTGGCCCGGCGTGTGGTCGATCTCCTGCACGAAATAGAGCAGCACGACGCCTTCCTTGTCGCGCGCCAAGCTGAAGGCGATCTTGTCGGCGTGACGCTGCGCCGGCAGGCGTGGGCAGCGCAGCGCGTAGCCGAAGCTGCAAAACTGCTTGATCTCGTCGTCGGTCGGGCGTTCGCCCTCGTGGCCGGGCGCGGTGCACTCGCCGCGCCACGGCTCGCCGAGCGGCAACCGCGGACGCGCGTGCCAAGCCCATTCCCGGAACTCCTCGGTGGGCATGAAATAGGGACAAGACATGATGGCGGCCTAATGTTTCACTATACCCTCTTCGCACCGCTCGCCACGAGGCAGCCCGCGAGTCCACATTGCAAAGATCTGGAATCCGAGGTCGAGCGGGAGGGCCCCGAATGTCCGCAGGGCGGCCCGCTGCCGGCAAGGGACGCCCTCCACATCACTGTCCGCCGCCGGGCTGGCGATACACGGTGCCGCCCTTCATGACGAACCGCACCCGCGTCAGCGCCGAGATATCGTCGAGCGGATTGCCCTCGACCGCCACCAGGTCCGCCCACTTGCCGGCATCGATCGAGCCGATGTGATCGGAAAGACGCACCAGCGCCGCGCCGTTGACCGTGCCGGCGCGCAGCGCCTCGAGCGGGGACATCCCATACTTCACCATCAGCTCGAACTCGTGCGCCTGCGTGCCGTGCGGAAACGGCCCTACGTCGCTGCCCATGGCGAAGGGCACGTCCGCCGCCATCTGGCGGCGGAACTGGCGGGCATGGTAGGCGAGCTCGCCTTCCTCCAAGTCGTGCGCGGCCGGCGTCGGCGCATGATCGGCGAAGTACTCGGCAATCGCGAAGGTGGGAACCGCGTAGATTCGCTTGGTCGCCATCAGCCGCATGGTCTCGTCGCTCAACTGATAGGCGTGGTCGATGGATTCGACGCCCGCCTCGGCGGCGTAAAGTGTTCCCGGTTCGCCCATGTCGTGCACCCCCACCCACGTGCCCAAGCGTTTGGTCTCGGCGACGGCGGCGGCCAGCTGTGCCTCGGTGAACTGATACGGGGTTGAAAACACGCCGTTCACGAACCGGTCGCGCCCGGTCTCGTAAATCTTGATGAAGGTCGCGCCCTCCTTGATCTCTTCGCGAATAACGTGGATCAACTGGTCGGTGTTGTCGGCATAGGTGGCGTTGCCGGGAACGGGAATCGCCGGATTGAAGCCAAGGGCATCCTCATGGCCGCCGGTGATGGAGATGGCGTTGCCGGAGATGAACAGGCGCGGGCCGGGAATCTCGCCGCGATCGATCTCCCGCTTGACCGCCGTATCGGCGGAGCCGGCGCCTTCCGTCCCCATGTCGCGCTCGGTCGTGAACCCGGCCATGAGATCGGCGCGCGCCTGCACGGCGGCGATGATGGTGCGCTCGGGAACCGACTCCCGCACCGTCTGCATGGTCTCGTCGCCGGGGTGCAGGAACAGATGCACGTGGCAGTCGATCAGCCCCGGCAACAGCGTCAAGTTACCGAGATCGACGACGCGCGCGCCGGCGGGAATGGCCAGCCCGGAGCCGGCGGCCTCGATCGTGTCGCCCTTCACTAGGACGACGGCCTGGGGCACCAGGCGTCCGGAGCGAACGTCCACGTAGCCGGCCGCGCGCAGGGCAATCACTTGCTGCGCGGCTAAACCCGCCGTGACCAGCGTAACAATAGCTAATGGCGCGAGCCAGCGCGCGCGACGAAGAGCGGCATAACGAGTCATGCCGCCGATTATAGGCGGACGAGCGCGCCGATCGACGGCAAGCGCCTCTTCCGAACTGCCCTGGCTCGCCCTTGGCCCCAAAGGAGCTCTGGCTGGCGGGGGCCCGTGACGCTCGGGCACGCGTCGCCAACCAACCTGGAAGCCGGCCGCACCCGCCGCCACCCCGGCAGCGGCATAAAAAAAACGCTTGACATCACTTTTTTGCTTGTGAATGATGCCCCTACATCCGCATCGAAACTGTAGTGGGCGGCGCCCACGCCCAGAGGAGGAGTCATGACGGCCCGTAATTTCCTGCCTGCCTGCCTGCCTGCCTGGCGGTGTTGGCCTTGGTATCACTGGGATCGGGTCAGCAGTTAGGCGTCCCGCCGCACGCGCCGATGGTGCGCGCCACCTCGAGGTTCGAGGCCATCAATGCCTCGAACCTGAACTTCACATTCCAAATACCAGTCGTTGACAAGCCCGGGCGCGGACTGCGCTTCGTAGATGGCCTCGTCTTTAATTCGGACGTTTACACCGTGCGAGGTGGCTACTTCGCCCTGGCCAACGGCGGCGGGTTCGGGCAAATCTTTTCACATGGCAACCTCACGTACTCTCAGCACGGAGAGACCTGCCGCTACTACAACGGCCACAGTTACATCACCTACTCCTACACGATGTACGGAAACTTCGTGTGGTACGCCCCGTCCGGCTCCGCGCACTCGTTCGGCGGGAGCACCAGCACCACAGTCCCCTGCCACGCGGGCCAGCCGAGCCTCACCGGCGAGGACGCCTACGGATACCAACTGAACCTGGCATACGAAACCCAGTGGTCTGTCACCGCGCCGAATGGCGTAATCTTCGGTTCGAGCATCGGGCCAGAGGAGGACCCAAACGGCAATTTCATCACATGGAGCGGCGCTGCAAACGTGGACACCACCGGGCAATCGGTCGAGACGGTCGTAAACTCCACGAATTGCGTAAACCCGATCGACGGCCAGACATACCCGTTCTGCACGCAATTCAACGTTCTCGAGCCGGCTTCGACGAGCTACGAGACCTACACTGAATTTTTCCAGACATTTTCGGTGAACAGCGGCTCGTGCCCGAGCGTCGGCGCTTATTCCGGTAGCTTCGGCGTCCCGGTCTATCTTACGCTGCCTGAGTATACAGCCGGATCGAGTTGGTATTACCAATTCGGCTGGAACGGCGCGGGCGAGTTGACCTCGGTCCGTTTTCCCACCGGCGGAGTAACGACATACTCCTACGGTAGCCTTTGCACGCTCACCGACGGCGGCCCCAGCTCGCTAACGATCACGGAGAACGACAACAACGGCAACACCGGCACCACCACGCTGACTCGGGGCCCGGCCAGACGACAATCGTGCGACCCGATCAGTCGCAAGAGGTAATCGCCTGGGACGCGACTACCGGTCTGCCCACCGATGAGAAGTTCTTCGACGCCGGCAATAGCAGCCCGCGCAAAGAGGTCGTCTTCACCAATAACGGCAGCTTTCCCGCCTCTGCCGTGACCTATCTGGATGGCGCGCGGGTTGGCGAGCTCGACACCAGCTTTGACAGCTATAGCAACTTGACGAACGCCACGAAAATCGACTGGGCGCGAGATCCGAGTGGCGCGACGAGAAGTATCACGACTATGACCTACTGCTGCGGCTCTTCCTACGCAGCACAGAATATTGTCAGCCTCGTGATGGACGCCAAGACGACCAACGGCGCGGGCACCGAGGTCGCAGAGACCTTTTCCCGCTACGACGCCAACTCGCCCGTCGCCTCCGGCATCAGCCAGAACCACGACCCGCGGTATTCCACCTCGTTCACGACCCGCGGTAATATTTCCAGCACGATGCGCGTCCTCGGCTATCTTGGCAACAGTCCACGCGGCATCGAAACCGACTTTTGGTATGACGACGCCGGCAATTTGGTCAGCTACCAGCCTCCCTGGTCCAACTCCCAGCGCGCCATGACCTACGGCGCATGCAATGGCGCGTACCCCACGTCGATGCCAGTCGCCGGCGGCTCGGAGACTGTTAGCTATGAATGTGCGCGTGGTGGCGAGACCGCGGCGACCGATCCCAATAACGACACTGCGAGCTTCGGCTTCGATGCCTTTGGGCGAACTTCGGGCGGGACCGCACCCGACGGCGGCGCAGCGACGGTGAACTACCCAAGCCCGAATATGATCGAATCCGCAATCAAAATTGACTCGAGCACGAGCCTCAACCGTTGGACGGTCACCGACGGCTACGGGCGCCCGATTTTTTCTCAAACCGCGGCCCCATCGGGCTGCGACACCGTCGAGACCGTTTATGACGCCGAGGGTCGCGTAGCGAGGACTAGCGCGCCCTATAACACTACTTGTGCCACGCCAAGCGGGGCCACAAGCTTCACCTCGACCACATTCGACGGGCTCAGTCGGCCCATAACCATCAAATCTCCCGAGGGCAGCACGACGACATATATTTATAGCCAAAACGCCGTCAAGATCATGGACCCCGCCGGCGTCTCGCGGGTCATCCAAACCGATGGCCTGGGCAATCTCTGGAAGGTTTGCGAGGTCAGCGCGCAGGCTGGGAGCGGCTCGTGCGGAACGGCAATCGCCGCGAGCGGTTTTCTAACACAATATTCCTTCGATGCCGCCGGTAGGATGACGACCGTGCAGCAGGGCTCGCAGACTCGCACTTTCGCTTATGATTGGGCTGGAAGGCTCACAGCGGAGACAAATCCCGAATCGGGCACGACGACATTCCAATACGATAGCGCTAGCGACCCGACCTGCCCCGCCGGCGCCAGCTCGGCCGGCGGAAAGCTCGTGCTGAAGGTGGATGCCACGGGCGCGAAAACCTGCCTGACGTGGGATCAATGGGGCCGGCTGGCAGCAAAGAGCTTTTCCGACGGGACTTTTTATAGCTACACCTACGATGGCTCGGCGACCACACACTCGCTCGGCCGGCTTGCCTCAGCCTACTCGCAGGGCGGAGGCGGTATCCGCTGGACCAGTCTGCAATACACCTACGATCCGGCGGGGCGGCCCGCGACAGTAATGGAAAATCCCGCCGGCCTGAACGGCGGCGGATGGACAACGACCTACACTTATAACTACCTTGGGGAGCCAACCCTCATCGCATCGCCATCCACGCTCCGCACCCTGCGGTACACATACGATATAAAGGGGCGCCCCACAGCGCTTCAAGACAACGGTAACTCATTTTCGTTCATCTCCGGGCGGTCCTACAACAGTGCCGATCAGCTTACAACCCAGCAGTTCGTTCCCAGCGCAGGGATGCTGGTGGAAGACGTCTCTTACAATAGCGATCTTCAGCCCTGGCAATTCGACCTGCTCGGCTATGGAAGCAATGACACCAAGCTGCAGTATCAGTGGGGCGCAAGCATCGACGGCAGCGGCAACGTGACCTCGGGCGACGATAACGGCACCCTGCGAAAGCTTCTCTTCCCGAACACGACGGCTTGGAGCGTCACCTATAGCCACGACGACCTCGGTCGTGTCAGTGCGGCGAATTCTGGGGATAGCCTCATAAACGTCTCCGAAAACTACGACCAATACGGCAACCGGAACTCTCAATCCGGCACCCTGAACGAGTCGTTTCCAGCGGACCCCGCCACGAACCGCGTAACCGGCTTTGGCTTCGATGCCGCCGGTCGCCTGACCAGCGGCGACTGGGGCGCCGCTGGCCAGCGCGCCCTGCAGTGGTTCGCCTCCGGCAGCCTGCAGAGCTATGTCGACCCGAGCACGACGGTCGTTTTCATGTATGACCCCTTCGGCCGACGAATCGAAGCAGCGACGTCGGGTGGCCCGACAGAATATTTTTTTTACGGTGCCAACGACGGCGGCCACGCACTTGCTGTTTGGAACACATCCACCGGCTGGAGGACTAACTTCTTGGTGGGCGGCGAGGTCCTCGGCCATATATTGCAAAACGGCGATGTCGAAATGTACGCAACCGACCCCAATGGCAGCACGATCGAATATATGCGCGACGGAACCCTGCAGACGCCGCGATATTATCCCTTCGGCGAAGAAGAGCAGGCGAGCCCATCCGAATACCCGTGGACGAACCAGCGGCGCGACGGCAACGGCCTCGACGTGTTCTGGTACCGCACCTATGCGTCGAACCTAGCGCGCTGGCTCTCGCCCGACCCGGCCGGCCCGAGCGCCGCCGATCCCGCCGATCCGCAGACCTGGAATGCGTATGGCTACCTTGCGGGCCACCCGCTCGCGGATAATGATGTGGACGGCCGCGGCCCCACGCATACCAACCCCTATTCCCCGCGCGGCGCCAACTACAACAATCAGGCATATTATGCAAACTTGTGGGAGGCTCGGGGCTGCAGTCTGGACAACGCCATGGTGGACTGTCGCATGCTCCAGGGCGAGATTGAAGGCGGTAACGCCGGGTGGGATCTGAACTGCATTTCATCCCAGTGGGCCGCGATTTATGGCGGCAGGCCCGCGGGCGCTGGCGACGGCGGTTTGTCCTGCCTCACCTTCACCCAGACGTTCGCGGTCGTTCCTGTCTCGGCACAAGCCTTATTCCAGATCCTGCAGCAGGCCTCGGCCCAGCAGTTGCTGCTGGCGCAAGCGAACGCCTGGCTGCAGTTGAAATGGTGGCAGCAGTTGCTGTCGCCGGTCCATGACTTTTCCGACCCGCGGCCGGACTGCGCCACGGTATCGGCCAAAGCGATCGGCGAAAACCTCGCCGCTGACCTGGGTGCCGGCCCACCGCCGGGCGCCGACGCCGGCGCGGCGCTCGCCGCCGCGGCCAGCGCCGAGCGCAACCGTGCCGCTGGTTACGCCATGACCAAGCTGCTCGTGGTTCCGCTGCGCTCGGCAACCTACCGTGGCGTGATGGCCACCGCCGATGCCCTCGAGGTTGGCTCAGCGGGCTTTGCCTTCGCACCGCTATGAGGAGCGAGCATCACTGCATTTCGCGACACAGCCAATCTGGCACGAGCAGGCGGGTGCCAATGACGGGCCGCTTAGGGGCTAGGGCCCCCGCCTGGTTGGTCGTAGCGCTCGTCGGTTGCGCGGTGCTGCTCTGCGTGTACGTGCCGGTTGCCGTGTCTAGGGGATGGCCGCTCGCCTGGCTGGATGCTGCCACCAGCCGGTGGGGGATCCTGGCGATTGCCACCATAATCATTGCTGCGTCCCTGCTCTGGGTGTTCCTGAGACATGAAATATGGCGCCGGAACTTCCGAGCCTGGATATTACTCTTCGGCTTCTTGGTCGCGCACTGCTGGGCCTGGGCGACATTGCTTCGCGACAATCCCCACCTGCCACTGATCTATTTCAGCGCCTACGGACCGCTCGAACTTGGAGCCTTCGGGTGGGTCCTGTTCACGTTCTGCCTCGATACTCGCCCGCGCCGGCGGCGGGCGGCTCGCAGCCGCGGCGCTCACCGCAGCAGCCCGCCGATTCCAAAGGACCCGGCATGAGGCCCCGCGACGCCGGCGCGGCGCTCGCCGCCGCGGCCAGCGCCGAGCGCAACCGTGCCGCTAGTTACGCCATGACCAAGCTGCTCGTGGTTCGCTGCGCTCGGCAACCTACCGCGGCATGATGGCCGCCGCCGATACCCTCGAAGGCTTGTCGGGCGCGGCAGCGCTCGTGCCGGTCTGGCGGGCCACATACAAAGGCTGGCGCGACGGCATGGCCGCGGCGGGAACGGGCGCGTGTCAGTAAAGGTCCCGCCCCGCGTGGCGTGGGCGGTGGTTGGGTCAACGATAGGACTTTGCCTGTTGGGGTACGTTGCCGGCCTGCGCAATTGGCCGCTCCCGCGTCTCGATGCCCACGGCGATTGGCCGACATTTCTTCTAGAGACGGCCATGATTACGGCGGGGCTCGTGTGGCTGTTCCTTCGGCAGCCAATACTCCGCCGTAACGTGAGGGCTTGGGTCGCGCTCGCGGTATTCCTGCCCCTCCACTGCTGGGCGTGGATTAGGGTCCTTAACGCTCACTCCCACATTGGCGGGATCTATTTCAGCTTCTACGTTCCCGCTGAACTCGGAGCCTTTGGATGGGTGGTCTTCTCGTTTTGTTTCTATACGCACCCGCGCCGGCGGCGGGCGGGTCGCCGCCGCGGCGCTCACCGCAGCAGCCCACCGAATCCAAAGGACCCAGGATGAGGCTCTCGGCGGTCTGATAAGACTCCGCGCAGCGGGCGATGCGTGTTGACCCCGAGCGTCAGTGCTGAGATGGCAATGAGTGCCAGTCTCCGTCGCGGAGCCTAGCCGGCGCTCATGCGCGCCGGGCCTCCGGCATTTCACGCTAGGCTGCGGGCGATGTCGTCGGAGGAAACGCGATGCGACCAGCCAAAAAAGGCATGAAGAAGTCCACTGGATTCACGGACGAGGAACGAGCCGCGATTCGGGCGCACCTCGAAGAGAAAAGGGCGGAGGCGAGCCACGGCCGGCGCGCCGGCAAAGCGGACGGGGAAAGCGCCGTGCTCGCGGCGCTGGCCGCCCTGCCGCCGCCGGATCGCGCCCTCGGCGAGCGGCTCCACGCGCTCATCAAAGCCCACGCTCCGACCCTCGCGCCGAAAACCTGGTACGGCATGCCCGCCTATGCGAAAGACGGCAATGTCGCCTGCTTCTTTCAAAGCGCGACTAAATTTAAGACAAGGTACGCGACGCTCGGCTTCAGCGATAAGGCGAAACTCGACGAAGGCCGCATGTGGCCGACCGCCTTTGCGCTCACGGATTTGACCGCCGCCGAGGAGGCCCGGATTGTCGCGCTCTTGAAAAAGGCGCTGGGCTGAGAGAACGCCCGCTAGCCGCGGCGCAGGAGGGCGATGGTCATGTCGTCGGTGCGGCCTTCGCGGCTGGCGACGTCGAGCAGCGTGGCCGGCCAACACCAAGCGTTGTCCATGGCGCTCAGCATCGTCTCCCAGCCAGGCCCCAGCGCGCGCCAGGCGCCGTCGGTGAAGAGCAGGCAAGCCTCGCCGGCGCGCAGCGGCTCGTCGAAGACCGTGAACTCCGTCCCGTCGCTCAGCCAGCGGCAGGCTGCCGCCCCGGGCGCGAGAACCGCCGCGCGCAAGCCCGGCATGGCGGCGCCCACCAAGCGGCTGCCCACGATCAGCGCCGCCGCCCAGGCGCAACCCGGGCCGCCGTGCAGCGCGGCGGCGATCTCTTCTTGCCAGCGGCGCCACGGCTTTGGCTGCTCCGCGCCGGCCGCGGCGCCGAGGCGTTCGCTCAGCGTTTGCAAGGCGCGCTTGGCGCAGGTCGCGGCTTCGCCCTCGCCGTCGGCGACGGCCACCCAGGCGGGCGCGGCGCGCTGCACGAAATAGGCGTCTTGATTGGTGCTTTGTCCCTGCCGCGAGCGGCTGGCGGCGCAGGCGACGGGTTCGAAGCCGGCGCGGCGGGCCGGCGCGGCGGCGGGCGGTTTTTTCGTGCCCCCCGCGGGACGAGCGTAACGGCGCGACGGCAATGTGGCGCGATGCGTAGCCATCGGGTTCCCCTTTACCCAAGGACAAACTTCTGCGCCTAGAATGCCCGCGCTCCGCCCGCTCGCGTAACTGGCTGCGAGGCCAGGTAAAGACCAGGTAGCGAGCGCCGCATGCTCGGCCCGGATGCCGCTACGGCCGCTGGCGGGCGTGGGCGAGTTCGACGATCTCGCCGATCAACTGCGTGTAAGAGCGGCCGGCTTTCTTGGCGGCCATGGCGAACTCGGCGCCGCTCGACAGCCAGGGATTGGGGTTGGCCTCGATCACGTACACTTCGTTCTTCTTCGTGAGGCGCATGTCGATGCGGCCGTAGTCGCGCAGCTTGAGCGTGCGATAGGCGGCCAGAGCGGTCTCGGAGAGATTGCGCGCTACCTCCTCGCCCAGGTCCTCGACCGGCGCCGACTTGGTGACCTTATAAGACTCCGCGTCCTTGTCCCACTTCACCTCGGCACTGGCGATCTTGGGCGTGCCCTCCGGCAGCTTGGAGAGATCGAGTTCGATCAGCGGCAAAACCTCCGGCGAGCCGTTGCCGAGAATCGAGGCGTAGATCTCGCGCCCGGGAATGTACTCCTCGATCAGCGCCGGCGCGTCGAACTTCTCGTGAATGTAATGGATGCGCTCCATCAGCTCCTTCACGCTCTCGACCACCGAGCCCGCGTCGATGCCGATCGAGCCGTCCTCGCTGGTGGGCTTGACGATGAGCGGAAACGAGATGTCGTGGGCGTGTTCCAGCATGCCCTTATAGGAGGTGGCGAAGAAGGGCGTGCGGATGCCGTGAAAGGCGAACATCTTTTTCGCCAGCGCCTTGTCTTGCGCCAGATAGAGCGCATGCGGCCCGGCGCCCGTATAGGGACGGCCGAGCAGGTCGAGATAGGCGGCGACGTGCATGTCTTTCGTGTCGTCGCCGGCAAACGACTCGATGAGGTTGAAGATCAGATCGGCGTCCGTCTTGGCCAGCCCGAGCAAGCTGCCTTCGCGGCCGTCGAGAACGTAGTAGAAGGGCTCGTGGCCGAGTTTGGCGAGGGAGTCGAAGATCTCCTCCCGATCCGGCTTGTCGCGTTTGCGTCGGCGTTTGCGCGTGGGCGGGCGCTCGGCCGCCGGCGCGGCGGCCTCGTCCTCCTCCCAGGCGTCGTACAGCACGGCGATCTTCAGCTTGGAATCCATTACTCTGAGCCTACCGCGTCGCGCTGCCGCTCGCGCGCCGCCGGCGGTCGCGCCAGCCGATGCAAGGCTAGGGCGGTAGCGTAGGTGGCCAATTCGGCGAGATGTTCGGGCTCGCGGCCGGCAGCCGCGACCAAGCCCAACTCGGCGAGACGTCGTTCCATTGATTCCAGCAGTTTTTTCACTTCCGGTCGCTGTACTCCCGTCCAGTAGGTCACCTTATCGGTTAACGCCTTGCGATGCGCGCCCAGCAACGCGGCGGCGGAGCTCGCGCCGCGGCGGCGGGGCGAGACATTGAAGATATCGGCCAAGTCGGCGTCGAGCGTGAGCGCGCCGGGCGGCGGC
>JBOGKX010000062.1:0-2510 GCA_050746125.1 Terriglobales bacterium | reverse complement strand
GGCCGCCGGCCTGGGCCTGGCCCGCTCCGCCGCCGCCCGCGCCGGCGCCGCTCTCCGCCGCCATGGCGGGGGTGGGCGTTTGGAGAGCGCGCCCGTGAATCGCTGGCGCGACCTGGATTGGCTGCTGCTGGGGCTGGTGCTGCTCATTGCCGGGCTCGGCATCATGGAGATTTACAGCGCCACGCTTGGCACCAAGTTCGCCGGCGTTTACGTAAAGCAGATCTATTTTCTCGGCGCCGGCGTCCTCTTGCTCTTCGTCTTCAGCCGCGTGGATTACAAGCTGCTGCTCGACAGCGCGCCCTGGCTTTACGGCGCCGCCTTGGCGGCCTTGGCGGCCGTGCTCCTGGTGGGGCGGGTGATCTTTCACTCGCGCCGCTGGATTCCCGTCGCCGGCTCCCACCTGCAAGTCTCCGAATTGGTCAAACTCGTTATAATCATCGTAGTGGCGAGGTACTTCGCCGGGGCCAAATCGCCCGCCGCCGGCTGGCGGGACGTGCTCCGGATCGGAGTGCTGGTAGGCCTGCCCATGCTATTGGTGCTGGCCGAGCCGGACCTCGGCACGGCGCTGACTTATCTGCCGGTGGCGGGCATGGGCTTGCTGCTGGGCGGGCTGCGCTGGCGGCACTTCGTGCTGTTGGCTTTGGCGGGGGTCTTGGTGTTGCCGGTAGCTTGGCGGCACCTGCATCCTTACCAGAAAGCGCGGCTGGAGAGTTTTCTCCGCCCCGAGGCGGATCCACTGGGCACGGGCTATCAGTTGCTCCAGTCGAAGATCGCCGTCGGCTCGGGCGGATTGTGGGGCAAGGGTATCGCCAAGGGTTCGCAGACTCGCGGCGCCTTCTTGCCGGTGCCGCAAACGGACTTCATCTTTGCCGCCTTCGCGGAAGAGCATGGGTTCGTCGGCGGCATTGCCATCTTGTTCTTGTATTTTTTGGTCTTGATGCGTTTGATTCAAGATGCGCAAGCCGCTCCCGATCTGGGCGGCGCGTTGTTGGTCATGGGCGTGGTGGCCGTGCTGGCCTTCCACGTCGTGGTGAACGTTGGCATGGCGGTGGGACTGATGCCGGTGACCGGCATTCCCTTGCCGCTCATGAGTTCAGGAGGATCTTCGCTGCTGTTCACCTGCGCGGCCTTGGGCGTGGCGATGAATGTCCGCATGAGCCGCTTCGTGAACTAAGGATGTGCCCGCCGCGGCTTGTTAGGGCAAGCGGGGCGGGTGAAACTTTGAATTCGGCGATGTCGCCGCGCGCTCGCATCCGACGTGCGCTGGACATCGCGATTTTCGCCCGTTGGGGCGGTGAGTAAGGCCGTTGATCCCGGCTGCCGGCGCCAAGCCCGGCCGTCGGTGGTATCCGGCCGGCACGCACGGGTTTTTCTGGAAGGAGGCTGGCGCCGACGAGCGCCGCCTTCCGCTGCGCCGTTCGCGGCGCCCCGCCTGCCGCTACCGTTCCTCCGTGCCGGGAGGAGATTGGATGAATAAGGAACTTTTCGTGGCTTCGACTCCGCACGAGACCCGCATCGCGCTGAGCGAAGACGGTGAACTCACCGAAGTCTATTACGAGCGCGAGCGCGAATACTCGCTGGCGGGGAGCATCTACAAGGGGCGCGTGACCCGCGTCCTGCCCGGCATGCAGTCCGCCTTCGTGGACATCGGCCTGGAGCGCGACGCCTTTCTCTACGTCTCGGATTTCTTCGAGGACGTCGAGGAATACGATCGCGTGGTGAGCGAGGCCGAGCGCGCCGCGGAAGCCAACGGTCCCGCCGCCGCCGCGCCGGCCGCCTTCCAGCCCGCCGCGCAAGCGCCGGCCGCCGGGCCGTCCGCCGTTGAACCTGCGATTGCTCCGGCCGAGGGCGAGCGGCAGGACGAGCGCGGCGGCCGCTTTCCTGGACGCCGGCGTCGCGGCCGGCACGGCCGGCAAGGCTTCCCGGAAGCCAAGTTTGCCCGCCCCGAAGGCGACGACGCCGTGCCGCCGGCGACAGGAGAGGAAATCTCCGCACCGAGTCCGGCTGCCGAGCGCCGCGCGCCGGAAAAGATCGACTACCCCTTCGTCCTGCCGGGAGAGTCGCTGGCCAAGTATCAATCGGGCCGCCCGGCGGAGGCCGAAGCCGGGAATTTCACCGCCGGCGAGCAGCGCGCTGAGTTCGAGCACGAGCGGATGCAGCCCGATTCACCCGTCGAAGCCGCGGCGGCGGAAAGCGGCGATGCCGCGCCTCCGCCCGCGCACGACCTGAGCCAGGAGGCGGCTCCGTCGCCAGCCGATGTTGAGGCCGAGAGCGTGCCCGCCGAGTCCTGGTTCGAAGGCGACGAGAGCGAAGCCGAAGAGGAGTTTGCGGATCCAGCCTCCGGCGAGGGCGAAGAGCACGGCGCCGCGCCCGCCGCCGAGCAGGCGGAGGCGGAGGGCGATCAGCAGGGAACCGAAGCCGGCGAGCATGCCGAGCTGCGGGAGCGCCAGCCGCGCGCGGACTTTCAGGTCCGTGCCGAGACGACCGGCCGCCGTCGCCGCCGCGGGCGC
>JBOGKX010000061.1:0-2700 GCA_050746125.1 Terriglobales bacterium | reverse complement strand
GCGCCTGGCCGTTCGGCCGGCGCGCGCCAGGGGCGTTTTGCGTTTAGTAATAAATCAGGAGGTGCTGATAAATCAGGTCCTTGCCCGTGAGATCGGGCGTGGTGGTTAGGTCGGAGTAGATGCAGATCGCGTTGGCGCCGGTCTGATCGGTAATGAGCCCGCCGTATTTTTGCAGGGCTTTCATCAGCGCCTTCACGGCGATGCTGACGGGGAGCGAATCGACATTGACGCTGGGGTCGAAGCGGATCTTGGCGCCTTCGCGGAAGATGCCGCCCGAAACCGAACCATCGCTGATGGCGACCGGGCCTTGGCTGCCGAGCTGGGAGCTATTCATCGTGCCCGGCACGATGACGTTGAGCGCGTGCTGGAGGCAGTCCTCGCAGTCGAGCTCTCCGGGCATAATGTCGCCGGCCAAGCCGGTGATATTCGCGGCGGTGGTGCCGGGCGTACCGTTGCTGGTGGCGAGATTGCCGCTGACGATCTTGCCGACGTTGGTGCTGGTGGGATGGCCGTTGCCATCGGTATAGAGCTTCCAGAAGTCGTAATACTCGAGGGTCTTGGTATCGACGACAATGAGGTGGCCGTCGTTTGAGGTGCCGTTGCAGCAGCCAAGCGTGGGCCAATAACCGTTGGCAGGGTTGGGGACGCAGATGCTATCGCTGTAGTGGTAAATGAGGGTATCGGTGAAAGTGGTGCAGCCGTGGCTGCCATCGGTGTACTCAACGGGATAGCCGAAGCCGGCGACGGTGTTGACCGAGATGCCGCCCAGCTTTACGACGGTGCTGGAGATATCAATGGCTTGGCCAGTGGGTGGGCTATAGAGCCAGGCGGCGCCGGGGCTAGTGAAGAGGCGCGCCTGCGCGGCAGCGGTAATAGTCACCTGGGCGGTGGCGTTGCTTTGCCCATCGGCTTGACTGGTGGCGGTGACTGTAAAGGCGCCGGTTTGCGAACCGGCGGTATAGAGGCCGCTGGAATTGATCTTGCCGCCAGTTGCTTGCCAATTGACGGCGGTATTTTGCGTGCCGGTGACGGCAGCGGAGAACTGCGCGGTGGCGCCAGCGGCCACCGTGGTCGTCGCCGGTGAGATGGTAACGGTGATAGCCGGCGGCGGAGCCGGCGGCGGAGGCGGCGGCGAGCCGGCGGCGATGGTGATCTTAGCCGAGGCGCTGCTTTGGGCATTGGCGGCGCTGCTGGCGGTGACGGTGAAGGCGCCGGCCTGCGAGCCGGCGGTATAGGTGCCGTTGCTGGTAATGGCGCCGCCGGTGGCGGTCCAGACGACGGCGTTACTGCTGGCGCCAGTGACGGCGGCGGCAAATTTCAGGCTCGCGCCGGGCGCCAGACTGGCCGCGGCGGGCGCGATGGTCACGGCGATGGAGGGAGTCGGATGAGTGCCGCCGCAGGCAATGAGAAAAGAGGCTGCGCAGAAGGCAAGGACGGTCAATCGGGATTTCAAAAGTCGGGTCCTCTCCGACGAGTGGCAGGGCGCCGGAAATCGGCCGACTCAGCGCTGAGTGCTGGAGGGCCGCGAACGGCGCACGTCGGAAAGTACCTGGAAAGAGAGCGCGGGCTTTTCGGGGGAATCCCCGCCTGGCGGGCAGAAGTTCGACTCAGCGAGAGAGGCGTGAACCGCTTAGAGCGGCGGCCGCCGCGACAAGAAAAAGGGCCGGCAAGAGGCCGGCCCGCGGCAGACCCGGTTCGGAGCAGCGCTCAGAGCAGCGGTTGGGACCAATTCTCGAGGTGGTGCACGATGGCGGCGAGAAACTGGTCGGCCACGGCGCCATCCACGACGCGGTGATCGAAGCTCAACGTGAGATGCACGATGGAGCGGATGGCGATGGCGTCTTCCACCACGACGGGAGTCTTGTGAATGCCGCCAATGCCCAAAATCGCCACCTGCGGCTGATTGATGATGGGCAGGCCGAAGAGGCCGCCGAAGATGCCGGGATTGGTAATGGTGAAGGTGCCGTCCTGCACCTCTTCGGGCGAGAGGCGCTTGGTGCGGGCGCGCTCGGCCAAGTCGTTGATGGCGCGTTGCAGGCCGAGGAAATTCCGCTCTTCGGCGTGCTTGACGACGGGCACGATCAGGCCCCAGTCGAGAGCCACGGCAATGCCGAGATTGACATCTTTCTTATAGACGATCGATTCCTCTTGCACCGAGGAGTTGACGACCGGGAACTGTTTCAGCGCGGCGATCGCCGCCAGCGCGAAAAAGGGCATAAAGGTGAGGCGGGCGCCGGCGGCCTCGAATTGCGCCTTCGACCTCTCGCGCAGGGCGACGATCTTGCTCATGTCGGCCTGGAACACGGAATAAACGTGCGCCGAGGTGCTCTTGCTCATCACCATGTGCTCGGCGATGCGCTTGCGCATGACCGACATGGGGACGATCTCGACGCCGCCCGACTGATAGGGGGCTGGGGTGGCCGGCACTAGCGTCGCGGGGAGAGCGGCGAGAACGGCCGCAGGCTGGGGGGAGGCGGCGCGCTGTTCGAGATAGCTGATGATGTCGTGCTTAGAGACGCGGCCATGCTCGCCGGTGCCAGGGCCGAGATCGGCCAGATCGATGTGGTTCTCGCGGGCCAGGCGGCGTACCAAGGGCGAAGAGCGGACCGTCTGGGCGGCCGGCGGCGGGGCGGCCGGCGGCGGGGCGACGGTCGAGGTGACCGGACGCGGCGAAGCGGGCGGGGGCGGCGCGGGCCGCAC
>JBOGKX010000060.1:0-2512 GCA_050746125.1 Terriglobales bacterium | reverse complement strand
ATGGGGGCGGAAGGCAGCTCCAGATTGCACACCCTAACGGTGGTGGCGACGTTTCGCAAAAAGTTGGAGGCGCGGGTGAGAATCGAACTCACGAATAAAGGTTTTGCAGACCTCTGCCTTACCACTTGGCTACCGCGCCTCAAGGGTGGCGACACGAACCCGCTGCAAGGCATGGAGCGGGAGACGGGATTCGAACCCGCGACTTCGACCTTGGCAAGGTCGCACTCTACCGCTGAGTTACTCCCGCACGCTCGGAATTTCAATTTAGCATGGCGCCGGGCGGGGCGCAAAGCGGGCGGGCCGTCCACTTGCCTCCGCGGTACGGCGATACACCAAGAGGCGGGGCCGCGCGTGCCGAAGCCAGCGCGGCCCTGCCGTGCGCTAACGGGTTGTGGATGGAAACCCGGCTACGCCGAAAAAGTCGCGGAGGGCGGGAATAAAAGCGGCGGCGAGACAGCGAACCCCGCCTCCCAATGCGTAGAGCCTTACAGCGCGCGGCCGGAGGCGGGGTTCGGACGGTGAACTGATTAGGATTAGCCGAGGGCGGCTCGCCGCCTTCGGTAGCCAACAGACGCGGCGAGCGCCTAGGCTTCAGCCACCTCGCTAGTCCAAAATTCGCTGCGTTTACTGCCAGAACTTTCCACTGGACCACCTCCTTTCCTAGCGTGATCCCAGTAAAGCACCATCGCCGCCGGGATGGCAAGAGCGGCTTTGGGAGGGTATTCGCGGCATCACCGCCGCCCTGCGGTGGGCGGGGCGATAAGCGTCGCAGGGCTTCGTTCTCCCACCCCGGCACGCCAAGCCCGGCTTCGTTAAAGGCGGAATTTCCTGACGGAAATTCCTTGGCCGGCAACGGAGGCCCGCTCTCCTCAGGGCCTCTCCAGGCGACCGCGTTTGGTGTATTCCTCCCGTCCCTCCCAGCCTGCGGCCTCGCCCTGCTCGCTACTCCCACCCCAAGGCGCGCCGCTGCGCCTCGGGGACCCCGGGCTCGCCCCGTTCCGGCGTGGTTAGCCGGCAGGGACCCGCCCTGCGGAATTTCGCGGGTCCTCTCTCGGCGCTTCGCTGCGCTGCGCGTTCCCGCTCGATCTCGGCTGGCTGGGGTTTCGGCGGTGGACTCGGGGGCTCGACCCTACGGTGGGGAGGAAGCGCGTCTTTCCGGTGCCGGCATCGCCGCGCAGCCGGAGGTAGGGCAATTCGTTGAACCGGTCGTAGACCCAGGTGAAGAGAACGTAACAGCTCGCGATCTCCTCGAACTCTGGCGACACGTCCACGTATGCGGTGGATAAAGTTGCCGATGCGGCTCGTGCCCAACTCGCCGCGCAACAATCTCCTCGAACACGCGGTTGTACTTCTGCCTTCCCAGGCGGAGGAGTACGGCTCCCAGGCGGAATTGCTCGGCACTTCTGCACATCAAAGGACGGTGCCATTCGCTATGAGCCGACCCTGACCGTCGCGGGCAGTCCCGTCCGGCAGCGCCGTCGATACGGTCGGAATCGCGCGCTGCCGCTTTGCCTGTTCGCCGCTAGGCGGCTTCTTCTCCATGTTCCATGAGTGGCCGTTGGACTTGGCGCACCGCTTCGACGAAGGTGACGCGGCGGCTGAGCATGAGGTACGTGAACACGTCGCCGCTGATGTTGCAGCCGAAACAATGGAACGTCTGCGTTTGCGGGAAAACGACGAGCGATGGATTCTTGTCATCGTGGAATGGGCAGAGGGCGGCGAAGTTGCGCCCTCTCACCTCAAGCTCCAGGTCGGCGCTGATCCAAATCTCGATCTGGACCTGGGATTTGAGATCGGCCGCCTCGGCGCCACGCTGCGGCACCGCGCGACGGCTGTGCGCCGCCCTGCCCATGCCCAATCGCTCGAATCCGGGCATCCGCTGCGCGGTGGCTAGCGGGGCGTCGAATTCCTCGATGGTCCTGCCAAGGCCAATGAAGAAATCGGACACGTCGCCTCCATGCGCAACTCTCCGAGGCAAGGTGACAATCTTCGCCGCTGGTAGGAACGCGGCAACCCTCCTGGCCCCCGCTTCACCGGCGCCATCCCGGTCAAAGCAGACGTAGATGTCAGGAATGGACCGCAGCGCATCAGCCCATTCCTTGCGGAACGTGAGCGCGCCCGCGGTCGATGTCACCGCCGCGAAACCAGGACTCTCAAGGGCAAGGCGGTCGAACTCCCCTTCGCAGATCACCACCTGTCCAATGGGCGCAAGTGCACGGTCCCAGCCGTAGAGCTCGCTGCTGGTACCGAAGGTGGTCCGCATCTTTGGTTCGGACGATTGGGCGCCGGGAGCCGTTGCCAGCTTGAAGAGCGATACGTCTCCCTCAGGCTGTACTCTGAAGAACGTAGGAGGGAGATTGGAGCATGGCGAAACTTGTCTATGGGTTGAACCAGTCCCTGGATGGCTATGTCGACCACATGAAGCTTGGGCCGCCTGTGCCCGCGGCCTTCCGTCACTTCATCCAGCTGGTGCGTGGCCTGACGGGCCTCATCTACGGTCGCGGCATGTACG
>JBOGKX010000059.1:0-1419 GCA_050746125.1 Terriglobales bacterium | reverse complement strand
CTAAGTGGATAGCCACTGAAACTTCGGACTGAGCAAGCTGGAGAGGCGCAAGCGGTCGGCGGGCAGGAGGGCGGTGAGCCACGCCACGGCGCGCTCGGCCAACTCGGCGACCGTGTCGTAGGCGCGGTTGGCGGCCACGACGGCCTTGAGCCGTTGCCAGAGGTCTTCGCAGGCCATCAGTTCGGGCGCGCGGAAGGGGAGCCAGGCAATGGTGATGTGGGCGGCCTCCGCGGCGGCGAGCACGCGCTTGGGATGGTGGGGCGGGGCGTTGTCCCAGATCAGCAGCTTGGGGACGTCCGGGCGGATGCGGCCCAGCGCCTCGATGAAGGCCAGGCAATCGTCCTGGCGGCTGCGCTCACGCACCAGCAGCGCGAGGTCGCCGGTGGCGGCGTTGAGCGCGCCATGCAGCACCCGGCGGGCGTTGCGCCCCGAGACGACGACGTGGGCCGCCTGCCCGCGCTTGGCCCACACACAGCGCAGCGGCGGGAACTCGCGCAGCGTCGTCTCATCGCCAAACCACACCTCCCCGCCGCGTGCCAGTATGGCGCTCACTTGCTCTGCGAGCCCTTTTTTTTCTCGGCGTAGGCCGGGTCGGGTCGGCCCAGCACGAACTGCGGGCGCTTCCAACTCCACCCCAGCCGGTGCAGCGTGCGGCGGATGGTCCGCTCGCTGGCGGTCCAGCCGCCACGGGCCAATTCCGTGCGCAACAGCGGCACGGTCCAGCCGGTCGCCGCGTACCCCGCCGCCTGCGGATCGCTCGCCAGCAGCTCACCCAGGCGCTGCTCGCCTGCCGCATCCAACCGGCGCGCGGCGCCCGCATGTCGGCCTTCGCGCACGCCCGCCACGCCCTGCTCCCGCCAGGCGTTGGTCCAGTTCGTCACGCTGTCCGCGCTGCACCCCAGCGTCTGGGCTACCACCGCCAGCGGCGTCCCGCCCGCCCGCAGCAGCACCGCCTGATAACGCCGCCAGTGCCGCACCGTGGGCCGCGCGCGTTGCGCCGCCTCCACCTCCGCCCGTTCCGCGTCCGTCAGGGTGATCCGCATCGCCCGCCCTCCCTTCCATGCGAGCAGTCTAGCACTCCGATACGATACTGTCTATCCACTTAGTACATAATCCACGGCATCGGCTTGGGTGACGGGTCGGCTTGTCATTGGCGCGCTTATCTGGGTAGGTGTTACCGTACGCCGATATCCAGAAACCTCTGTTCCGCATCCAGCGCAAAATTTGTCGCCATAGCGAAGTTCATGCCAGCAATTGGTGCAAAACTTGGCTCCCGTACCCCCCCCCCATTACTCTGCCCGGTTGATTGGTGGCGACAGTAGCCGATGGGCGAGCGCCGATGGCGCCGCTCATGTTCGCCCTGGTCAGGTTCGCGCCCTGGTAGAACGCGCCGATGAGGTTGCCGCCGCTCAATTTGGC
>JBOGKX010000058.1:0-40943 GCA_050746125.1 Terriglobales bacterium | reverse complement strand
GATGTCGGGCGTGTTCGCAAAAACATTAGGGCGAAAATATTCCCGGCCGGGTCCGTGCGCCCGCTCTTGCAGCTCGTCGGTAAGTTCCGCTTTGGTGTTGCGCCAGGTGAAGTAGGTGTAGGACTCGGCGAAACCAAGCTTGGCCAGGTATTTCATCATCTTGGGCCGGGTGAATGCCTCGGACAGGAAGAACACTTCCGGGTGCTCGCGCTGCACCTCGGCGATAAGCCATTCCCAGAACGCGAGCGATTTGGTGTGCGGATTATCCACGCGGAAGATGCGCACGCCGTGGCCGATCCAAAACTCCACGATGCGCTCGATCTCGCGCCAGAGCGCTTGCCAATCCGCGCAATGAAAGTTTAGCGGGAAGATGTCTTCGTAGCGCTTGGGCGGGTTTTCGGCGTACTTGATCGAGCCGTCGGGGCGATGGAAGAACCACTCCGGATGCTCGCGGACCCAGGGGTGATCGGGGGAGCAGTTGAGCGCCAGATCGAGCGCGATCTCCAGCCCGTGCGCGGCGGCGGCCTCGCGGAAGCGAGCGAAGTCGGCGAGGGTGCCCAGCGACGGTTCGACGGCGTCGTGGCCGCCGGCTTCCGAACCGATGGCATAGACGCTGCCGGGATCGCCGGGTGCGGCCTGCAAGGAGTTGTTGGGACCCTTGCGATGCGTATGGCCGATGGGATGAATCGGCGGCAGATACAGCACGTCGAAGCCCATGGCCTGAATGGCCGGCAGCCGGGCCTCGGCTTCGCGAAAGGTGGCGCTGCGGCCGGCTTCGCTGCCCTGGGAACGCGGGAACATCTCATACCAGGCGCCGAAGCGGGCGCGCACGCGTTCGCAACAGACCGGATACTCGCGCTCCGAGCGCTCCGGCGCCGACAAGGGTGGACAGGAGCGCGCCAGCGCGGCGGCGTTATCCGCGAGGAGCAACTCGGCGGCAGCGGACGGATCGGCGGCGCTGATGCGGGCGAGCAGTTCCTTGTGAGCGGCAGCCGCCGCCCCGCGCGCCGGGCGCAAGCGGCGCAGCAGGTCCGCGCCCTCGATCAGGTCGCTGGCGATAGATTGGCCCGCCTGGCGCTTGCGCAGGGCATCGCGACGCCAGCTTTCAAAAACCTCGACCCAAGCCTCGACGGCGAATGCGTAGGCACCGACTCGCTCCAGCGGAAATTCGCCACGCCAACGATCGTTGCCCAGCGGGCTCATCGGAACGCGGCGCCACGCCGCTCGCGCGGATCCGGCAGCGGCGTGCCGGTAGAGCAGCGAGGCGGCCAGGATCTCGTGGCCGTCTTTGTAGATATCGGCGCACACCACCAACGAGTCGCCGACTTCCCGCTTGGCAGGGAAACGACCGTCATCCACGGCCGGCACGACGGCTTCGATGACGATGCCAGTCCCGGGATCTGATCGGCGGTGGGCGCTCAATTTGAGGCGTTGGATCTCTGCGCTGGCAGCGGGCATGCTCCTACTGTGCCCAATTGCGGCCCTGATCTCAATTGCGGCCGCATCCGGAGGGAGTGGAAAATTTTTCGACATCGGTTCGGTCCGCCGCAAGGCACGCGGTATTATTGCAACATCGGACATTCCGGCGAAGCCGGAAAGGCCGCCGCATGGTTCGCAGCCAATTACTGCAAGAGGTAACTTCGCTCGAAGGCCGCCGCTTCGTCGTGGTGTCGAATCGGCAGCCCTACTCTCACGTGCGGCGGGACGGCCAGGTGCGCGTGGAAAAGCCGCCTAGCGGGCTGACCTTGGCGCTGGAGCCTATCGTGCAGGCGACGCGTGGCACCTGGATTGCCACTTCCAGCGGCGACGCCGACGCGGAGTTCGTGGATCGCCGCGGCCACGTCTTGGAGAACCCTCCGGACGTGCAGTACCGGCTACGGCGTTTATTTCTGCCCGCCAAATTAAACGAGGACTTCTATACCGGATTCGCCAACTCCGCGCTGTGGCCGCTTTGCCATATCGCGTATCACAAGCCGCGCTTCGAAGAGCATTGGTGGCGGGCTTACGTACGCGCCAACGAACTTTTTGCCGACGCCGTGACGGACGAGATCGGCGATCGGCCGGCCATCGTTTTCGTGCAGGATTTTCAGCTGGCCCTGTTGCCGAAGATGCTCCGCCAGCGTTGTCCGCGGGCGCTGATCGCGCAGTTTTGGCACATTCCCTGGCCGAACCCGGAAGCGTTCCGAATTTGCCCCTGGCGCAAGGAGCTATTGGAAGGCCTGCTCGGCAACCATCTACTCGGTTTCCACCTGCCCTATCACTGCAATAACTTTCTCTACACGGTGGATCGCGAGTTGCAGGCGCGGCTGGATCGCGAGCGCAACCGCGTGCTGCTGAACGACTCGATCACCGCGGTGGCGTCGTTTCCCCTAAGCGTGGACTTCCGTCGCATCCGCGAACGGGTGCTTACGCCGGAAGCGCAGCGCGACGCGGCGCAATGGCGGGAGCAGCACGGTCGCGGCCGAAAGCTGGTGTTGAGCGTCGAACGCCTCGATTACTCGAAGGGCATATTGGAGCGGATCGAGGCGATCCAACGGCTCTTCGAGCGGCATCCGGCGCTGCGAGAGGCGGTGACGTTCCTGCAAATCGCCACGCCCAGCCGCACCACGGTGCGCGCTTATCGCGATTACGCCGCCGCCGTGGAGCGGGCCGTGACGCGCGTCAACGCCAATTTCACCGCCAACGGCTGGATGCCGATCAAGGCGATGCACACGTACGTGGAGCCGGAAAAGATTTGGGTTTGGTATCACGCCGCCGATGCCGTCATCGTCAGTTCCCTTCACGACGGCATGAACTTGGTGAGCAAGGAATTTGTCGCCGCCGGGCGCGACGACGGCGTGTTGCTGCTCAGCGAGTTCACCGGCGCCGCCCGCGAGCTATTCGAAGCGGTTTCGGTCAACCCTTATGCCACCGACGGCTTCGCCGACGCCATGGCGGGCGCGCTGGCGATGGGGGAAGCGGAGCGGCGCGAACGCATGCGCCGGCTGCGCTGGCGCGTTTCCAACTACGACGTTGGCGCCTGGGCGCGCGACATCTTGCGGGTGATCCGCCAACACGAATTCGATGCCCATCGTTCCCCACTTACAAGCGGCGCCGAAGCAGAATTTCCCCCGGCCGGACTGGCGGCGGGAGCTGGCTGGCGCGCGGTGCGTGCTCGTCGCCACTGATTTCGACGGCACGCTTTCCAACATCGTTCCCAATCCCGACGAAGCGCATCCCGTGGAAGGAGCGCAGGCGGCCTTGCGCGATTTGGCGGCGCGCACCGATTTTGCCGTCGCCATCGTCAGCGGGCGCTCGCTGCCCGATTTGCTCGCCCGCTGCCCGGTGCCGGGGGCCTGGTATCTGGGCGGGCATGGCAACGAGGTTTTGGCCCCGGATCGCGGCGGAAACGGCCGGGCGCCGGCGACGGCGCTCGCCCCGAGCGGCGCCAATGAGCCGATCAAACCGGCGGCGATCAGTCGCGTGGCGCGGCTGGCCGAACATTTGCGCGAGCAAATGGAGCGCTGGCCGGGAACTTGGCTGGAAGTGAAGCCGTGGTCGGTGGGCATTCATTACCGGGACGCGCCGCAGTCGAAGGCAGCGGTGCTGAGCTACGCCGCCGACCTGGCCGAGCGCCGCGGCTTTCGCTTGTTGCCCGGTAACTGCATCGCCGAACTATTGCCCAACAATGCGCGCAACAAAGGACAGGCCTTGCTGGCGCTGCGGGCGCGGCTGGGCTGCGACCTCGCCCTATATTTTGGCGACGAGGCCACTGACGAAGACGTTTTTCGCGCCGCCGACGAGCATCTGGTCGGCATACACGTGGGCGAGCCGGCGGGTGAAGCCCTCGACGGCTGGGACGAGCGCGACACGGCGGCGATGTATTGGCTGGCGACCCCAGGCGAAGTGGTGGCTTGCCTGCGCAGCATGGCGGCGCTGCGCGATGCCGGCTAGGCAGCCTTAAGGCCGGTCGCCGGACCAGATTTCGGGCACAGCCAACTCCAGCAAATTGCCGTCCGGGTCGCGAAAATAGAGAGAAGCCGGCTGGCGGCCGAATTGGCGCTCGGCCTCGATCGCGACGCCGCTCTCGATCAACCAGAGCTTCCAATCGAGCCGGTCCCCAGCGCTGATGGCGAACGCTACGTGCCCGGCGCCGACGGCGCCGTGCGGCGGCAGATCCCCGCCCCGCCGCGCATCCTCCACGCGGAAGAGCAGCAACACGCTGTCGCCGATCGCGAAGGCCGCGCCGCGCTCCGCATCGAACTCGCCGAGCAGCTTGAGGCACAGAACCGAACGGTAAAACGCGATCGCGCGACGCAAATCGGTGACGTAGAGCGCGGCCTCCAACAATCCGCGCAGGACTGGCGGCATTGGGTCAGGATAGCGCGGCGAAGCCGGGCCTATGCTACAGAAGTGCAATCTCCGGTCCAGGTGATTCGGGCCACGCTGGTACGCCATGGGATGGTGGCGCCGGGCGACCGCATCGGCGTCGCGGTATCGGGCGGAGCGGATTCGCTGGCATTACTGCTGGCCCTGCAAGAATTGGCGCCCACCTTGGGCTTGCAGCTTGCGGTGCTCCATTTGGATCATGCCTGGCGGCCCGAATCCGCCGACGATGCCACATTTGTGGCGCAATGGGCCGCCCGGCTGGGCCTGCCGCTGATGGCGCGCCGCGCCGAAGAACTCCGGCAAGCGCGCGGCAATCGGGAGCAGGCAGCGCGGCAGGCGCGTTACGTATTTTTTCGCGAGTGCCTGGCCAGCGGTGAAATCAATTGTGTCGCCACCGCGCACACCGCCGACGATCAGACCGAGACGGTGTTGCTGCGCCTGCTGCGCGGGGCGGGGACGCGCGGGCTGGCGGGCATCTGGCCGGTGGTGCGGGCCGGACCGAACGAGAAGATCATTCGACCGGCGCTCGCCTGCCGGCGCGAACAACTGCGCGCCTGGCTGCGCGCCAAGAACGAGCCTTGGCAGGAGGACGCAAGCAACTGGGACTTGGGGCGACGCCGAAACCGCATCCGCCATGAATTGCTGCCCGTGCTGACGCGGGACTACAACCCAGCTCTGGTCGAGCGCCTTGCCGATCTCGCCGCCTTGGCGCGAGCGGAAGAGGAATATTGGACGGCCGAGGTCGCGGCGCGGGTGGACCGGCTGTGGCGCGCCACTTCGGCGGGATGGGAGGCGGATACGAGAGAGCTAGCTGCGCTGCCGCTTGCTTTGGCGCGGCGGGTGCTGCGCGCGGGATTGGCGGCCGCGCGCGGCGACCTGCGCCGGGTGGAGTTTCAGCAAGTGGAACAGGTCTTGGATTTGATTCGGGCCGTGGGGCTGGCGAGGGCGCAGAGCAGCCTGGCCGGCCGCCCGCCCAGCGGCAGTAAACACCTGCATTTCGGCGGATTAACGCTGCGGATTAGCCCCAAAAGCACGATCATCCTGCGCTTTGGCGCGTAGGCTATAATGGTGAAAGGCTAACCTCGGCAAGAGGGCCTATCCCCGAGGGCAAGCGCAAGGCGCCAGCAACCCGTCCAAGTGCGCCGGAACCAGGTCGCCATTCTGACATCCAATAAAAAGGCGAGCGCAAAACTGGAGCGCGAAATCGAGGCAGGTTGAATTCCACTATAAAAACCGTGGTGCTCTGGGTAGTCATGATCGCCGCAGCCGCGCTGCTGTGGCAGATGATGCGCACCGGTGTGGGCGAGGCCCGCGAACAAAACGTCAACTTCTCGGCTTTCATGTCCGACGCGCAAGCGGGGAAGATCGCGGACGTGACGATCAGCTCCGACGACGTGCATGGAACCCTCAAGGACCACGAGAAGTTCACGACCACCATCCCCAGCAACTACCCCGACCTCTACAAGGTGCTTACCGACAAGGGCGTTTCGGTCACCATCAAGCCGCCCTCCAGCACCTCGTGGATGACCATCTTTATCAATGCGCTGCCGTTCGTGCTGATCATCGCCTTGTGGATTTTCTTCATGCGGCAGATGCAGACGGGCGGCAACAAGGCCCTGTCGTTCGGGAAGAGCCGGGCGCGATTGCTTTCCACTCAGCAAAAAAAGGTTACGTTCAAGGACGTCGCGGGGGTGGACGAAGCCAAGGAAGAATTGCGCGAAATAATCGAGTTTCTGAAGGAACCGCAAAAGTTCCAGAAGCTGGGCGGGCGCATTCCGAAAGGAGTGCTGCTGGTGGGCCCGCCGGGCACAGGCAAGACGCTGTTGGCGCGCGGAATCGCCGGCGAAGCCAATGTGCCGTTCTTTTCCATTTCGGGCTCGGACTTCGTGGAAATGTTCGTCGGCGTGGGCGCCAGCCGGGTGCGCGATCTATTCGAACAGGGGAAAAAGAACGCCCCCTGCATCATTTTCATCGATGAAATCGACGCCGTGGGGCGGCATCGCGGCGCCGGCCTAGGCGGCGGACACGACGAGCGCGAACAGACGCTCAACCAGCTGCTGGTCGAGATGGACGGGTTCGAAAGCAACGAAGGCGTGATCTTGATCGCGGCCACCAACCGGCCCGACGTGCTGGATCCGGCGCTGCTGCGGCCGGGCCGCTTCGACCGCCGCGTGGTGGTGCCGCGTCCCGACGTGAAGGGCCGCGAGGACATTTTGCGCGTCCACGCTCGCAAGATCCCGCTGGCCGAAGACGTCGATCTCAGCGTTTTGGCACGGGGCACGCCCGGCTTCAGCGGCGCCGATCTCGCCAATTTGGTCAACGAGGCGGCTCTCAATGCCGCCCGCCACAACCGCAAGACGGTGCTGATGGGCGACTTCGAGGGCGCCAAGGACAAGGTACTGATGGGCGCCGAGCGGCGCTCGCTGATCATTTCCGACGAGGAAAAGCGCAACACCGCCTACCACGAGGGTGGGCATGCCCTGGTGGCGGCGATGGTGCCGTACGCCGACCCCCTGCACAAGGTGACGATCATCCCCCGCGGCATGGCCTTGGGCGTCACCATGCAGCTGCCCACCGACGACAAACATACCTACTCGCGCGAATACCTGGAGGCGCGGCTGGCGGTAATGATGGGCGGCCGGGTGGCGGAAGAGCTGTACATGCATCACATGACCACCGGCGCGGGCAATGACATCGAGCAGGCGACCGACATGGCGCGCAAGATGGTCTGTGAATGGGGCATGAGCGACTTGGGCCCGCTCACCTTCGGCAAGAAGGAAGAGCAGATCTTCCTGGGCCGCGAGATCGCTCAGCACCGCGACTTCTCGGAAGACACGGCGATTCGCATCGATCAAGAGGTGCGGCGGCTGGTGATGCAGGGCTACGAAAAGGCCAAGCAGATTCTTTCCGAGCACGGCGACGCCTTGCACCGCTTGGCGGGGGCCTTGCTAGAGCGCGAATCGCTCGACGCCAACGAAATCAAGCTGGTGATCGACGGGCAGGCGCTACCGCCCATGACGCCGCTTCCGGAACCTTCCGGCGAGGGCCCTGGCGGCAAGCCGCAAGAAGTGCTGCGCCCCGAACCGGGCGGCCGGACGCCCGGCATCGCGCCGCCGCAACCGGCCTAATAACGCCGAGCGCCGGCAAGACGTCTGGGCGCGAGCTTACGGGAGCGCGCGGCGGTGCAGGTGCGCGCTCTGGCGCGCGGCCAGCACTTGGCGGGCGTGCTGCTCCAAGGCCTCGGCGCGCGGCAGCAGGGAAACCGCTTTCTTTACTTCCGGATCGTGGTTGAGCAAAATCTCGAGCCCCTGATTTTGGCCGTAGAGGCTGGTAATGATCTTCGAGGTAGCCTCGAGCTTGATCCACTCGGCATTGGTCTTCAGGTCCTGCGCCATGTAAGGAATGTGCTCGCTGGCCAGGAACTTTCCGAAGTCGGCCACCACATCGTCTCCGGCCTGCCAGTTGCGCGGCACCGAGTCATGGTGGGCCAAGAAGTAGTCGGCGTAGTCCAAAAATCCGTTGCGGTCGAGCACGTTGTTTTGAAAATCGTTGGCGCCCAGGAAATCTTCGCCAACGAACTCCTGCAGGTACACTTGCGGCAGCACGACGTCGGGAGTGATCCCGCCGCCGCCATACACGGTGCGGCCGCTGTCGGTCATCTTGACCTCACGATTCCGGTTGTCGGTAGTATTGCCGCGCGCCCAGAAGTAGTCGTAAAGCGAGAGCCCTTCATAGGGGCGCTGGATCAAGCGACCGCTTGGGGTGTAATAGTGGGCCGAAGTCAAGGCCAGCCCAGTGTTGTCACCCAATGGGTAAACCGTCTGTACCAGCCCCTTGCCGAAGGTGGTCTGGCCGACAACCAAGCCCCGGTCGTGGTCTTGAATGGCGCCGGAAACGATCTCCGAGGCGCTGGCGGTAAAGTCGTTGACCAATACCACCAGGGGGAAATCGGCGCCGCCGTTGCCGTGGGTGGCGTAGTAGCGGCGTTCGGGTGAAGAACGGCCGTGATGGCTAACGATCAGCTGGCCGCGCGCTAAAAACTGGTCGGCGATCTCGACCGCTTGGCTGAGCAGGCCGCCGGGGTTGTCACGAAGGTCCAGGACCAATCCACGGAGGTGATGCTCGCCGCCATATTTTTGGATGATGTCGTGGATCTCGTCGGCGCTGGTTTCCATGAACTGCGAAAGGTGGACGTACACCACGCCGGGCGCCAGTTCGTAGCTGCAATCGACGCTGTTGTGATGCACTTCGGCCCGCACCAGGGTGAAGTTGAGAGGCCGGGTATGGCCGGTGCGCAGCACGGCCACGTGCACCGCCGTGCCCTTGGGCCCCTTGAGCATGCCGGCGACGCGATCGAGGGCCTTATCCATGGGCAGGCCGAGCGCGGAGACGCCATCAACGGAATAGATGATGTCACCGGGGCGAAGGCCGGCCCGATAAGCGGGCGTGCCCTCGAAGGGCATCTGCACCATGACCCGATCGCCCCGCAGGACGATCGTCATGCCGACGCCGAAATAGTGCCCGCTCTGATCTTCGCGCATCCGGGCGAACTGGTCGGGGTCGTAGAAGCTCGAATGGGGATCGAGGGTGCGCAGCATGCCAGGGATGGCGCCGTCGTAAATAGCGCGGTCCGGATTCACCGGCACGGCGTAACGGCTCTGTACCAAGGCATAAACCTGGGCGAAATCGCGCAGATCCGTGCGCATCTGATCGTCGCTGCCCGGAGCGTTTTGCGTGGCTGCCACTTTCGGGCCGTAAATACCGCCGAGAATGGCGCAAACCGCGAGCACCAGCGGGATCAAGAGCAGGCTACGAATTTTGCTCATGGAAAGGGAACCCAGTTTATCGCAGTATAACAGGGCGGCCGGAGAGGGTTCGGGGCGTTTTGCCACGGCTCCTTCCAACTCAGAGTAGCGCCCGATTGGGGCCGGTTGCCCCAGGCGATACCGCTCCCAAGCGGCCGCCCAGTGGTCTATTATCGAGGGAAGGCGCTTGGGCCCCAATTCCCTTCGGCGCCGCGGCGACAGAGCGAATCCGCCTTGGGCCGTTGACCATGAATTTCGGCGAAATCTTATTTCTTTTCGTGCTGGCCTTGCTGGTGTTTGGACCGCGCAAACTGCCGGAGATCGCGCGGCTGGTGGGCAAAACCATGGCTGAGCTGCGGCGCGCCAGCAATGAATTCCGTTTCTCGCTCGAAGAGGAGATTCGCAACGCCGAACTGCAAGATCAAGCGCGCAAAGCAGCCGTGACCTTTACCCCCTCGCCGGCGGTGCCGAACGCCGCCCCTCCCGCGCTGGAGGCAGGGGGCGAGTCCGAGACGCAGGAAGCCACCGAGCCCACGACGGCCTACGGCAATTACGAGGCCGAAAGAGCCTCGTCAACGCCAGAGACGGGCGTGCCGGGCACGGTGCCGGCTCCGGCCGATCCCTGGCAGGCGCGGCACGAGGATGAACCGCGCGATTGAGGTAGCGCCCGCGGATAGCTTCCATGGCCAGCCAAGAGGTGCAGACGCAGTCAAAGACCGGCAAACCCGAGCGCGAGGAGGGGCTCGGAGCGACGATGTCGTTCCTCGAGCATCTCGAGGAATTGCGCCGGCGCATTTTTTTAGCCGCCATTGGCGTCATCGTCGGATTTTGTTTCTGCTTCGCCTACGCCGACACCATTTACGGCTTCATGGAGAAGCCGCTGCTCAAGGCGTTTGCCGCGCACGGCATGGTCGGGCAAAAGCTGGGCTACCTCAACCCGATCGACCCCTTCAATCTCTACATCAAGCTGGCGCTGATCGCCGGGTTGTTCCTCGCCTCGCCGTGGGTGCTGTATCAGGTTTGGCTTTTCATCTCGCCGGGCCTTTACAAGAAAGAGCGCCGCTACGTGGTGCCGTTCGTCAGCTGCACGTCGGCGCTTTTCATCATCGGCGGAGTTTTCGCCTATCGTTACGCCTTCCCCATCGCCCTGGACTTTTTGGTCGGCTACGCGCACCGCTTTCAGCCTTTCGTCACGATCAATGAATATTTCGACCTCTTCGCGACGGTAATCCTAGGGCTAGGGCTTGTTTTCGAGCTGCCGACGCTGATCTTTTTCCTCTCCCTTTTGGGCATCGTGAACGCGCGCTTCTTATTGAAGAATTTCCGCTACGCGGTGCTAGCCATCTTCGTCGTGGCGGCGGTCATCACACCCACCTCCGACATCACGACCATGCTGGTCTTCGCCACGCCGATGCTGCTGCTTTACGCAGTGAGCATTGGCGTAGCCTACGTGTTCGGCAAGGATAGGCGGGAACGGCGGCGGCAGAAGAAGGCCGCCGGAGCTGCATAAGCAAGCCGCGGCGCGGCGACGCTCCGGGCGCGGGCTTCTCCGCATTGGATGAAAATCAAGGTCCTCATCGCGTTGGCGCAGTCGCTGGGCGTGGCGGGGGTGTTCGGCCTGGCCTTCTTCGACAGTTCCCTGCTCTTCGCCTTGCCAGGCATGAACGATCTGGTACTGATCCTCTTCGTCGCCAGCAAGGCGAGTTGGGGCTGGGCGCTGGCATCGGCGACGATGGCGACGGTGGGATCGGTGCTAGGGGCGCGGCTGACCTATCGCATCAGTCACAAGGGGGGCGCGGAGCTACTGAAGCGGCGCATGCCGAAGGCGATTCGCGACCGGGTATTGCAGTGGACGCATCGCTACGGCGCGCTGCCGGTAGGCATCGCGGCGGTGCTGCCGCCGCCGTTTCCCTATGCGCCTTTCGTGATTTCGGCCGGCGTGATCGACGTGCCGCGCCGGCGCTTCAGCCTGTCGGTGGGGCTCGGCCGCGGCATTCGCTACTTTCTCGAGGCGGAACTGGCGATGCTGCTGGGGCGGCGGCTCGTGCGCCATCTGGACGCGATTTATTGGAACGCCCTGAAGGGCTTGGCGGTGGGCATCGCCATTCTCATCGCCCTCTGGCTGCTCTATCGCTTTCTTCATCGCCGTCCCAGCGACGACGTGATCGAAAAGTAGCTAGGACTGGGCTTCGAGCATGGCCAGCGTCTCAAGGGTGACGACGCCGACAATCTGAAAACTGGTCGGGCTGAGCTTATCCATCGTGTCTTGCGGCGTGTGCCAGTACTTATAGGTGAGGTCGATCAGGTCCACCGAGGGGATCCCGACGCGCAAAAACTGCTGATGATCGTCGTCGATGGCGCCGGAGTTGTGGAAGAACGACGCGGAATAACCGAGCCGGCGCGCGGCGGAGGCGACGAACTGTTGCAGCCAAAGCGTGGAGTTGGTGTCACGCTCGATACTCACGCCCTTGTTGCCAATCATGTCGAGCAAGATCAAGGCGCGGATGCGAGGCACCAAGCCGGAGGCGCGAAATTTGTCGGCGAGATGGCGGCTACCGTAGACGCTGTCGGCATCGCTCCACTGCTTGTTGACGGCCTCTTCGCCGTCGAGAAACACCAGCCAGATCGGCGACTTCAGGTCCTTTCGACCCGCGAGCACGTCGGCCAGGGCCAGAAGCAGGCCGGTGCTCGAGCCGCCATCGTCGGCGCCGACGAAATGAGGCAGAAACTTAGTGTCGTAATGACTGGCGACGATCAAGATGCTGCCCTTCTCGGGCCCGAACTTGGCGATGATGTTGTGCTCGGGCAGGACGCCGCGCGGCGTGGAGGCGGTGAAACGATCGGACTCGATCACCGCGCCGTCGCCGCGCAAGCGGTCGAGAATGAACGCCTCCATGCGCTCGTGGGCTTTCGTGCCCGGCGGCCGCGGCCCGAATTTCACCAGATCGCGCGTGTAATCGTAGCCGCGCCGGCCCAGCCAGGGCGGCGCCGCCAGCCTGCCGGGCGCCGCGGCCAACAAGACGCCGGCGAGCAGCGCCGCGAGCGCGGCGATCCGCAGCGGCGGCGCGAACGAGCGCACGATGCGCATGGATTCATGCTAACAGGTCGGGAGAAGCTC
This sequence comes from Terriglobales bacterium, assembly GCA_050746125.1. GTDB lineage: Bacteria > Acidobacteriota > Terriglobia > Terriglobales > SCQP01 > JAJPKR01. The sequence continues at coordinate 28,652 of JBOGKX010000058.1, read as the reverse complement.
ATGGCTCACAGCTCACGGCTGGGGCGGACTGGCCTGGTATAGTGGCAAAACCTCGCTGGCCGCGCGCCTGGCGCGGAACCCACGCCCATGCCCCTGACCTGGATCGACTGGACGGCCATAGCGGGCTATCTGCTGATCAATCTAGCGATCGGACTTTACTATCGGCGCCGCGCGAGCCGCAGCACGGAAGATTTCTTCATTTCCGGGCGGGAGGTCAGCTGGTGGCTGGCGGGGACCTCGATGGTGGCGACGACCTTCGCCGCCGATACGCCGCTCTTGGTCAGCGGATTGGTCGCAACCAACGGCATCGCCGGCAACTGGCTGTGGTGGTCATTGTGCCTGAGCGGGATGATGACGGTGTTCTTCTTCGCCCGCTATTGGCGGCGAGCGGAGATTCTCACCGACGTGGAGCTGACCGAGCTGCGCTACGGCGGCCGGCCGGCGGCGTTCCTGCGCGGCTTTCGCGCTCTCTATCTCGGCATCATGATGAACGTCCTGGTGCTGGGCTGGGTCACGAAGGCGATGGTGGACATTATCGTCGTCTTGCTCGGCGACGCGATTGCGCAGGGCAAGATCTTGACGGTAGCGATCGGCGGGCACGCGCTGGCGCGCTACACGCTGGGACCGCCGACGGAGACGGCGCTGCTGATCTGCGTGCTGATCCTGATCCCCTTCACCGGCCTTTACACGTTCATCGGCGGATTGTGGGGCGTGCTGGTAACGGACCTGTTCCAGTTCATCTTGAAGATGGCGATGATCGTGGTGCTGGCCTGGGTGGCGGTGGTCAAGATCGGGGGCATGCAGGCGCTGAAGTTGCGCCTGGAAATCGTGGGCACGGGAATTCGGCAGGCCGGCCATGCCACCGGACCGCTGCTGGCCTTTTTGCCGTCGTTCCGCATGGGCTGGGCGTCGGACGCCGTTTGGACGCTGCCGGTGATTACGCTGGCGCTGTACCTGGGCGTGCAGTGGTGGGCCAGTTGGTATCCGGGCGCGGAGCCGGGCGGCGGCGGCTACATCGCGCAGCGGATGTTCAGCGCCAAGGACGAGAAGAATTCGCTCGGCGCCACGCTCTGGTTCAACATCGCCCATTACGCCCTGCGGCCGTGGCCCTGGATCATTACCGGGCTGGTGGCCATCGCCGTCTATTCGCCGCACGGCGGGCTGGCGCCGAGCGCCGCCTTCGCCGCGCAGCCGGAGCAGGGCTACGTGATGGTGCTGCGCGACTTCTTGCCGCCGGCGCTGCGCGGGGTGATGATTGCGGCGTTCCTGGCCGCATACATGTCCACCATCGGCACGCAACTGAATTGGGGCACGTCGTACGTCATCAACGACTTTTACCGGCGGTTTTTGCGGCGGCGGGCGAGCGAGCGGCATTACGTCATCGCCAGCCAAGTTGCCATCGTGGGGCTCGTCGTCTTGACCGGCTTCGCCACCGCGCACATCACCTCGATCGCGTCGGCCTGGGAACTGGCGCTGGGCCTGGGCGCGGGCACGGGCGGCGTGTACCTGTTGCGCTGGTACTGGTGGCGCATCAATGCCTGGAGCGAAATCACGGCCATGATCGGAGCCTTCGTGGTGACGCTTTATTTGCATCCGGAGTGGCTGCCGGGAGCGGTGCGCAGCCTGATTCCGGCCGCGCTGCGGGTGCACGTGACCGGCTCCGATTCGGTGGTCTTCGCAACCACGGCGCTCATCACCGCCGGCGTGACTACGGTGATTTGGGTCGTCGCGACGTTCGCCACCCGGGCCGAGGAGGATGCCAAGCTGATCGCTTTCTATCGGCGGGTGCGACCTTCGGTCTGGGGCTGGCAGCGGATTGCCGCGCACGCGCCCGAAATTACGCCGGTACGCGACCTGGGCGCCAATACGGTCGACTGGCTCCTGGGTTGCGCGCTGGTCTATGGCGCGCTTTTTGGGATCGGGAAGCTGGTGCTCGAACAGTGGCTCGCCGGCGCCATGTTGTGCTCAGTTTCGGCCGCTTCCGGATGGCTAATCTATTGGCACTTTTCGCGCCGCGGTTGGCAGACTCTGTCGGGGACGGAGATACCACAAGCGGCCGGCAACGCGTGATTAAAACGAGGACAGAGGGCGGCCGCCTGGCGGCAGCAAGACCACAGGCCGCGGCTCGCGAACGGCAGCCGTGGCGGCGAAGTGCTTGCCTTTTGCTGACTTGCGAGCGGGTCGAGCGTATAACGCGGATGGTTTGCAACGGTCTCCTCCCCCAATGGGGGGAACGGCGGGCAGAGGCGGACGACGCTTCCACTGCCCGCCGCTGGGTCGCACGCGGGGATCTCGCGGAGTATTCGGTTGTCATACAGCGAAGGTCGCCGCAAGCGGCGCGCGGGATCCCCTGGGGGCCCTACTAAAGACGGATTCCAAGTAGCCGTTCAGAGTTGCCTGACGCGGACGCAAAGTCGCTCCTCTTGACAATCTAGTGGGCAAGCGGCTATATATGTAGGCGGTCGAGAGGAGACGCGGCATGGGAGACAAATCGGCCCAGCCCTGCGAGCTGGTGCAGGGGACCTTGGAATTGCTAATCCTGAAGACGCTGGCGCTCGAGCCCTTACATGGCTACGGGATTACGCTGCGCATCGAGCAGATCAGCGGCGGGGTGTTCCGAGTGAACCCGGGATCGCTGTTTCCGGCGTTGGCGCGGCTGGAGCGCGCCGGGCGACTGCGCAGCGAATGGCGGGCGAGCGAAAACAATCGGCGGGCTAAGTACTACTCCCTGACGGAGCGCGGACGCGCGCAGTTGCGGGCTGCGACGGCGCAATGGGACCGGCAGACGGCGGCCATCGCCCGCGTGCTGGCGTCGGCGCCCGCGGAATGAGGCAAGCATGTTTCGATTCCTAGCCGGGTTGCGGGCCTTGCTGCGCGCACGGCACGCGGACGAGGAGCGCAAGGACGAGTTGCGGGCCTATCTCGAGGCGGCAGCCGAGGATAAACAACGCGCGGGGGCGGCGCCAGATGCGGCGGCGCGCGCGACGCGCGCCGAAATGGGGAGCATCGCGGCGGTAGCGGAGGCGATGCACGAGACGGGTTGGGAATCGAGCTTCGAGACGCTGCTGCGGGATCTGCGGCAAGCGCTGCGGGTGATGGCCAAAAACCGCGGCGCGACGGCCGTGGTCATCATTACACTGGCATTGGGAATCGGGGCCAATACCGCCATTTTCAGCCTGCTCGACAGCGTGATTCTGCGCCGGCTGCCGGTGCGCGACCCCGCCAGTTAGTGGAGCTTTGGCGGGTGATGCCCAGCGGCGAGCAACACAGCAGCCCCGTCTTCACCAACCCACTTTGGGAGCAAATCCGCGACCGGGCGGCGGGACGGGGCAAGGTGTTCGCCTGGGGAGACACGCCGTTCGACCTGGCGCGCGGCGGCGCGGTGCAGGCCGCGCAGGGCCTTTACGTCAGCGGCGGGTTTTTCGACGGCTTGGGCATCCAGCCGGCGGCGGGCCGCCTGCTGGGGCCGGGCGACGACCGCACTGGCTGTCCGGCGCTGGCGGTGCTGAGCTACGCCTTTTGGCAGGCGCATTGGAGCGGCGCGGCGAGTGCTATCGGGCAAACGCTGTCGCTCGACCGTCATTCCTTCCAGATCATCGGCGTAAGCGCGGCGGGATTTTATGGCACCGAGGTAGGCCATCGCTTCGACGTGGCAGTGCCGATCTGCACGGCGGCGATCTTCGACGCGCCGCGAAGCCGCCTGGCCCAGCGTTCCTGGTGGTGGCTACATGTCATGGGGCGAATGCCAGCCGGACACACGCTGCGGCAGGCGGAAGCCGGTTGGCGCGGGGTTTCACCCGCGATCATGGAGGCGGCACTGCCGGAGCGGTGGTCGAAACAGAGCCAGCGCATCTTTCTTGCCACCAAAGTAGAGGCCACGCCGGCGGCGACCGGAGTGTCACCTCTGCGCCACGAGTTCGGCCAGCCGCTGCTGGTGCTGATGGCAGTGGCGGGCTTGGTGCTCCTGATCGCCTGCGCCAACATCGGTAGCCTGACGCTGGCGCGCTCGGCGGCGCGACAGCCGGAACTGGCACTGCGGCTAGCGCTGGGCGCTTCGCGCGGCAGGCTGATACGTCAACTTTTGACCGAGAGCATCCTGCTGGCGGGGGCGGGCGCCGGGTTGGGGCTTTTGGCCGCGCGTTGGGGAAGCCAATTGATGGTGCGATATATCGCCACCGGGAATAACCCCGTGTTCCTCAACCTGGCGCTCGATGGCCGCGTGCTCGCGTTCACGGCCGCAGTGGCGATTTTCGCGGGGCTGTTATGCGGGTTGTGGCCGGCGATGCGGGCCACGCACATCCCGCTTAACGCGGCCATGAAGGGCAACCGCCTGGGCGGGGGCGAACGCCACGCGCGGTTCGCCGCGCCGCAATGGGTGGTGGGCGCGCAGGTCGCCTTGTCGCTGGTTTTACTGGCCGCCGCCGGCTTGTTTTTGCGCAGCTTCGTAAACCTTACGACGCAAGACATGGGCTTCGACCGCAACGACGTGCTGCTGATCGCGACCGACCTGAGCCGCGCTGCCATCCCCGTGGAGCGGCGCGGCGCCGCCCTGGAGGAGATCGAGAACCGGCTGCGTGCCTTGCCGGGCGTGGCCGCCGCCGCATTCTCGTTTACCACGCCGCTGAGTAATGACGAGTGGAACAACATCATTCACAACGACCTGCCGCATGGGCCGACGGGCGACGCCGCCGTGGTGTGGTTCAATTCGATTTCACCCGGTTATTTCACGGCGCTGCGCACGCCGCTCATCGCGGGCCGCTTTTTCGACGCGGACGATGGCAAGACTTCGAGTCCGGTGGCGATCGTGAACGAGGCGCTGGCGCGAAGGTTCTATCCCAACATTAATCCGCTGGGGCACCGGTTTCGCACCGAGCAGGATGGGGGCGGATTTGGCCCGGCGATCGCGATCGTGGGCGTGGTGCGCAGCGCCAAATACGACGCGCTCAATGAGACCGAGAGCGCCACCGCCTATTTCCCCATCGCGCAGGAGGCGCCGGGCGGGATGGCCGGACCGACTTTCGAGGTGCGCACGCTCAAGCCGCCGACGGGACTGATCCGACCCGCTGAGAAGGCTATCGCGCAGGTCAATTCCGGCATCTCGCTGAGTTTCGCCACGCTAGCGGGACAGGTGGCGGATTCCATCGTGCAACAACGGTTGCTGGCGCTGCTTTCCAGCTTCTTTGGCGCGCTGGCTTTGGCGCTCGCCATGATCGGGCTGTATGGCTCGTTCAGCTACCTGGTGAATCGGCGGCGCGCGGAATTCGGCGTGCGCTTGGCCTTGGGCGCCGCGCCGGCTACGCTGCGGCGCATGGTGATGTGGGAGGTGGGGAGTGTCTTGGCCGCGGGCTTGGCCGCCGGCGCCCTGCTGGCGGCCGTTGCCGAACGCATTATCGCCAGCCTGCTCTTCGCGTCCAGCCGCGACGGGCTGGTGCTCGTGGCCGCCGCCGCCGTGCTGGCCGGCGTGGCGCTGGCCGCCGGCTATTGGCCGGCACGGCGGGCCGGGCGGGCTGATCCGATGACGGCACTGCGCTGCGAGTGAATGGCGGGCGCGAGCTGGCGGCGCTGCTGCTGGCGGTCGCGACCATCAACGTATGGAACCGCTTGAACGTGGCCACCCGGCAAGTCGCCGGCGAATGGGTTAAGGCGAACGCCAAGAAGTAGCGGCAGATTGCATACAATATCCTTGACTTGGCGGGCGGGGCGGGCCAGACTAGCGGCCCATGAACGTCCCTCGCCCTCCTCGGTACGCGACAGTACTCCTCTGTTTCGCTGTGCTAGCGGGCGCCGTTGTCGCCCCGGGGCAGGAGCGCGGGCGGCAAGGCAAGTCCATTGGCAAGGTGTACGTGCGCGGAAAGCTGATCCTGATGGAGTTGAATCAGGGCGCGCTCGGAGAACAGAACCTCTTCGACCTCAACGGGCGAACGCTGCGCTTCACCCCAGAGCGAGGCGGCTATCGGGTGACGGTACTGCCGCTGCGCTGGGATGCGGACTTCGGGACGCGGATCACGAACCCAAACGTGGCGCTCGAGCATTTCTCGTTCCCGTTCTCGGGGAAGGAGTGGGATTCGATGTCGGTCGGCGTCACCGGCTCGATTCGCTTTGGGCCGGCGCGGCAGGCGGCGGGACGGGCGCCAGGCGGCTTCGTGCCGCGCGACTTTGGCGGCGTCTCGGTGGCTCGCTTCGCGCAACTGGGGGACGCGGCGGGGCAACTGGTCAACACGGTGCCGGCGATCTGCGTGTTTTTCAAGCCGCGAATGTCCGGTGACAGGTACATAAAAGAGGACGACCAGCACGCCTTGATCACATGGGATTTGACCGAACCGTACGGCAACATTCAGGACTTTAGCTGGACCAAGACCGTCAACCGGTTCCAAGCCGCGCTGTACAAGGACGGCACAATCGAGATGTCTTACCAGCACCTAACGGCGAAAGATGCCATCGTGGGCGTCTATCCGCTGCTGGCGGGCGAAGCGGCGAAGAGCTTGGCGACGCTGGAGGCTCCCGCAACGGCCGGTTCGGGACTGCGGGACGTTCGGCTTTCGACCGTGGGCGGAGTCTTTTTGCGGGTGACGTTCGACGTGGCGGAGTCGGCCGAGGCGGCGGGCGCGGCTGGCCGGGGCTATCGCGTACACTTCAGCGCTCCGGGACGGCCGAGCGCCGACTGGTCGGTGCGCAGCTTCGCGCCGCGCAATGGCGGAGCGGCGCGCTTTGTGGCTTTCGGGCCGGGCGTATCGCGGCGGGTCGAGAGCGGCGAACATGCAATTTCGATCCAGGGCATTCTCCCCGCGGCGCTGCTCAGCGCTAAGGCGATCTCGGTTTCTGCCAGCGGCGCTGGGCCGGACGCGACAGGGGCGGCGGAGATTCCGGCGCGGCGGGTGGCGCTGCGCGGATTGCACAATCCAGAGGTGCACTTCGCCTCGCTGGCGCACGGCGCCGGCCTGTTCCCTATCGTCTACGAGGCGTTTCATTATTACGCGCTGCCCGACAACCGCGATTTGGCCTGCACGGTGATCCAAGCGCTGGGCGACAAGTTCGATTTCCTGGCCTATTACTCGGATTTTCGCGTCGACAATCAGGAAGCCGGCACGCCGAGCAACGGGCCGCTGGGGACCAAGGTGGGCGGGGCGGTGACCGGCATCGGCGCGGAGCAACACGGGCTGGCCTCATATTGCTCGGCGGGCCGCTTCCAATGGGGATTCATCCAGCCGGTGTATTCCGGCGCCATCCAGATGCAGGCCTATCCGCCCGCTGACGCACCGATCCTGAACAGCCGCGACATCACGTATTACGAGAAGCAGTTCGCGGAAATCGCGGGGCGGCGGGGCGGCATGCCTCCGTATATGTACGCGATGTCCCAGTTGGGGCATGAAATGGGGCACCGCTGGGCGGCTTTTGTGTCGGCGAAGATCGGCAACGAGACGATTCCGCTGGGGCCGGTGCACTGGGCGATGGGATTGCAGGCGCGCGTGCCCTTTCCTTACGTACGGCCGACGGAGGCCTCAATCATGGGCGGAGGCGTCTGGCAGGACAATCACGACGGCACCTACACGCAACTGGATGACGACTATTACGTGCCGGCCACGGGCTATTCCTACTTGGACTTGTACTTAATGGGGCTGATCGGGCCGAATGAAGTTCCCAATTTCTTCCTGCTGAGGCATTTGGTTCCGGCCGGCCGAGACGCGCGCGGCCACCGCATCTTCAAGGCGGATCGGGTGGACGTGACCATCCAGGACGTAATCGCGGCGGAGGGACCGCGGGTGCCGGACGTGAATCACTCGCAGCGGCAGTTCAACACCGGCATGGTGATGATCGTGCAGCACGGGCACCAGCCGAGCGCGCGAATGATGCAAGAAGTCAACGGCATCCGCCGGCAGTGGATCAAGTACTTCTCGATTGCCACGGGCAGGCGGGCGGCGATGACGGCGCAGCCTTAGGCTGACGGGCCGCGGGTCAGACGCGAAGGCGGCGCAGGACGGGCACGCTAGCCTCCATCATGGGCAGGCTCATCTCGACGTAGTAGTTGCGGATGCCGCCGATCTTGGCGGCGGCGAAGATGCGATGCCAGTCGAGCGTGCCTTGGCCGACGGGGACGATCTTGCGGGTTTTGGCCGACCACCCCTGCACGTGCATGGAGATGAAGCGGCCGGGATAGCGGGTGAAATAGTCAACAGCGTCGAAGCCGCGGCTCACGGTCGAAACCTGGAATTGGAACTTCACCAGTTTGGGGTCGAGCAGCTTGAAGAGGAGGTCGTAGGTGCGCTGCCCGCCGACGGAGGAAAGCTCGAAACCTTCGTTATGCAAACCTTGCTGGATGCCGGCCTGGGCGGCGCGCTCGCCCATGCGATTGTATTCGTCGGCGGCGCGCTTGACATCGTCGAGGGTGGGATTCCTCGGGCCGTCGAGGCTGGGCACCATCATTTGCGTGAGGCCGACCTCGTGCGCCCAGGCGATGCGGGCGGGCTGATCGGCGCGCAACTCCTCAATACCGAAGTGAGAGCTAATGCAGATTAAGCCGTGATCGGCCAGGATCCGCCGCAACTCGGCGCCTTTGTATTTGGCCAGACCGCGAAATTCCTCATAGCCGACCGGCGAACACAGCTCAATGGATTGGAAGCCGGCGCGCCGCAGCGTGGCGAGGGCAGCGGGAAAATCGCGCGCGACCATTTGGCGCACGGGATAGGTTTGGCAGCCGATGGGCAAGCCCAAGGGGTTGGCGCGCAAAGGGCCGGCAGTGGCGGCGAGGAGGCCGGCGCCGGCGGCGACTTCAAGGAATTGGCGGCGAGAAAGGTCGGACATTAGGCGAGCTCCCAAGGCCAACGGCGCGGCGGCGCGATCTGGGCGTTGGCGGCTTCGAGATCGTCGGGCTTGCCTTCGGCCAGGCTGATGATGCGCTTGTTGTCGGTATCCCACGCCAGCTTGGTGCCGCAGCGGACGGCGATGCAGCCGAGCAAGAGCGCTTCGACGACCGGCTGCTCGAACTCGAAGTTGGCGCGCGGCGCGGGCCCGCCGCGAATGGCATCCAGCCATTCGCGATAGGCGCCTGGGGACTTGGGCAGATTGTCGGGCGGGGGCGTGAAGGCATTCATGCGCGCGGTGGGAATCAGGCGGGGATGCTCGCCTTCGAAGCCGCAGAGGATTTTGCCTTTGTCGCCGACGAAGAGCATGCCTTCCCCATCCCCGGGATCGCTCATCAACTCGCCGGGGGCCAACTCCAGCGGCCGGGGCGGGCGCAGGTGAGCGTCATACCAATGAATCGCTACCGGCGGCCGGTGGCCGCGAGCGGGAAAGTCCCAGCGCACCAACTCGCCGACCGGAAAGCTTTCCGGGAACAAGGGAGTGGAACTGGCCTCGACCGTGACGGGGGCGGTGAGCTCGAGCACGCGGAACATGGTGTCGAAGCTGTAATTGCCCATGTCGCCGATGGCGCCCTCGCCGAAATCGTACCAGCCGCGCCAGACGAAGGGCAGATAGATGTGATGGAAGGGGCGCAGCGGCGCGGGCCCCAACCAGAGATCCCAATCGAGGCCGTCGGGGACGGGCTGGGTCTCTTGCGGCCGGGCGAGGCCCTGCGGCCAGTAGGGTCGCTGCGACCAGTTGTGGACTGCGCGCACGGGCCCGATGACGCCGGCGGCAACCCATTCGGTGAGGTGGCGAGTGGCGTCGGAGGCCTCGTTCATGACCGCGACCTGGGTGGCGAGGCCGGTCTGGCGGGCGGCTTGCGCCATCTGGGCGCATTCGGCAATGGTATGAGCCATGGCCTTCTGGCAGAAGACGTGCTTGCCGTGGCGCAGGGCGTAGACGGAGATTTGGGCGTGCCAGTGGTCGGGAGTGCAGACGACGACGGCATCCAGATCGCGCTCGCGGGCCAGCAGTTCACGAAAGTCGTTGTACTGAGCGCAAGGGCGCTGCTCGCCGGAGGGGAGGGTCTTCTTGTAGTAGGCATCCACGAGGCGGGCGGCGGGAGCGCGGCCGCAGGTGGGGCCTTTCCAGTCGGAGCCCCAGTTGGGATCGCCGACGAGCTTGCGCTGCTTGCCCACCAACTCGCCGGGGCCCCACTCGGAATAATCGGCGCTCTCGCGATTCACGTCGCAGACGGCGATCACGCGGACGTCGGGTATTTTGAGAAAGTCCATCATCACGCGCGTGCCTTGCGCGCCGACGCCGATCGAAGCCAGGCGGATCGGGCGGTCCGAAGGCACAGTGGGCAGGCCGAGCGCGGAACGCGGCAGCAGCGTGAGCGCGGCGGCCGCCGCGCCGGCGCCGACGAAATCACGCCGCGTCATGCGCGGCGCGCCAGGGGCATTTTCAAGGACTGACATGGTCATTGTCCGGCGTCAATGCGAGGCAGCATATCACAGTGACCCGCATGTTGCGGGGAGGCCAGAGCGGCGGGGCCGCCCATTTTCTCGACGCCGCTCCCGTTGGTTGCGGCTGCGGCCCGGCTTCGACGGCCGGCAACGGAGGCCCGCTCCGCTCAGGGCCTCTCCAAGTTACCGCGAAAAGATGGGTCATGGGTCATGGCTGATGGGAAGGGCTCTCCTAGTCAGTGGGGCTGGAAGCGGCGGTTCTTTTGGAGCGTGAATTGGGTGGGGGGATAACCGGCGACGGCGATGGAGAATTGTTGGCGCGCGGAAACGCCCTCGATTCCCGACACCGTCAACTGCACGGTGAATTTGCCGGCATGCGTGAAAGTGTGACTCACTTGCCGTCCTTGGGCATCGGTGCCGTCGCCAAAATCCCAACGGAAGTCCAGGGCGGGCACGGCACCGTCCGCCGCGGCGGCGGCCAGAGCCACGGGCTGCCCGGCGGCGGCATTGGCAGGCACTCGCGCGGTTATAACGGGCGGCCGCGGCGGCATGGAGCCATCCACCAATTTAATGAGGCGCACGGAGCGAGGTTCTTGCTTGGCGATGCGAATCAAGCGGCCGTCAGTGGCAATCGGGGCGTCGTGATCGAGAACGTCGTAAGCGCGCAAGCTAGCGTGTGCCGGCGCACCCATGCGCTCCTCGGCTAGCTGGGCCATGTCCATGACGTGTGAGGTGGGCCGATCGGACCAGTTGAAGACGGCGAGCATGGCTTGACGAGAATCTTCGCGCACGAAGAACACGCTGGGAGCTTCGTCGGCGGGTCGAAAGGTCATAAGATCCAGCGGCAGAGCCGCATGGCCCAGGCGGTTCATGGCGATGATTTGCGGATTTTTCACTAGCGCCAAAGCGGCCGGATCGGCGCCCAAGGTGGGCAGGTCGTCGCCGATTTCAAACATGCCACCCGCCAGCGCCGCCAGCACGATCTGCACTTGCGCCTCGCGCGCGGTCAATCCCGCTTGGGACTGATGCCAGTGCTGCTGCGGTTCGATTTGCCGCGACACGGAGAACGCATCGGGGTCGGCGACGTAAAAATTGCCGTCCATATAAAAGCGGCTGGCGATATTGGTGATGGCGTCTTTACTGGCCTCGAAGGAGTGGCCGGTGTCGGGAGCGATGCGGCCCTCGTCCACGAACCCGACCGGGGCCAGCATGGCGCTGCCGTCCTTATCGAGGAGCACACCTGGGCCGACCGCCTGGCGAATGATCGCCAGGCCGATGCGCTGCGCTTCGAGGGCGGTGGTGTGGGGGCGGTAGTAGTTGCCTTCGATAGCGGAGGCGTCCATAAAGTCCAACTTGATGTAACGAACGCCCCATTGATGGGTCAGTGTGCGGTAGGTCTGGCGGAGATACGCCTGCGCTCCGGGATTGGTCGCATCGAGCACGAAAAGCCGGTCGGCACGATCATGGACGTAGCCGATCATGATCGGCTTTCCCTGGTAGTCGTGAAGCAGCCAGCCGGGGTGATGCTGGAAAACCCAGGCGCGCTCGGAAACCTCGAAGGGAGCGGTCCAGATGCCGGGCGTCAGGCCGAGGCGGGAGATGCGGCGCTCGAGCATCCCCATGCCATTAGGAAATTGTGTGGCGTTCGCGGTGGCGTACTCGCCGCGGGCGTAATCGTAGCCTTCGTCGAGGTGGAAGAAGTCGTAGCCCAAGGATTTGAGGTTTTGCGCCAGCCATTGCGCGTTAGTGAGGGCTTCGCCGGCGTTGATGCCACCATAAAAAGCCGTCCAACTCCACCAGCCCATCGGCGCTTGGCGCGGCGAAAAATCGAGGTGATGCAATTGGCGAACTGCGGCGCCATAACGCTCCAAGGGCGGCAAGAAGCCGGGGCCGGCGGCGAACATCACGAGCTCCGAATCGAGCGATTGGCCGGGAGCGACGGGTAGGCTCAACAGCACTCTCTGGCTCGGCGAGATCTGGGTACGGTCGAGCATGGCGCGCGTTGCGCCGGTGTTATCGAGCGTGAAGGCGGTGCTGCGATCGCCGCCGGCGGCGCCGCCCACCGCCAGGTGCGAGACGGTCAGGAAGCGATCTTCGGTCAATGCCGCGAGCAGCAGGCTGTGGCGACTGGCGAGGTTGTAAATGAGCGTGTCCCGGAAGCCGATATAGCCACCCGGCGGCGCTTGCGCGAGGCCGCCGATGTGGATGGATGGATCCTCGCTGACCGACTCGGCGAGGACACGATTGTCGTTTTCACTGCCACCTAGCGATACGAATTCGGGGCCGGCGGCGGCAACGAGGCGGATGGCCTGAACCGTAATCGGCCGAGCCGTTGCATTGCGGACGCGCACCTCGAGGTCGCCGAACGGCTGGCGATCATAGAGGCGCAGGCGGCAGATGAGTTCCGGCTGGTTGGCTAGGCCGCTGTAGACGATGGTCAAGGACCGGCCGGCGCCGAGAACGTCGCGAAACGGTTGCTCGAGGGTGCGATGGCGAGGATAGTCGGACGAAATTATCCAGCGCTGGTTGACCTTCGCGCCGATGCCGGCCACCAACACTGGGCGAGGCAGGGCGCGGGTGAAGATTTCGTAGGCTCCATCCCGCACTCGGACTTGGACGGTCAGTTCGCCGTTAGCTAGACGCGGTGGGGACTGGGCGCCCGCGATGGCGCAGCACGCAATTGCGACCATGGCGGCAACAGCACAGGCCGGGTTTGTTTTGCTGGTGGGCATAGGAGCGCTCTGGCGACTGCCGCAATTCACAGCTACACACCTTATGCCGCTTCGGAGGGCGGCGCAAGATGGCGCCCACCCGGCAGGCGGCGGGGCCGCCCATTTTCTCGACGCCGCTCCCGTTGGTCGCGGCTGCGGCCCGGCTTCGACGACCGGCAACGGAGGCCCGCTCCGCTCAGGGGCTCTCCAAGTTGCCGCGAATAGCACTTCCATGGCGGGGGCAGCCGGCTGCCTGCGGAAGGCAACGCGATCTTTTGCGGTCGCAGCGACTCGACCCGGACAACTACCTCGTCCTACTATCTCCAAGGCCGCTTTCCCATGCCCGCCGGGAAACGACTACCGAGGTCACAGCCGTGAACATGCTTCGACGCAGTCGCTGGTTTCTGCTGGGTGTTTGCTGCGGTGTTGTCGGCGCCATTCTTGGGATACGCGCCACCAGCCACCCACCGCGGGCGGCGGCGTCCGCTGCCGCGCCACACGCGGAGTCCACCGGCGTCGTACAGCCCTGGGCCATGGAGTCGCGGTTGGTGGTTCCTCACACGCTGATCCAGCGCTTCCGGTATCCGGTAATCGATGCTCATAGTCACCCGTACGCCGGCACCTCCACGGCGGTGGGGCAATGGGTGAAGACTCTCGACCAGGTGGGCGTGCGGCAAGTTTTCATTTTGAGCGGGCAAACGGGTGCGGCCCTGCGCCAGACCATCGCCAAGTACGCGGGGGCATACCCGGGGCGGTATCTCGTTTTTGCCGGACTGGATAAAGATCATCCCGAGGCGAACGACTACGGCGCTCGCTTGCGGCAGGAGCTCGATGCGGACCTGCGGGCTGGGGCACGCGGCCTGGGCGAACTGACGGACAAGGGTTTGGGTTTGGTGAACGACCACGGCCGGCGCTTCTACTTGGATGACCACCGCTTCGACCCTCTCTGGGCCGAGGCGGGCAGGAGACACGTGCCGGTAATCGTGCACGTGGCCGACCCGGCGGCCTTTTATGCTCCCCTGAACCCGCAGAACGAGCTCTCGCGGTCTGCGTTCTGGTCGTTATACGGCAAGGGCACGCCGGGATTCTCGACGATGGTGGAAAAGTTCGCGCAGGTAATCGGGCGTTTCCCCCAGACTCAATTCGTCGCCTGCCATGCTTTCAACCTCGCTGACGATCTGCCCGCCTTGGGACGGTTGTTGGACCGCTACCCGAACGTGGACGTGGACTTCGCGGCGCGGTATTGGCAGTTGGCGCGCCAGCCGTTTACCGCGCGGCGCTTCCTCATCCGCTATCAAAACCGCGTTTTGTTCGGCACCGATGCCGGCTACGATCCGGCGATGTATTTGGCTTCGGCACGCGTGCTCGAGACGCGGGACGAGTGGATCTGGCCGCCCGACCGGGAGTGGTGGCGCGGCTACGGCCTGGGATTGCCCGACGCGGTCTTGCGGAAGATATATTCCGGCAATGCGCTGCGCGTGTTGGATGAGCGAGGGCGCTAGCGAGCAGCGGTGGTTGAATCTTGAACCGGCGATTCCAGAACCTTTCCTCGACGGCACCCTCAGCGGCAAACGTTGGGGCTAATGATGCAGGCCTGATTTCTCTCGAACATTCGCTAAAAGACGATTTTTCCTTGCAGCGCGATCATGCGCACCGAGTCATCGCCGCCTAGGCCGAAGCCAAGGATTGAAGTCGGCGGCGTCATGAGCGAATTAATGGTGCCGAAGTCCGAGAGCGTGCTCGGATCACCCGGAACACCGGCCGTTGCGCTGGGTTCAGAAAAGTTCGGATGATTGAGGAAGTTGTAGGCGTCCACCTCCGCCTTGAATCGGACCTTCTCACTCACCTGGAAAAACTTCGCAAGCGAAAGATCGGACCAGAGGAAGCCCGGGCCGCGTAACGTGTTGCGTCCCAGATTTCCAAATTGGCAAGTGGCCGCATCCACCGACTGCACGCCCGTGGACGGGTTGACACAATTGCCCGTTGAAGAGTCCATCGCGGAAATGAAGGCGCTGGGATTGAACCACTGAATTTCCCCAGCTTGGGTAACGCCATTGATGGGTTGCTTGGCATAGACGGACTGGCCGGGGACCTGGTATGCGAACATCGGCCCATCCGTATTGTTGAAAGTACCGCCCGCCGTGCTTGAAACCATGGTCACCGGGAGGCCGCCATGCAGGAACACGGTACCGGAAAGCTGCCAGCCATCGGCGACATGGCCGAGCCACCCATTGGCATGGAAAGGAAGCCGGTAAACGTAATCCGCATTGAAAGTGTTGGGTATGTCGTAATCGCAGTCCCCGTACTGTCTCCGCAGCTCACCCGGCAGCGGGCTGGTGTAGTTCGCGGTGCCGCCGAAGCCGTAGATCCCGCCATTCGAGATCTCGTCCAGGCAATGGCTCCACGTATAGTTGGCATTGAACATCAGGCCGTGACCCATGTGCTTGATGAAGGAAACTTGAAGCCCGTTGTAATTGCCGGACGCTCCGTAATTCCATTGGGTAAAACCGTTGAAACGGGCATCGGGGGCCGCGTTGTAGGCGAAGGGCGCGAAGCAGCCCGCGCAAGCGGTCTCGTAACCGTTCTCCTGCACCGAATACGGCAATCGCGTCGAGCGGGTTCCCGAATAAGCAAGATTCAGAGCCAGCGTCCGCGTAATCTGCCGCTCGACTTCGGCCCGCCACTCATAGATCATCGGCGGGACATTCGCCGAGTTAGGAAAAGCGGTGGCGCTGATAGGATTAATGCAATTGCCGGCTGTCGCGCCAGCAGCCGCGCACGATAGGCCGCCATTGGCGAAAAGGGATTGAAAATTGGCATTGGCCTGCTGCGCGGCAGCGATGGCGCTATTCGGGACGCCGGGCGCCACGGCTTCACCGCCGACCTGCCCGAACAGCCCGCCTTGGAACACCGCGGCGTTGGGTGGATTGCCGAAAAGCCGCGCTCCGAAGGCCCCGGGATACACATCCTCGAACATGCCCCATCCCGCCTTGAGCAGCGTGCGAGAGTTAAGACCGTACGCCAGCGAGAACCGAGGCTGCACTTCCAGCGCGGGCGTAGCGGTGAATTCCTGATGCTGGCCGGTGGCGAATAGAGGGCCCAGCGGCTGGTTCACATCGTGCGTGATCGAGCTCCAGTCGCCTTTCAGGCGCGAATTGAGATCGTGCTGGTTAACCGGGTTCGAGTTGTGGCTCAGCCGGAGCCCATAGGTTAGGGTCAGATTTCTGGCAAGGTGCCAGGTATCCATGCCGTAGAGGTCTAGGTTGTAGTACGCCTCAGGCTCATCCGTGCTGGCGACAAAGCCTACGTTGCTTTGGTACGCCACGCCGTAGGTGAATTCGGGCAGGCTTCGAGATAGCACATTGGGCACGACATCACGCCCGGACAGTTGGCTAATATCCACGCGGCGGTGGTCCACGCCAAATTTGAAGGTGTGAGCGCCGCGGATCCACGAGAGATTATCGTTCAGCTCCCAAACCGTGGTGTTGTACCCGCCCGGGAATCCGCCGGAGCGATTCAGCTCATAGAACGGGCTCCTGAATTGGATGCCGAGGGTAGCGAGCGTCGTCTGATACCCGTCCAGCCCGAAGATTGCGTCGCCCCAAGTCAATCCGGGATTGAATTGGTTAATCAGGTTTGGGTTGAAAATATGAGTCCACCCCGCTGACGAGGTCACCTCGGGCTGATTGGAGGTGGCATTGAAAATGGGATTGATCGGGTCCGTATGCGTGGCTTGCAAGCCGCGCTCATAACTTCCCTTGAGCCAATAGGAGTCCGTGGGGCTGCGATCGTAGTCGAGGCGCAAAAGTTCGTAGCGGTCGTTCGTATGCGAACTGGCCGCAACGGTGGTCTGATTGCCACACCCGGTGCCGTCGGGCACAGGATTTGACCCTGTTGGACCGGTAGGCGACGCGAGCGGATTGTAGCCGATCGTGGCCGTGGCATCACCCGGGTTGAGCTGGCAGCCGCTAATGGGCTTAGGGGATCCGATGTTCGTGTTTCGGTACAGCTTGAAAGCTTCCTGGTAAAACGGCACCTCAGCTGGATTGGACGGGAGCGGCTGAGCGCATTTTGTGCCGGAGGGCGTCCCCGAGGGGCAATAGCTGGTGCTCGTGCGGGTCGGATCGTACCCGCCTTGTGTGAGCTGATTGAGGGCGTAGGTTTCGTACCCCGGGCTCGGAACCGTGATGCTGCTCAGCACCGGCAACGCGATGCGCACGGCCTCGATGTCGTAAAAGAAGAACAGCTTTTTGTGTACCACCGGCCCGCCCACACTGCCGCCGAACTGATTGACGTTCGAGAACGGACGGGGCGTCCCCTCCATGTTCAGGAAATAATCATTCGAGTTCATCGCGCGCCCGTTCCACAGCTCGAAAAGATTGCCGTGAAACTGGTTGCCGCCGGCCTTGCTGACATACGTCATCTGTGCGCCTGCCTGGCGGCCGTGATCCGCGCCGAACGAGTCGGTGTTGACCGTGACCTCTTGGACATCGTTCAGGCCCAACTGCAAATTCGTCGAACCGCTGCCGTTGAGGTTCAGATTGGGGTTGTTGTTGTCGAGACCATCGAGGGTGAAATTGTTGGACACCGTCGAGAGGCCGTTGAATTCGACGTTCCCGTACCCGCCAGTGGCGTTCATCACCGCGCCCGGCGCGAACTGGGCTTCGAAGGTCAAGTCGTTCCCTGAATTTGGCACGTTGGCGATCTGGGTCTGGTCCACCGCGGTCGCCGTATCCGGGTTGTCCGGTTGGAGTAAAGGCGCCTGCTCCGTGACCTGCACAGTCTGCTCTTGTGTCCCGATTTGCAAACGGAACACGACGTTAGCTACCTGGCCGACGGTCACCGCCACCGGCCCTTGCTGTTGTGCTTGAAAGCCTTTGGCCGTCGCCTTGACATCGTAATTGCCGGGATCGAGTTGGGCGAAGGTATAGACGCCCACGGACGTAGTCACTGCCTTGCGCACCGCTCCCGTGGCGACGTTGGTGGCAGTGATAGCCGCACCCGGAACGACCGCGCCCGAGAGATCGGAGACTCTGCCGCTGATGGCACCGGTCGTGAGCGATTGTGCGAACAAGCCCGGCGCAAGCAATACCAGACTCAAGCTAAGCGTTACTAGCGGGGCCCAGCCCCGCCAGCCACCCACTGCCAAATTTCGATTACCCATAAGCGTCTCCTCCGGAGGCGTGTCGGATACTTTATGCCATACAGCCGGGCGAGGCAACAACGAAAAAAGCTGACCGGCTCCGGACAAGGCTACGGCCGCCTCGCTCCCGGCACCTCGCGCCGCTCGCTTCTCGCCCCGTTCCGGCATCCTGCCGGGGGCGGCGGGCCGCCCTGCGGAAGGGCCTTTTTGGAGACGGGCTGCCTCGTTCGGCTAAGCTGCCCGACTTGCCGCTACGCCATGCTTCCGGAAGGGGCGGGAGCGGGTGGTAGCATGATTCGGAAGTGCGGGTGCCGATGCGCACCCGAGTAAATAAAGAAGTGCGGGTGCCGATGCGCACCCGAGTAAATAAAAAAGATGTATTCGCTCAAGCATCGCGCCGGCGTGCTGCCCACGGTTTTTATGGCCACGGCTATCGCCGCATCCGCTCAGACGCAGGCATCGCCACCGGCCGGACACCACATCGCGGCGGCTAACGCCGCAGCCAAGGGCGAGCAGCGGACGGCGAAGACCGCGACGCCAGGAAAAGCGGGGGCTGGCGCGGGCGACACGGCGACGGCGCTCCAATTTTTGGGCGCGTACACGGCGCCGCAAGCCATTGAGGCGACGGAAACCGGCCATACCTCCGCCGCCCCGCCCGGCCCTGGGACGGAGGCGCGGCTGGCAGAGCTGGCTGGCGATGGAAGCGACGCGGAAAAGGCAGCAAGTGCTCGCTCTGTGGGCGGGGCGGCTAGCGCGCGTGCCAGCGTGGCGCACATAGCCCGGATGATGGCGGCGTCGAAAACACCCGAGCAATGGTTTGCCATCGGCAGCGCGGCGCTGAGTGCGGCACGGGCCAGTTCACACGCCCTGGCGGTAGCGGCGCCCACGAGCGTTTGGAATCACAGTCTCAATCAAGCGGCCGTGCGATCCGCCGAGCATCGCGCGCCGCCCAACAGCCCGCCCACCGCGGCGGCGAATCCGGCAGCCGAACTGCGCAAGTTGCAGGCCTTGGCGGCGCGGCCCAGTTCGCCTGCCGTGCTGTATCAACAGGCACTAACGGCGCTGGCGCTGAGCGACGCCGCTTTTGAGCGGGCAGCGGTGGCGCCCGAGTTAGCTGCCCGGATTGACGGCGTGCGCGCGCTCGCGGCCGAAGAAGCCGGCGACCCCGCGGCGGCCGCTCGGCTGTATCGCGCCGGGCTGGCGCTGGCGCCGAAGAACGCGGCGCTGCACGCGGGCCTTGGCGAGTTGGATCGCGAGCAGCGGCGGTACCGCGCGGCTCACGCGGAATTGCAGACGGCGCGCCACCTGAACGCCCGCGACCCGGTCATTGCCTACGAACTGGGGGATGTTGAGTTTCGGCTCGGCCAACCGGAAGCGGCCTTGCCTCTGCTGGATCAGGCGGTGGCGCAGTCATCGAGCATGCCAAGCCTGTTGCTCGTCGCCCGGTGGTCGCGGGCGCGCGCCGAGGTTGCGCTCGGCCGGGATGAAGCAGCCGTGGCGGATTTTCAGGCCGCTGCCAGCGCCGACCCTGGTGGCGAGTTGCAGTACCAGTTATCCGTGGTTTATCGCAAGATGGGCCGTGCGGCCGACGCCGCTGCCGCTCTGCACCTCTCCGACGCGCAACGCGCCGCCACACGCCGGGCCGCCGCGCGCCGCTTGCACTGATCGCAATGCCTTCTTGCTGCGTGACGCGCCGGCACTTCCTTTGGGCTAGTGGCGGCCTTCTGATGGCGGCAACCTGTCCCGCCATGGCTCGGGCCCTGGCCGAGCCCGCCACCTCGCAGGTCATGCCAGCGGCCCAGGCATCGCCCCTGGCACACGCGCTCGCGCGCTTCCAAGCGGGCGAGTCTCGCTTCGCCTTGGAGCGCGCGTATCGGCGCATTCAAAGGCCGCTCGAGGCGCTGGCGGCGGCCTTGCGCGCCGGCGGCAGCAGCGCCGGGGCGCTCCTCGCGCCCGATTTCGCCGGCGCCTTCGCGCCCGATAAAGAGGAGACTCTGCGGCTTGACGCGCAATTCGACGTCCGTCGCGGCGCGTGGGAGACAGCGCCGGCGGGGGCCGGCGCGGAGGCGCGTTTGATGCAATGGCTGAGGCCGCATTTGCCGCTGCGGGTCGTGGAGGTTGAGTGCACCGCAAGCGAGGCGCCGGATGCCGCGACCGTCCGGGCGCGCGTTGCCTTCGATCTTGCCGGAGCGGACCGGTGGCAGGCTGCCGGCGCTTGGCTCATGGAATGGCATCAGGACCGCCTGCGGCGCTGCGAGCCGCTGGCGATCGAAACGGTGCGGATGCTGCAACCTGGCTTTACCGATTTGACCACCGCCGCCTTCGCGGCCGATCTGCCTTTTTTACTGCGCGATACCAACTACTGGCGCTCGGTACTCGACGCCGCCGCCGGCGTGGACATCTTCGGTAACTACGGCATCAGCACCGCCGACATTGACGGCGACGGACAAGACGAGATCTACCTATGCCAGCCGCAGGGATTGCCCAACCGTCTCTATCGGCAAGTCCGGCCTGGGGAGTTCCGCGAAATCGCCGCCAGCGCGGGTCTGGATCTGCTCGACGCGACACCGATGGCGTTGTTCGCGGATTTGCGCAACCTCGGCCGGCAAGACGCAATTCTCATCACTCAAAGCCAACCATTATTGTTTCTGAATGACGGCCGCGGCCGCTTCGAGTTCGCGCCGGGCGGGTTCCCGGCCACTGCTTCGGCCGCTTCGCTCACCGGCGCCGCGCTGGCGGATTACGACGGGGACGGTTTTCTCGACCTATTCGTTTGCTCCTATGGTTACTTCCAAGGCACGGGAGCAAGTCCCCTGCCGGCACCTTACTATGACGCACATAATGGCCCGCCCAATCACCTCTATCGCAATCGCGGCGACGGCACATTCGAGGACGTCACCAGAGGCAGCGGATTGGACCGCGGCAACGACCGCTTCAGCTTTGCCTGCGTCTGGGCCGACGTCGACGACGACGGCCGCCCCGATTTGTGCGTGATCAACGACTTCGGGCAAAACGACCTTTATCTCAATCGCGGCGATGGCAAGTTCCAATACATTCCTGGCGGCGTTCCCGGCCACGGCGCGGGCATGAGCGGAACGGTGGGCGACTGGACGGGCGCGGGACAGCTCGGCTTGTATGTGGGCAACATGTGGTCGGCGGCCGGTCAGCGCATCACCGCCGACCCGGAGTTTCAGCGCCGGTTCCCACCAGCGGGCCGCGCAGCATTGCAGGAGTTTGCGGCCGGCAATGCCACTTACCGGTCCGCCGGGGGTGGGCTCACGCGGGCCCCGGGACCCGCCAAAGGCCGCTGGTCATGGTGCTGCGACAGTTTCGATTGCGACAATGACGGCCGGGCGGATCTCTATTGCCTCAACGGCTTTCTTTCCGGGCCGGAGGCGAATGCAGCGGCAAAAAAGAAGGACGTTCACACGTGGCTTTGGGGGGATATTATCGCCCGTTCGCCCGCCGCACCCAATGTGCCGGCCAGCGGCGCCTATCGCGCCGCTTGGGCCGCGGGATTCGAGCTGGCGCACGCGGACCACGACTGGAACGGACACGAGCGCAACGTGTTCTGGCTGAACTTAGGCGCGGCCGGCTGGGCCGATGTGTCGGCGGCCGCCGGATTGGATTTTCGGGATGACGGGCGTGCGTTCGCGATCTTCGATTTCGACAATGACGGCGATGCGGATTTGGTGATCCATAGCCGGACCGGGCCGCAGCTCCGGTTGCTGCGGAACGATCTAGCCGGGGGCAACCGCTCCTTGGCGATCACATTGCGCGCCACGCGCGGCAATCGTGACGCTATCGGAGCTCGCCTTGATTTGCGCACGGCTAGCGGGCGGCAACTCCGTCAGCTCGCGTGCGGCTCAGGCTTCCTCGCGCAGCACAGCAAGCGGCTCGTATTCGGACTGGGTAGCGAGCGAGTTGCCGCGCTCCGCGTGCATTGGCCGGGCGGCGCTACGAGTGAATTCCCGCGCCTCGAGTCCGGGTACCACTATGTCATCACCGAAGGCAGCCCCGAGCCGGTCCGATCGCCGCTCGCTACCTCCAATGGCGAACTCCGGTCTGCCCCGCCACCGCAAGCCGAGACTCCACCTGAGCGGTTTGCAACGGTGTTAACCGAACCGCTGCCGCTGCCTTCGCCCTCCGTATTAGGCTGGCGTGGCCCCGCCCCAAGTGGAATCCGCCGGGATAAAACGCGCAGCCTAGTGTGGCTGGCGAGAGGAGCCGAGGATGGCGCGGCGCTCGCGCCCTGGCAGGCGGCACAGGCCGCCGGCGCGCCTGCGCTGCTGATTCGATTCCCACCACGCGGGACGGCGGCCCTATCGCCAAACGAAATCGAGGCAACACCGCGGTTCCAAGGGTTCGCCGCGACGCTGATGGCGCAGCTCTTCGATCGGCGGCGACCGGTGGCGTTGCCCACCGGCTGGCTGCTGAATCGGGGCGAGCTCGTCAAGGTTTATTGGGGTGGTGCGAGCGCAGGCGACGTGCTGGCGGATCTGCGCGGAGCGGATCAGGGCGGCGTGCCGCTCCGAGGCGCGTTGCCGTTTCCCGGGCGCAGCGTGCTGGCTGCCTTCCATCGCGATACGCGCGGCTTGGGCGCGGCGCTGGCAACTGCCGGGTTGAACGCCGAAGCCGATCTCTACCTGGCGCTCGCGGCCAAGATGTTCCCTGACGATCCGGACGTCTTCTATAACCTGGCGCTAGTGCGCCGCGGACTTGGGAATCGTTCGGCGGCGAGCGCAGCCGCGCAGCGGGCGTTAGCGCTGCGCCCGCATTTCGCGGAGGCCGAAAATCTTCTCGGTGTTCTCGCCATGGAGGGCGGCGCACCCGACGCCGCCCGCTTCTTGCGCACGGCCACGGAAGACGCGCCCGATTTTAGCGACGCCTGGAACAATTTGGGATACTTGCAGCTAACGCAAGGCGATCTTGCCGGGGCACAACGCAGCTTGGATCGCGCCCTGGCCCTCTCGCCTAACTTCGCGAACGCGCTCAACAACCGCGGCATCCTCGCCGCCCGAAACGGCGACCGCGCCGCCGCTGAAGCCGATTTCCGCCAAGCGCTCGCGCTCGCGCCGAATGACCTCCAGGCCGGTAACAATCTTGCCGTGCTCTACGCGCAGCAAGGCCAGGCGCAAAAGGCCGTTGCCACGTTCCAAGAGCTGCTCAAGCAGGATCCCGAGGCCCGCGACACACTGCTTAATTTCGCCCGGCTCGAGTTGATCCTGCACGATCGCGCAGCCGCCCGTGCCTTGCTCGGCGATTGGCTTGGGCGCCACCCCAACGATCGCGCCGCGGCCGCACTCCTGGCGCGCACGCGCTAATGCCGCAGCCGGTCAGGAGGGGTAGCCCCGCCAAGCGCCTTTGGGTACCTGCGATCCGGAGCACCTACTTGACTGTGGCGATCGGCAACTCCAGGTAGGTGGCGTGATCCGGGCTGTGGTAAATGCGCTGTGTGGCAATGACGTAATCCGAAGGCTTCGCGTCGAAGATGTTGGGCACGAATGTCTGCGGGTTGCGGTCATAGAGCGGGAACCAACTTGACTGGATCTGGACCATGATGCGATGGCCCGGCAGAAAGACGTGGTCGGCCGCCGGCAAGTGAAAGGTATAGAGCAGCGGGACGTTGGGCGTGAGCGCCTCCGGATTCGACCAACCCGTGCGGTAGCGGCCCCGGAAAATATCCATGGCCACCGACAGCTCGTAGCCGCTCATGTTCGGCTCGACGTAGTCCTGGTTGGGGTAGACATCAATCAGCTTGACGACCCAGTCGGAGTCGGTACCGCTCGTCGAGGCGACCAGATGCACCCGTGGACGGCCGCTCATGCGCACCGCTTGGATAAGCACGGGGGTTTCGTACTCTTCGACGTCGGGACGTCCGGAAACCTCACGCTGATCGCCCACCAGCCACTCGGGCCAGGTGGCGGATTCCGCGCGCGGCGTGGGGCGAGGACGATACGGGACCGGCGCGGCGGGATCGGAGACGTACTGATCGTAGCCGCTGCCGCTCGCGGAGGGTTGCTCAAAGCCCAAGCCGTGATTCGCCTGTAGGTAGAGGTTTTCGTTATGAACCGTGCAATCGCCGGCGCAGCCCGGCCAGCTCGAAAGCCGTTCCCAATGGTTGGTGCCGGTGACGAAGGCGTACACGTGCGCAAGGTTCGCGTTGGGGCCGTTTTCCAGGTGCTGCTTGAAGAACGAAATCAAAATGTGGTTGGTGAAATACGCCGAAGTGTCCGAGCCAAACTGGATGGCGCCCAGGTTGGTGCCGGTGCGAGCTTCCTGGCCGTGGTACCACGGGCCCAGCGTCAGATACAGGTTCGAGCGGTTCGACGGAATCGCATTGAGCGAGCGGTACACCGCCAGCGCTCCGTAGATGTCTTCCTGATCCCACTGGCCGGCGACCAGCATGGTCGGCACCGTCAGCGGCTCCTTGGCCAGAATCTTATCCACGGCCTGACCCGCCCAGAACTCGTCATAGGAGGGATGCTCGACGATCTTGCGCCAGAAACCGAGCTGGTCCATGTTGTACTCGCGGGCAATGACACTGGGATTGCCGGCTTTGAGCCACATGGTGTAGTCGTCGGTATAGTCCTGGAACCAGCGGTCGGTACTGGCGCGGGTGGAATCCTGCTGGTAGATGTAGGGCATCATCTGCTCGCGGAAGGCGCCGTAGTGAAACCAGTCGTCGCCGCGCCAGCCATCCACCATGGGGTTTTCGGGAACTGCGGCTTTCAGGGCTGAGTTGGGATGGACGAGGTCCATCAACGCTTCGTAGCCGTCGTAGGAGATGCCAATCACGCCGACGCGACCGTTGCTTTCAGGGATGTTCTTCGACAGCCAGCCGATGGTGTCGGAGGCGTCGGTGGCATCGGAGACGGGCGTCGTGTTCAGCGGGCCGAGCACGTAACGGTTCATGACGTAGTCGCCCTGGGAGCCATACTTGCCGCGCACGTCCTGGTAGACACAGATGAAGCCGGCGCGCAAGAGTGGATTCGCGGCGGCGGAATTGATGCGCCGGTCGGCGTTATAGGGCGTGCGGTCGAGCACGATGCCGGCATTGGAGGCACCCTTGGGAATGAGGATGACGGTGTTGAGCTTGGTGCCATCGCGCATCGGAATTTCCACGATGCGGATGATGTAAGGGCGGTTCGGTGTCGGCGTTTGGAAGTGGGACGGCATCTCCGTCGGCAGCGCGGGATACTGCGAGTGATTCTGCTGCGCGGCAGCCCTAGCCGTGCCGAGGGCGAGCAATGCCGACGCGGCCAGCAGCGGCATAAAACGGCGGAAAAGGGAGCGAATGGAAGTCATTGAGTCACCTGAGAGGAAGCAACGGGCCAGTGTAGACGGAAAGGCGGCGGTTCCGTCAACAGGAGACGAGACAGGACCGCGCGGTGCGATCGCCTGGCGGGCGCCTTGGGAGCGGCAATATTCCGGAGGTTTTTCTATCTGCGCGGGATTACGCGGGAGCGGATGGCACGCACGGTTAACTTGACAATCTGGCGGAGAGGGAGGGATTGTCAATATTTACCGATCAGTTAACATGTCGGTAAGCCCAACAAATCAGTGTAAATAGCTGAATACAAGGCGTTTGACGGTCACGGGAGCTAAGATCCCAGGAGAGCGTTCGAGGAATCCTGGAGAGCCTCGGAGAACGTTCGCGACGCAGACACGGCACACACCGGCGCAGACACGCCTTGGATTGGTGCGGCAGCGGGACGCCTTGCGGCCGGCGGTATTGGGCTGCATGCGACCGCCAAACGAACCGACCGCCACCCACACCGCACCGCCTATCCTCTATACCATCGAGCAGGCCGCTGAACACCTGGGGCTGCACCCCGTTACGCTGCTGCGGCTCGCGCGCCGCGGAAAAATCGAGCACGCCCGCGTCGGACGCAGGCTGAAGTTCACGCCCGACATGCTGCATCGGTACGTCGACAGCGTCACCGTCCCGCGCTGGTCCTGAGCGCTTGACGCAGTACCTGGACGGTGGGTGAGATCGGATGCATATGCGGATTGCACCTGCTTGATCGGGGGCGCGTGATCACCCGCTCCCTCCGGACGGTATTGGGATGCGTGCCTCAACCGCAAGCCCCCCAGGACGACGCGTGCCGTCTTGCCGCATTTCTGCCGAGCGGACTGGCGGCGACCTGCGACCTGAAAACGGCGATCCCGAAACTCGCCAAGGATCCGCGCTCGGTGGCCACGATCCGCGCGGCCGTTGCCCGCATCCCGACACGTCACCGGCTGATCCATGGCAACGCCCGTGCGACGGAACTGCCGCCGGCAAGCGTCCAGTTGGTGATTGCCAGCAGAAATGACCACAAGCAATCTAATCGCCGGGCAATTGTTCTGGCAATGCGCTGACGCATTTCACGGCGGGTGAAGCGCTGTTGGCCCGGTCCCGTAGAGAGCGCTCAGGGTTGAGCTGCGCCGATGATCAAGCCTTGGTCAAGTCGCCGCCGCCCCCGTCCTAGGTGGCTGGTGTTGGCCACTATTGACAGCCAGGCAATTAATTACCGCTCCCCGTACATTCAGCTTAGCGCCGGGCACCTTCGATTGGCGATTTTCAGACCGCGGAGGTTTGGCGCTCACGAGGTACCGTCTAGATCTCACTCTCCTCTGCGGCGTGTTATGCTCAGCGCCGTGGCGAAGCGTCGCCAGGAATGAAACCACGCTTTGTTGCCATCGGCGTCCCTCAGGGAGATGCATTCTACGCTGAGAGGAGCAACGGCTTTTCCGCATTGGTTGACGGTGGCAGGTCAGTGACCGGTTTTCCCGCGCAGTTCCAACTAGCCACCAAGCGCGCGGGTGCCGATGCAATCATCTGCACCCACAACGACGCTGACCATACGAACGGCATCATCGGCTTTCTCCAGTCGGGGCTGCGCTGCAAAGAAGTGTGGCTGCCCGGCTCGTGGACCGACCGCTTGAGAGATCTTTTTCGACCGGACAAATTCACGCGCGAGCTCGCCGAAAACGTGAAGGCGCTCGGCGATCTGAAGCCGTCGGATACTCAAGAGGGCGACACCCTACTTGAGCAAACGGGGAGTAGGAATCAAAGAGAGGGGCTATCTGAAAACAGGGACACTCTGAGCGCCGACTAACTGGTGGAAGCCGCACTCAAAGAGAGCAGTGAAGGCCATATCTGGCTACCCGACTTTCCGCAACTTGATTGGTATCCCCACTGGCCATTGTTTTGGCACGGACCCCGGACGGACGACCTCCGCTTCCGAATATTCGCCGAAGCAATTGCGGCGGGAGATCGGATCCGCCGCATCACGCGTCTGGCATTTCACCGCGGCTGCCGCATCCGGTGGTTTGAGAACTCGGGCTTGGACGCGTCAGGCGGAATCCCAGCGGCCCTTGTTCCCGTCAACTCCCGCGAAGTGCGCAACGTGACGGTCAACGCTCTCTCGGCGCTTGCGTACCTGCTCTTACAACTGCCAACCGCGAATCGCTCGTCTTCTGTTCCCCGAGTGATGATTATGCACCACCCATCCTGTTCACTGCCGATTCCGACCTCGCGTTCCCAAACGCCGTGCCTTGGAGCCACGGGATGATTGTTACCGCCCCACACCACGGTTCGGAGGCAAACGCCAACGCATACAGGCGCTTCCGCCGTGATGCGCCGAACTCAACCTCGACGGTCTGGGCGCGAAGTGACGGGAGGTACGCCTCGAGGCCAGGACCCTCATTTCTGGGTCTTCGGGCATCGAACGTTCCTGCCTATTGCACGCTCTGCCGCCAGACCCGCATGCAAAAGCAAGACCTGGTCTTTGCACCGAGCGGTTGCCGCTGGCGTCCCGTCAATACACGTTCCTGTTCCTGCCAATAGCAGCTAACGCTACGGCTTTTAGTACTTCTTCCCCATCGATCCTGAGGCCACCGCCAGCGCTTGCTGCACGAGGTCTGAAGAGACGTATGCAGCGAGCTTCGACCTCAGCACTTTCGCCGGGCTTCGGCGCGTAGTCGTGAAGTTCAAGAAAAGCACTGCGCAGCTCTCGGGAGCGTATGGCTCGGAGTCACGGAAGAAAGGCGAATCTAAGGCGATATAATCTCGGACGGCACTTCTCGGGATGTCGCGCAAGCGATTTGCCTCTTTGAGCCGCCCTTGCCCAGCCAAACGGAACGTATTCCGGTTGGCGGAGGATGCGAAGTGCTCGTACTTGCTGCTGGATGTGATCCGGCATTCCGCCCAGAGGGCGATCGACGCAGGCCGGCTACCCGCAACAGCTTCAATTGCTGATTGTCTCGGCCTGGTCGCTCGATCTCGCCACCACCGCGCAGCGCAACGCTTGCCGGCACCTGCGTAAGCGTGCGGTGAGGGCCGTCCGGGGCTAGGCGGCGGGCGCACTGCTTTCGCCCGCTCGCGGCAGAGGCGGCTACAGGCGGCCCTGCGCCGCGGGTGGTGCTGCAGATCGCTGCCAACGCCCCAGTGTGGATTCAGGTGACGGCGGGCCGCCGCCAGGTCTTCGCTGGATCGCTGCC